>CAIPHQ010000373.1 GCA_903864895.1 uncultured Rhodospirillales bacterium
GCGCATCCCGGCAGTGAACGGCCGCCGCAGGGCGGCGTCAACCGGTTTGCGGGTGCTGGGCAAGGCGGGGCAAGCGGTGCATAGCTTGTGGCGACGGGAGATCTCGGCGTGATCGACAAGCTGGAATATCTGCTGGCCCTGGCGCAGGAACGGCATTTCGGCCGCGCCGCACAGGCCTGCGGCACCACGCAGCCCACGTTTTCCGCCGGAATCAAGCAGCTGGAAGAAACCTTCGGCGTCATGCTGGTGGAACGCGGCAGCCGGTTCCGTGGTTTCACCGAAGCGGGCGAACGGGCGCTGGACTGGTCGCGCCGCATTGTGGGCGACATGCGCGCCATGCGGCAGGACATCGGCGCGCTGCGCAGCGATTTGCACGGGCAGTTGCGGCTGGCCGCCATTCCCACCGCGCTGCCGATGCTGCCGCGCCTGACCGCGCCGTTCATCGCGCGCCACGCCGAGGTGCGGCTGATGGTGCTGTCGCGCACGTCCAACGAGATTCTGGCGACGCTGGAAAACCTCGAAGCCGATGCGGGCATCACGTATCTGGACAACGAACCGCTGGGCCGCATGGTCAGCGTGCCGCTGTATCAGGAAAGCTACCGCTTCGTGTCCGCCAACCCCGAGGTGTTCGCGGGCCGTGATACGGTCACCTGGGCCGAACTGGCGGCAGTGCGCCTCGCGCTGCTGACGCCGGACATGCAGAACCGCCGCATCGTCGACCACGCCTTCCGCGCGGCGGGCGTGGTGGCGACGGCGGCGCTGGAATCGGATTCCATGACCGCGCTGCTGGCGCATCTGCGCACCGGGCAATGGAGCGGCATTCTGCCGGACTATTTCCTCGGCACGCTCGACCTCGGGCCGCAGGCGCGGGCCTTGCGGATTGAAGCGCCGGAGATTGTGAAAACCGTGGGTCTGGTGGTGCCGCTGCGCGACCCGCTGCCGGTGCTGGCGGGCGCGCTGCTGGCCGAGGCGCGGCGGGTGGGGGAGCAGGCGGGCGGGTGAGCGGCGCTGCCGCTGACGGCACACGTACTTCCGGTCAGGGCACAGCGCCGGCTGAACCGCCACGGCAAATCTGGCAAGCGGATTTTGATTTGGCGCAAGGCAATGATGTATCAATTGATGCGAAATAGTCCACAAGAAGCATATTTATGCTTTGGTGACAGACGGGCGTGACGTCAGTGACCTGTCAGGTTCGCACCTGTAGCTTGCCTTGGCTGGCCAAGCTGGCCCGGGCACAGGAAGGCCTGTTCGATTGTTTGGGTGTTTGACAGTTCTGCGCCGCCATCAACCGGGCTTGCTTCGTTCCAAGATCAATGGAGACCAACATGACAGTTGAGGCATCGACTTCCGCCCACGGCACGACGCCGCAGCGCCGAAGCTGGCGTGGCGCGTTGGCCGCCGCCCTGCTCGCCGGGGCAGCGCTGCCCGGCATGGCGTCTGCGCAGACGGGCGGCACATGGACGGCCGCCGGCGGCACGCCGCAGGGCACCAACTACAGCTCGCTGACCGGCATCACCACGGCGAATGTGGGCACACTGGTCGAGGAGTTCAGCTTTCCCACCGGCACCAAGGGCAGCCACCAGGGCAGCCCGCTGGTGGTGAACAACGTGATGTACTACGTCACGCCGTTCCCCAATAACCTGATCGCGATGGACCTGACCAAGCCCGGCACCACGCTGTGGACGTTCAAGCCCAACCCCGCCGGGTATGCGCGCGGCCTGACCTGCTGCGACGTGGTCAATCGCGGCGCTGCCTATGCCAATGGTCTGGTGGTGTACACGCTGCTGGACGGCAACGTGGTGGCCGTGGATGCGGTGAAGGGCACCCAGAAATGGCGTACCAAAGTCGCCAACCCGTGGAACGGCGAGACGCTGAACACCGCGCCGATCATTGTGAACAACAAGGTGATCTTCGGCTCCTCCGGCTCGGAAATGGGCGTGCGCGGGTCTGTCCGCGCGCTGGATCTGAACACCGGCAAGCTGCTGTGGCAGGCCTACGCCACCGGCCCCGACAAGGACGTGCTGATCGGCAAGAGCTTCAAGCCGTGGTTCGCCAAGGACAAGGGCACCGACCTCGGCAGCACCACCTGGCCCGGCACGATGTGGAAGCAGGGCGGCGGCACAAGCTGGGCGTGGATTACCTACGACCCGGACACCAACCAGATCTTCTACGGCACCTCGCAGCCCGGCACCTTCAACCCGGACATGCGGCCCGGCGACAACAAATGGGGGGCGAGCATCTTCGCCCGCAATGCCGACACCGGGCAGGCCAACTGGGCCTACCAGTTGGTGCCGCATGACAGCTGGGACTACGACGCGGTGAACGAAGACACCGTGGTGAACCTGACGATCGGCGGCGTGCTGCGCAAGGTGATCGTGCATTTCAACAAGAACGGCTTTGCCTACATCCTTGACCGCGTGACCGGCGAGCTGATCAGCGCCAATTCGTTCAGCTATGCGAACTGGGCCACTGGCGTTGACCTGAAGACCGGCCTGCCGGCCGTGAACCAGGCGCTGCTGACGCATCAGGGCGTCAACACCACCGGCATCTGCCCGTCGGCCATCGGTGCCAAGGACTGGGAATACTCCAGCTTCTCGGCAAAAACCGGGCTGTTCTACTTCGGCGCGCACAACATGTGCATGGATTACGAGCCGCTGCTGGCCAACTACATCGCGGGCACGCCGTTCACCGGTGTCAGCCTTGGCATCACCCCGGGTGCCGGCGGCACGATGGGCGAGTTCGTGGCGTTCGACCCGGTGGCGGGCAAGCGGGTGTGGTCTGTGACCGAACCGCTGGCCGTGTTCGGCGGCGCGCTGTCCACGGCGGGCAACGTGGTGTTCTACGGCACGCTGGACAACCAGTTCAAAGCGCTGGACGCCACCACCGGCAAGACGCTGTTTTCCAAGACGCTGGAATGCGGCATTGCGTCCGCCCCCATCACGTATAGCGGGCCGGACGGCAAGCAGCGCGTGGCGATCACGACGGGCCTGGGCTTCCTGAACGGCGGCTTTGCGGGTGGCCCGTGCCCGGCGGGCAGCACGTTCGGATCGGACGCGCGGGTGCTGACGCAGGCGGCGCAGAAACTTGGCGCAAGCCAGAATGCCACCGTGCAGCCGGCGGCGGTGACGCCGACGAGCGGCGTTGTGCATGTGTTCAAGCTGCCGTAGCCGGCTGGCGCGGTGCCCGGACTGTTGGGCGCCGCGCCGTTCTGCCGAGAAGGATATTGCACCATGGCCAAGCACCAGGGTCTGACCGGGATTTTACTGGCCGCCACGCTGGCGGCAGCCCCGGCGGCCGGCGCGCTGGCGCAGGACACTGCGGCGGCTGACAAGCCCACGCTGATGGTCTGCGCCGACCCGGAAAACCTGCCCTATTCCAACAAGGCGGGCGAAGGCTTCGAGAACAAGATTGCGGCGCTGATTGCCGCCGACATGCACATGGGGGTGGAGTTCTTCTTCTTCCCCGAACACAAGACCTTCCTGCGCCGCACGCTGAATGACGGCGCGTGCGATCTGGTGGTGAGCGTGCCGGCCGGAATGCGCCAGATTGCCCAGACCAGGCCGTATTTCGCCTCCAGCTACGTGGCGATCACAAGGGCGGACGACAAACGGCACTTTACGTCGTTCGACGATGCCTGGCTGCACGACGCCAATATCGGGCTGCAACTTGTGGGCAACGAGGGGGCGACCACGCCGCCGGCGGTGGCACTGTCGCGGCGCGGGGTGGTGCAGCACATCACCGCCTTCCCGATGTGGGCCGAAGAAGGCGTTGCCAGCCCGCAGGGCAAGATTGTCGATGCGGTGGCCGATGGCAGCATCGACGTGGCGTTCGTCTGGGGGCCGTTCGCGGGCTATTTCGCCCGTGCCCATGGCACTGCGCTGCGGCTGGAACAGATTGCGGCCGATCCGGCAATGCCGGGCGTGCCGTTCGAGTTCCAGATGACGATGGGCGTGCGCAAGAAAGACCTGGCCCTGCGCGACCAGGTGCAGGACGCCATTGGCCGCCATACGGCCGAAATTGCGGCGATCCTGCACGACTACGGCGTGCCCATCGCGGCCGCGCCGCTGGCGTCTGCCTCGGCAGCCCCGACGCAACAGATTCAATGATCAGGAGGAGTGGACGATGCGACTGACCATGATTGCGCTTGCTGCCGTAACTGCGGCCGCCGCGCTGGCCCCGGCCGCGGGCCACGCCGCCACGCTGAGCCCGATTCAGGAAGGCCGCCGGGCGTGGCTGAAATACAACTGCTACGGCTGCCATGGCGCCAATGGCGCAGGCGGCATGGGGCCGAACATCCAGCACCAGGAAGCCGGTGACGTATCGTCGGCCATGAACGGTGATGCCAAGGAAGGCGGCATGATCTCGTTCACCGGCATCGCCACATCCACCGACGCCAAGAACATTGCTGCCTATCTGGGCAGCATTGGCACCAAGAA
>CAIPHQ010000374.1 GCA_903864895.1 uncultured Rhodospirillales bacterium
ACGCTGGGGTTTGCGGCCCTTGCGGTGGGCACGCTGAATCTGGTGTCCGTGGCGTTTGCGGTGCTGTTCGTGGGCATTGCGGTGGATTTCGCCATCCAGTTCGCGGTGCGCTTCCGCCAGTCTCTGGTGGCGGAGCCGGAAGCTGGCCCGGCACTGGCGCTGACCGGCTTCAACGCCGGGCCGGAGATTCTGCTGGCCGCCGCCGCCAGCGCCAGCGGGTTCCTTGCCTTCGTGCCCACCGCGTTTGCGGGCGTGGCCGAGTTGGGGCTGATCGCGGGCGCGGGCATGCTGATCGCCTTCATCACCACGCTGCTGGTGCTGCCGCCGCTGCTGAAGCTGTTCCGCCCGAAGCCGGAAACGGCGGGCGTGGGGTTTGCGTGGGGCGAGGCGCTGGAGGTGCAGTTGTCGCGCGCCCGCTGGCCGGTGCTGGGCCTGTTCGCCGCCGCCGCGCTGGCCGGGGCGGCGCTGCTGCCCACGCTGGTGTTCGACGGCGACCCGCTGCACACCAAGAACCCGCATACCGAGGCGATGCGCACGCTGGCCGACCTGGCGGCCTCACCGCTGACCGACCCGTACAGCGTGGACATTCTGGCCCCCGGTCTGGCGCAGGCCGACGTGCTGGCCGCGCGGCTGCGGCAGGGCAAGCTGGCGGGCAGCGTGATGACGCTGTCCAGCTTCGTGCCAACACAGCAGGCGGAAAAACTGCCGCTGCTGGCCGATGCCGCAGGCGTGCTGGAAGCCACGCTGGCCCCGCGCACCCCCGCTTCGGCCGTCACGGCGGCGGATTTGCGGATGGCCGCGAAAACCGCGCTGGGGCAGATCGTCAAGGCGCTGCCCAAGCTGAAGGCCGATGATCCGCTGGCGCTGATCGCCGGGGATTTGCGGGCGCTGGCCGCTGCCCCCGATGCCACGCTGATGGCGGCTGACGCGGCGCTGACCCGGTTTCTGCCGCTGCAACTCGACCGGCTGCGGCTGTCACTGACGGCACGCAAGGTCACGGCGGCCGACATTCCCCCCGAACTGGCGCGCGACTGGGTGCTGCCGGACGGGCGGGCGCGGGTGCAGGTGATCGGCACCGCGGCGGCGCATGGCAGTGCCGGTCTGCGCGCGCTGGCGGCCGAGGTGCGCGCCGCCGCACCGGATGCGGGCGGCACGGCGGTGACCATTGTGGAAACCGCCGCCACCGTCACCCATGCCTTCGCCAGTGCGGCCAGCTACGCGCTGCTGGCCATCGCCGCCATCCTCGCGCTGGCGCTGCGGCGGGGGCTGGATATCGCGCTGGTGCTGCTGCCGCTGCTGGTTTCTGCCCTGCTGACCGCCGCTGCCGCGATCCTGCTGGGCATGACGCTGAATTTCGCCAACATCATCGCCCTGCCGCTGCTGCTGGGCGTGGGCGTGTCGTTCAACGTGTATTTCGTGATGGGCTGGCGGGCGGGCGCGGTGCGGTTTCTTGGCAGTGCCACCGCGCGCGCCATCATGTTTTCCGCGCTCACCACCGCCACCGCGTTCGGCTCACTGGCGCTGTCCGGGCATCCCGGCACGGCCAGCATGGGCACGCTGCTGCTGCTGAGTCTGGCTTGCACGGTGCTGACCACGCTGGTGCTGCTGCCGGTGCTGCTGCGCCTGCCGTGGCTTATCCGGTTGCGGGGGCCGTTGCCGCAAGGGCAGCCCGCACGCGTGGGCTGAGCAGGGCGGCCAGTTCGGCCATATGCGCGTAGCCGGGCAGTTCCGCGCGCAGCAGGTCATCGGCGCGCAGGGCGGGGTGGAAATTCAGGTCCGACTCACCATCCGGCAGGCGGGCCAGCAGCGCCAGCACGCGCTCCTCGGTCATCTGGCCGGTCCAGTGCGCGCCGAACACCGGCCCGCCGGTGGCCACCCCGGCGGCGGCGGCGGCGCGGCGGAAGCGGGCGGCCCAGAACCGCAATGCGCGATCCCGCAGCGTGGGCCGCGCCCCGCAGGCGCGCAGCACCCGGCGTGGCTCGAACGGCACGCGCACGCGGCGCAAATCATAATGTCCGCCGATCTCCAGCAACATCCGCCCGGCCGCCGGGTGCAGATGCATGTGCCGGTGCCCGTCGGCATGGTGCAGCACCAGCCCGGTGGCGGCGAAGGCGGCGAACTGCGCGCGGATTTCAGCGGCCAGTTGCCGCCGCACCGCCGGCACGAAGGCGTAGTTCAGCGACAACTCAGACCGGCTGGCGCGAAACCAGCCGCGCACGTCCACCAGGTCCGGGATATCAAGGTCCGGCAGCAGCGCCGGGCCGTCGGCCACCACCAGATGCAGCCCCACCTTCAGCCCCGGCATCCGCTTGGCGCGCCGCACCGCATCCTGCGCGGCGGGCCCGGCGATCATCAGGCTGGCATGGGTCAGCACGCCATCGCGATGTGCGCGCTCGATGGCTTCATTGACCGCTTCGGACAGCCCGAAATCGCTGCCCGTCATGGCGACCGTGCGCATCAGCGTGCCGTGTCCGGCGGCATCATGCGCGGGCTACGGCTTGCCGCCAGCCGCCAGCGCGGCTGTCTTGGCCCGCAGCGACTCGATCAGCTTGCCCGCATCGCCACCCGCCAGCAGGGAACGGAAATCCGACCGCTGCACCGCCACCCGGCTGATCGAGCCGTCGATCAGCACGTCCACCGCACGCCAGCCGCCATCAACCTCGCGCATCTGGTAGTCGATCCGCACCGGGTCGCCATGCGTCAGCACGATGCGGGTCTGCACCACCTGGTCGGCCCCCACGGCGCGGGTGTCGGCCTTGATCTCGAACCGCTCGCCGGAAAACCCGTCGAAATTGGCGGCGTAGGACGCGACGGTGTAGCGGGTGAACACATCCAGCAACTCGGCTTGCTGGGCTGCGGGCAGTGCCGCCCATTTGCTGCCCACCGAGGTTTGCAGGATCTGCGGCAGTGCGAAGGCGCGCTCGACCGCAGGCGCCAGCAGTTTGGCGCGGCCCTCGAAGCCAAGTTGCTTGGCCTGCTGCATGGCCTGCAACAGCGCCTCATGCATCCGCTGGATTGGCATCGCGGCACCGCCCATCTGCGCCCGCGCTGCCAGCGGCAGCGTGGCAACCAGCAGTGTCAGCACAGCGCGGCGCGGCAGATTTGCGGTCATGGCGGGCTTCCCAACGCCGCGATGGCGGCCGCCTCTATATGGGATGCATCCAGCCCGGCGGCGGCGATCTGTTTGGGGTAAGTGTCGTGGTCGATGAACCGGTCGGGCAGCACCAGCGGGCGGACCTTCAGCTTGCCGTCCAGCAGCCCGGCATGCGCCAGATGGTGCAGCACGGCGGCCGAGAAA
>CAIPHQ010000375.1 GCA_903864895.1 uncultured Rhodospirillales bacterium
ATGCCGAAACCGCGCGCAAGTTCGGCGCAGAAGGCATCGGCCTGTGCCGCACCGAGCACATGTTCTTCGACCCGGCGCGCATTTTCGCTGTGCGCCAGATGATCATGGCCAGCGACGAGCGCGGGCGGCGGCAGGCGCTGGCGAAATTGCTGCCGTATCAGCGGCAGGATTTCATCGACCTGTTCCGCATCATGGCGGGCCTGCCCGTCACGATCCGCCTGCTCGACCCGCCGCTGCACGAATTCCTGCCGCACGCGGATGCCGAGCTTGAGGAACTGGCCGAGGCGCTGGGCTCCGACCTGAACTCCATGCGCCGCCGCGCGGCGGAACTGGCCGAAGCCAACCCGATGCTGGGCCATCGCGGCTGCCGCCTGGGCGTGACCTTCCCGGAAATCTACGAAATGCAGGCCCGCGCCATCTTTGAAGGCGCGATTGCGGTGGCCAAGGAACTGGGCAAGGCCCCGGTGCCCGAGATCATGATCCCGCTGGTCGGCATGAAGCGCGAACTGGAAATCACCCGCGCGCAGGTGGACAAGATCGCTGCCGAGGTGTTCGCCGAGACCGGGACCACCATTGAATACGTGGTGGGCACCATGATCGAACTGCCGCGCGCGGCACTGACGGCAGACAAGATCGCCGAGAGTGCGGATTTCTTCAGCTTCGGCACCAACGACCTGACCCAGACCGTGTTCGGCCTGTCGCGCGACGACGCGGGCAAGTTCCTGCCGCGCTATGTGGAGCTCGGCATCGTCGGCAAGGACCCGTTCGTCTCGCTGGACGTTGAGGGCGTGGGCGCGATGGTCCGCATCGCCGTCGAAAAGGGCCGTGCCACCAAGCCGCATCTGAAGCTGGGCATCTGCGGCGAACACGGCGGCGATCCGGCCTCGATTTCGTTCTGCGAGGAGGTCGGCCTCGACTATGTCTCATGCAGCCCCTACCGCGTGCCGGTGGCCCGGCTTGCGGCGGCGCAGGCTGCCCTGGGTGTGGCGAGCGACCGGACGGCCTGATGGACGTTGCCGGAGCCCGTTGAGGCTTTTGCCTCACGGGTGACTGAGCGGGATTGCAGCCGGTACGGCAGGTTGGGCGTACCGGCTGCGCTCCACGCCCCTATCAAAAAGGTCTGGAGAATGGTAAAGGCAGGTTCCTTTTTGGTCACGCCCGGCCACTTATGGAACGCCGCTCCATGCAATGAGAATGAGGGGGAGAGTAACACCATGACCACCGCCGTTGTCCGTATGATCGGGGTTTCCGTTCTTTCGACGCTGGCTCTGGCCGGTTGCACGTGGCAGAGCGACTACGATGCGCTGCAGGCGAAATATAATCAGCTTGAACAGCAATC
Organism: uncultured Rhodospirillales bacterium; assembly: GCA_903864895.1. Taxonomy (GTDB): domain Bacteria; phylum Pseudomonadota; class Alphaproteobacteria; order Acetobacterales; family Acetobacteraceae; genus CAIPHQ01. The sequence continues at coordinate 1,340 of CAIPHQ010000375.1, forward strand.
GGCGCAGCAGGCGTCGCAGATTGCTGCCCAGCAGCAGCAGATTGGCCGCTTGCAGGGTGCCATCAAATACACCGTGAACAGCGACCTGCTGTTTGCCTCGGGCAGCTGGGAAATGAGCGCGGCGGGCCAGAAGCTGATCGCCCAGTTTGCCGCAAAACTGGCGCCCACGCAGCAGAACAAGATTGTGGTGAATGGCTACACGGACAATGCGCCGATTGGCCCGTCGCTGATTGAAAAGGGCATCACGACCAATCAGGATCTGTCGCAGAAGCGCGCTGAAAGCGTGATGCAGTACATCATCTCGCAGGGTGTGAAGCCGGAGTTGATTTCGGCCGTTGGCCATGGCGATCAGGACCCCGTGGCGTCCAATGGTACGCCGGGTGGCCGTACGGCCAACCGCCGCGTGGAACTGACGCTGGCGGGTGCTGCCAACTAAACGCCGCCGCACGGGGCGCTGTTGCGCCAGCGGTGATGATGCAGGGAGGGTGGCAGGAATACTGCCACCCTCTTTGTATTTGGCGGGCTGGCCGTGGTGCAAACGGGCTGTGGTGCAAACGGGCTGTGGTGGCCGGGGGGCGGGTACGATACCGTGCTGCGCGGTGCAACGTCCGGAAGGATCGCACAATGATCTCGCCCAACCGGCGCGGCTTCCTCGGCGGTGCCGCCGGATTTTTTGCAGCAGGTGCGCTGCCGCTGTCTTCCCGAGCCGCGACCGCCGGGTATGACCCGGACGCGATGGCGGCTGATATTTCGGCCAAACTGTTCAGCGGCGACGGTCTCGCCCGCCCGGCGCCGGAAACGCCTATAGTGTCCGATCTGGCTGTGGGCCTTGACCGGACCCTGGTACTGGGCGGCGGCGGCGAATATTACGTGGCGTGGTACTGCGGGTTCTTCCACGGTCTGCTGGAACTCGGGGTGGACCCCAATATGGCCGATATGGTGGTCGGCACCTCGGCCGGCGCGTATCTGGGTTCGGCCCTGACCTCCGGCCATTTCCTGCGGCTGCGGCGCGAATTTGAATTCTTCGGAAATTTCCCCAAGCTGTTCGCCCGCATGGCCCCGCTGACCAGCCCCAACGCCAGCCAGCAGCGCGCGCAGGCGATCAATTTGCAGGTCAAGGATGGTAGCCCCGCCTCGATCCGTGCCATCGGCCATGCTGCGCTGGCGGCAGACAACAAGGTAAACGGGGACAGCGTCGAACGTCTGCCGTGGCTGCTCACCGGTGACAGCCGCACGGACTGGCCGGTGGCGAAAATGTACACCACGGCCAACGACTGCTACACCGGGGAGCGCCTGATCATCGGGCAGGCCGTGGCGCGCAGGAATGGCATTCCGCTGGCCCATGCGGCGGCGGCCAGTTCGTCTTTGCCCGGCACCATCGGCCCCACGCTGCTGGGCCAGCGTTACTGCATGGATGGCGGCATCGCCCGGACATGGGCACACACCGATGTGGTGGCGGGCAGCAGGCGCGCGCTGGTGATCACCCTGACCAATGGCTACGAGGGCAGCCTGCTCAGCGGCATCCCGCACAACGTCCACACGGAAATCGCCGCGCTGGAAGCCACCGGCACCAAGGCCATGCTCATCATCGCCGGAACTCCGCCGGGGGTGAAACTGCTGGACCCGAACCAGATTCAGCCGGCATTGCAGACCGGGTATGAGCGGGCGAAATCCGAAGCGCCGAAAATCCGGCAGTTCTGGGCCTAGCCGGGCACCGTTATAGCTGACGGACGATGAAATACCCCGCCGTGGCCGCCGTACCTGTGGCCACGGTGCCCCAGATCCAGTCGCCAATGGTCACTGCCACCGGCCAGCCTGCCAGCGTGGCAAGATTGGTGGCGTCATAAGTGCCATAGGCCACCACGCCCAGCAGCGCGCCGCCCCACAGCGCCCGCACCCAGTCGCCCTGTTCCAGCGCGGGCATCACCGCGAACGCCAGAATGCCGACGACGTAGACCAGATAGAACAGCGCGGCCACCGGCAGATTGGGCTTGTCCAGCAGCATCGCGCCGAGGCGCGGGCGGTAGAGCCAGCTTGTGGCCGTGCTGAGCCAGACGAAATCCATCGCAAAAAACACCACGGCGGTGGCGATATAGGCGATCAGGATGGTGCGCATCGGAATGCCTTTCTGTCCCCCTGCATGTGCGCATCCCGCCCCGCATTGAAAGGGGCGGCAATGGGCTAGAATCGCTGGCCATCGCGTGCTTGACTGCGGCCGCTGCGTGGCCGGAATGCGCGCGGGTCGAAATAATCAACTGCTTGCCCGGGTACGGGCGGCATGATTTGAGGGGAAACAGGATGCAATTGCTCAGACGTAGCCTGCTCATGGGGGTCCGCTTAGCCGCCGCGGCCCTGGTGGGTACCGCACTCGCGGGGACTGCGATGGCGCAGTCCGCCTCGGACCGTGCGGTTGAGGCCGCGAAGAAATACGCTGGCCAGACCATCACAATCGTGTGGGAAGCCGGTCTGCAATCACTCGACCCGCTGAACTTCTCCGGTCCCAAATGGGAAAAGCTGACCGGCATGAAGATCAAAGTGATCGAAGTGCCGACCGCCGAAATGTTCACCAAGATTCTGCAGGAGCACCGCTCCGGGTCTGGCGCGTACGACGCGCTGAACGTGATTCCGTCCTGGATGCCCGACCTTGTGTCGGCCGGCGCGCTGGAACAGTTGGATAGCTGGGTCGACAAGTTCGATTACCGCAAGGACCTGCAGGACATCTCGCCGATGTTCCGCGATAACTGGATGAAGGTGAACGGGAAGATCTACGGCTTCCCGGACGACGGCGACTGCTTCATCATGTACTATCGCAAGGATATCTTCGCTGACCCGGCGCTGCGCGAAGCGTTCAAGGCGAAATACAACCGCGAGATGGACGTGCCCAAGACCTGGGCGGATTTCGCCGAAGTGGGCGCCTTCATTACCGAAAAAATGGCGCCCAAGACCTATGGCGCGGCATTCTTCCGTGACGCGCCCTACGCCCAATTCATGTTCCAGGAGCGCTTCCGCAACGAAGGCGGCAAGTTCTTCGACGCCAATACCATGAAGGCGACGATCAACAGCGACATCGGCGTGAAGGTTCTCGCTGGCATGCGCGCCGAGAACAAGTTCATGCCGCCGGGCGTGGAAACCTGGGGCTTTGTGGAAAATCTGGCGGCGTTTGCCACGGGCCAGACAGCAATGACCATTTCTTGGCCGCCTTATGGCCGCTGGACCGCCGGCTACGGCACCGACGACAAAGTGATGTCGTGGGTCCCCAAAACGCAGATTGCCGGCAAGGTCGGCTATGCCCTGCCGCCCGGCGGACACCCGGAACTGGCCGCTGGCTTCTCGCTGTCGGTGTCTGCCGATAGCAAGAACAAGGAAGCCGCCTATCTGTTCATTCAATGGCTGAACAGCCCGGAAATCTCCACCGAACGCGTGCAGATTCCCTACACGCTGCGTGACCCGTTCCGCGACAACCACTACACCGACCCGTACTATTTGTCGCGCTGGCCGGATGCGAAATACTACCTGGAGACGCTGAAGCAGGCGGCCACCTATGGCCTGCTCGACCTGTCGATCATCCAAACCGACAAATATGAGGAAGCGCTGCGCCAGGGCATCAGCCGTCTGTGGGCGGGGGATGACCCGAAGGCCATTGCCGACAAGATCGCCGCGCAGTGGGATGCCATCACCCAGAAGGTGGGTGTGGAAAAGCAGAAGGCCGCCTACGCCGACTGGGCCGGCAAGTCTGCCGCCTACCCGAAGTAAACCTGCCAACCTGCATACCCCGGGCCGGTGCCCGGGGTATGTCTGCGCCGTCTTGTATTTGCAGGTATTCAAATCATGACTCACCCCGGCTACGCGGCGGCCCGGAAGCGGCCGAAGCGCGATTTTTTTCCGGTGGTCCTAGTTGGACCTGCCATTTTTTTGTTGTTGCTCGTCGGCCTGTTTCCGCTGATCTATTCAATCGTCGTCAGCTTTCAGGGCCTGACGATGACGGACGAGGACACCTCGTTCCAGGGCTTCGCCAATTACGCACAATTGTTCCACGATTCCCGCCTGTGGGAGTCGATCCTGCACACGGTGATCATCACCGTGGTCGCACTGCCGCTGGAAGTTCTGCTGGGCCTCGGCATGGCACTGCTGCTGCTGGACCCGATCCGCGGGCGGCAGGCGTTTGTGGCGCTGCTGGTGCTGCCCACCATGATCTCGCCGGTGGTGGCCGGGGCGACGTGGCGGCTGCTGTTTGACCACCATTTTGGCCCGATCAACGAAGTGCTGGGCTGGATCACCGGGCATGAACAGGCGCTGCTGTGGGTGGTGATGCCCGATCTGGTGTATCCCAGCATCCTGATCTGCGAGATCTGGCAGTGGACACCGTTCATGTTCCTGCTGTTGCTGGCCGCGCTGACCGGGGTGGACCGCTCGGCCGTGGAAGCCGCCGAGATCGACGGCGCCACCTATTGGCAGAAACTGTGGCACATCGAGCTGCCGGCCATTCAGCCGGTGATGATCGTCGCGGTGCTGATCCGCGCGCTGGATCTGGCCCGCGTGTTCGACGTGGTGTGGGCGCTGACCAAGGGCGGCCCGGGCACAATGACGGAAACCGTGTCGATCTACGCCTATATTCAGGGCTTCCAGCAGTTCGAGACCAGCTACACGGCGGCGATTGCCTTCCTGATCATCGCGTTGCTGTCGGTGCTGATGACCGCTGCGGTCCGCAAAGTGGAGTTCGTGCGATGAGCAGCGCCGCCCGCCGCCGCCGCCATGCCCGCACGCAGACGGCCCGTTATGCCGGCATCGCCGTGCTGCTGATGTTCTTTCTGTTCCCCATCTACTGGCTGTTTGCCATCTCGTTCAAAACCGCAGACGAGATTTTTGCCTCACCGCCGGTCTGGGTACCGGGCTCGCTGCAACTCGGCAATTACTTCGTGTTGTTCAAGGACGGTGACGCCTTCACGGTCTGGAACAGTCTGGTCACGGCGGGGCTGAGCACGGTGCTGGCCACCATGATCGGCGGGGTCTGCGCCTACAGCCTCGCGCGCTACCGCACCGGCGGCAACGCGCTGGCAAGCTGGGTGCTGTCTCAGCGCATGGTGCCGCCCATCGTCGTCGTGTTCCCGATTTTCCTGCTCTACGTCGCGTTCGGCTGGATCGATTCCTATGGTGGGCTGATCCTGTTGTATGCCGCGTTCAACCTGCCCTACGTCATCTGGGTCATGCGCGGCTACATCCAGGATATTCCGGTTGAACTGGAAGAAGCGGCCCTCGTGGATGGCTGCACGCGCTTGCAGGTGCTGTGGAAAGTGGTACTGCCGCTGGCGCGCGGCGGGCTGTTTGCCACGGCCGTATTCGCCTTCGTGTTCGCGTGGAACGACTTCCTGTTCGCGCTGGTGCTGACCCGCACCGAGGTGACCACCTTCCCGGTGCAGGTAACGCACTACTTCGGCGGCCAGTCGAATTTCTGGGCCAAGATTGCCGCCATGAGCGTGCTGGGCACGCTGCCGGTGTTTGTGATTGTGGTGGCGTTGCAGCGCTTCCTGGTGCGCGGGATCTCGATGGGGGCAGTGAAGGGGTAGCTGTCACGTCCCCGCGAACGGGTTGGTGACGCGCAACGCGCCCTCGACCAGCAGGCCATGCTGCATGTCTTCGGACCACAACGTGCCGCAGCCGCATCCGATGGCGGCTGCGACGATCATGGCGTCATACAGCGACAGGTTGTAACGCTGGGCCATTGCCAGTCCGGCGCTGTGCGTATCGATCGTGACAGGTACGACCTGCAGCAGGTTACGCAGAGTTGTGAGCAGTTCATGGGTTTCTGCCCACGGTAATCGCAATTTGCGCCGTGCGACGTTGGCCGTTTCGTTCAGCACCTGAACGCTGATGATGCCGCCTTCACGCAGCAAATGCCGCGCACGGGCGGCTTTGACTGGTGTTGTGGATGCCAAATAAACCACCACGTTGGTATCAAAAAAGCTACCTGGCATTGGCTTCTTCGCGGTCAAACTTGAAATCCGGCGGCAAACGCCCCTCGAATTTTCGCAACCGCTCGATCAACTCCGTGCGTGTTGGTTTCCTGCTCACCGAGAGGTCGTTGGCATCGGCCGCATGCAATTCGATCTCGTCGCCTTCCTTCAAGCCGAGTGCCTCAACCACACTCTCCGGCAGGCGCACCGCCAGACTGTCGCCCCACTTGCTGACCAGCACGGACATTCTCCGCTGCAACATCATTCCAACCGGCTTTGTATACCATCGCCACACTATGATGCGATGCCGCCGCGTTCTGGCTCTGGCGCTTTTTCCGCCCCGTGGCTAGTTCTTGGCCACAGTGCCGGGCTCCGGCAGGCCGGGCCGTTGCGTGTGGCCGGTTGACCAAACGATGAAAGGGATGCCGGTATGGCAAGTTTCGAATCAGGCGCGATGCGGCGGCTGTGGGCCATGGCACCGCTGGCGTTGGCGCTGGCGGGACTGCCGCAAACAGGCCACGCCACTGACATCATCGAGGAAATCTGGTCCGGCGATTTTGGCGGCTATCCGTCCATCACGGTCATGCCGGGGCAAGGCCTATCGGTCGTACTGCCGCACGGCACGCTGGATGGCGCGTCCCGTGAACAGATTGCCCGCGTGGCCAAATCGTTCATGGATCGCTGGGCACCGGGCGTCTGCTCCACCGTGTTCGATTTCCAGTCGCCGCATCAGAAAATGCACATCGAGGTGCGCGTGATGAATGCGGTCACGCAAGCCGCACCCGGCGACATGACGCCGATGGGGCCGGGCTCGCAGGTCTATGCCGATATCGTGTTCGACTACGTGCCGAACCGGCAGGTAACCTGCATCGTCCCCGGCATGGTCAACTCCTGACCGGGGACGCTACGCAGGTCAGCGGTACTCGGTCAGCAGCGACAACTGCCGCCCATCGGCGTTGCTGATGTCCGGCACCGGAATCGGGTAATCGCCGGTGAAGCAGGCATCGCAGTATTGCGGTGCTGCGGCATCCCGGCTGCCCTGCCGCAGGGCGCGGTACAGGCCGTCGATGCTGATGAACGCCAGCGAGTCGGCACCGATCAGTTCGGCCATTTCCTCCACCGAGTGGTTGGCGGCCAGCAGTTTGCTGCGCTCCGGCGTGTCGATGCCGTAGAAGCAGGAATGCGTCGTCGGCGGTGAGGAGATGCGCATATGCACCTCCGCCGCGCCGGCCCCGCGCACCATCTCGACAATCTTGCGGCTGGTGGTGCCGCGCACGATGGAATCATCCACCAGAACCACGCGGCGGCCTTCCAGCATGGCGCGATTGGCCGAGTGTTTCAGTTTCACGCCCAGATGGCGGATGATGTCGGTGGGTTCGATGAAGGTGCGGCCGACATAGTGGTTGCGGATGATGCCGAGTTCGAACGGGATGCCGCTTTCATGCGCGTAGCCCATCGCGGCGGGCACGCCCGAATCGGGCACCGGCACGATCACGTCGGCCGGCACATGGCTCTCACGCGCCAGTTCCGCGCCGATGCGCTTGCGGGCTTCGTAGACCGGCATGCCCTCCACCACCGAATCGGGGCGGGCGAAGTAGATGTATTCGAACACGCAGAACCGCGATTTCGGGCGGCCGAACGGGTGAATGCTGCGCACGCCGGTATCGTCGATCACCACGATCTCGCCGGGTTCCACGTCGCGCACGAAACTCGCCCCCACGATGTCCAGCGCACAGGTCTCGCTGGCCAGCACCCATCCGCCGGTGCCTTCGGCCAGACGCCCCAGAATCAGCGGTCGCACCCCCAGCGGGTCGCGCGCCCCGATCAGTGCGTCACTGGTCAGCGCGGTCAGCGAGTACGCTCCCACCACCTGCTTCAGCGCGTCGATCAGGCGGTCGATCACGTTGGAATACAGGCTGATGGCGATCAGGTGGATGAACACCTCCGAATCGGTGGTGGACTGGAACAGGCAGCCGCGCCGCACCAGCGCGCGGCGCAGCGCGGTGGCGTTGGTCAGGTTGCCGTTATGGCCCACGGCCAGCCCGCCGAACTCGAAATCGGCATACAGCGGCTGCACGTTGCGCAGCACCGTGTCCCCGGTGGTGGCGTAGCGGTTATGGCCCACGGCGCGGGTGCCGGGCAGCGAGGCGATCACCCGGGCGTCGGAGAAATTGTCGCCCACCAAGCCGAGTCCGCGATGCGAGTGAAAGCGGGTGCCGTCGTAGCTGACAATGCCGGTGGCTTCCTGCCCGCGATGCTGCAACGCGTGCAGGCCCAGCGCGGTCACGGCGGCGGCATCGGTGCAGTTCCACACGCCGAACACGCCACATTCCTCATGCGGCTTGTCGTCGTGCCCGGTTTCCGCCACGTCGCGCGTCATCGCAGTTCCTTTGTCCAGATCACTTTTGCGGGATTGCCCGGCCTTGCGGGGTGGCATGCAGCAGGTCGTCCACGCGCGTGCCGACGCCGTCGGGCAGTTTGTGGATTTTGGGGCGGTATTCCTCCGGCAGCAGGCCAGTCAGCGCCTCTGCCGCGCCATGCACATAGGTAATCGAGCGGGCCTGTAACACCACCTCGGGCCAGTTCTCTGACGGGACCGCGAGCCCGACCGCAACATAGGCAAACGCCACCAGCGCCACGCCGCGCAGCAGGCCGAACACCATGCCCAGCGTGCGGTCGATGCCGCCGATCAGCGACATGCGGACGATGTTGCCCACCATGCCTGCCACCACCGACAGCACGATCACCGACACCAGAAACAGCGCCGCCACTGCCATCGGGTCGGCAACGTCCGGCCGCCCGATCCAGCCACGGAAGCGGTCCTTGACGAACGGGAATGCCCATGCGGCAAAATAGGCGGACCCGGCCCACGACGCGAGGCCCAGCACTTCGCGCACCAGTCCGCGCATGAACGCGAGCAGTGCCGACACGCCCAGGACGCCCAATACCGCGAGATCGACCCAGTTCACCCGCACCTGCCCGGTTAGACGCGTGGATATATCGCCTGACCGCAAGCAGATACCAGTGGGCGTACGCTTGCCATAGCCTAGCGCGGCCCTGCCTTGCCCCCGGCGGTGACGTCGGAGACCAGATCGGACAGATGGCCGATCTCCCGCAGGCCAATGCCCTCCGGTGCCGCCAGCGGGCGGTTGCCGCGCGCCACCCGGCGCGGCAGGCAGGCGCTGGCGAAGCCGAGTTTCTGCGCCTCTTTCAGCCGCGCCTCGGCCTGTGCCACCTGCCGGATTTCACCCGAAAGCCCGACCTCGCCGAAATACACGCGCTGCGGGTCGGTCGGCACGTCGGCGGCGGCCGAGACCAGTGCCGCGGCCACGGCCAGATCGGCGGCCGGTTCGCTGATGCGCAGGCCACCGGCGATGTTCAGATACACATCGCTGGCCCCGAGTTTCAGCCCGCACCGGCTGTCCAGCACCGCCAGCAGCATGGACAGCCGCCCGCCATCCCAGCCCACCACCGACCGTCGCGGGCTGCCGCCGGGGTTGGGCGACAGCAGCGCCTGCACCTCCACCAGCACCGGGCGCGAGCCTTCCAGCCCGGCGAACACCGCGCTGCCCGAGACGTTGCCGCGCCGTTCGGCGAGGAACAGCGCGGACGGGTTGGCCACCTCGGCCAGCCCGGTCTCTCCCATCTCGAACACGCCGATTTCGTCCGTCGCGCCGAAGCGATTCTTCACCGCGCGCAGAATGCGGAACTGATGGCCGCGATCGCCCTCAAAGTAGAGCGTGGTGTCAACCATGTGTTCCAGTACGCGCGGACCCGCCAGCGTGCCTTCCTTGGTCACGTGGCCGACCAGGAACAGCACGAAGCCGCGCCGCTTGGCGACGCGGATCAACTCATGTGCCGACGTGCGCACCTGCGTCACGGTGCCGGGCGCGGATTCGACCGAGTCCGCGAACATGGTCTGGATGGAATCTATCACCACCACGTCCGGCGGCGCTCCGGCGTCGAGACTCGCGACGATGTCTCGGACATTACTGGCAGCGGCCAACTGTACCGGCGCATCGCGCATGTCCAAGCGTGCCGCGCGCAGGCGCACCTGGTCCACCGCTTCTTCGCCGGTGATGTAAACGCACGCAGCGCCACTCTTGGCCAGCGCGCCC
>CAIPHQ010000376.1 GCA_903864895.1 uncultured Rhodospirillales bacterium
CAGCCAGGGTGGTGCGCTGATCCCGGTGTTCCGCGACTGGCTGGATGCTCACAACGACAAGGTCGGCGGCCACACCCCGCACAATGGCTTCGACCTCGACAATGGCCGCATCTGCGAGAAGGCGTGGCTGAAAGCCTGACGGGCCACACAGCATCGCGTGCAACTGCCAGACGGGGGGAGAAATCCCCCCGTTTTTTGTATGAAATTCATCCAATGCAAAATTGGCGCGGCGGCTGCTGCGAATTTACACGGCCATACGCGCGATTCCACCTTTTCATCACGGATATAATCCCCATAATCCGTGATCATGACGCACATCTCATCCCCCCTCCTCGCCGATCTGCCGCTGTCCAGCGCCGAAGACGCTGGTGTGGCGATCATGCGCCGCGCCATCACCGGCGAATTCGCCGGGCGCTTCGCCGTGGTGTCGTCGTTTGGCGCGGATTCCGCGATGTTGCTGGCTCTAGTGGCCGATATCGACCCCAGCACCCCGGTGCTGTTTCTGGAAACCGGCAAGCATTTCCCGGAAACACTGGCCTATCGGGACACGCTGATCCGTGTGCTGGGGCTGACCGGCGTGCGGAATATACACCCAGATCCGGTGGAATTGGCGCGCACCGACCCGCAGGGTGATCTGCACCGCTGGGTGCCGGATGATTGCTGCCATGTCCGCAAGGTGGCACCACTGGAAACCGCGCTGGCCGGGTTCGACGCCTGGGCCACCGGGCGCCGCCGTCAGCAGACACGCACGCGCGACCAACTGCCCTTCCGCGAGGACGCCGGCAGCCGTGCCAAGTTCAACCCGCTGGCCGACTGGTCAGCCCAACGCATCATCGACGAACTGGCGCGCCGCGGCCTGCCGCGCCACCCGCTGACCGGGCAGGGGTATCTGTCGATTGGCTGCGCACCCTGCACCCGGGCCGTGAAACCCGGCGAAGACCCGCGGGCCGGGCGCTGGGCCGGGCAAGGCAAGGTGGAATGCGGCATTCATGGCCCCGGGGCGACCGTGTTCATCGCGCGGGACATCTGACCGGACGCTGGTAACGGCCACTGGTGCAGTCTGCGACAGCACCGCTCTCCAACCGAGAGCGGCGCTGTGCAGACCAATGATGCAGGCGGCGCGGACTATTCTTCCAGCATCGTGCCGGTGCCGCCGAAGTCCGTGGGGAAATCGGCGAACTTGGGCAGGCCGTCCTGCACCCGCAGCGTCTTTTCGCTATAGAACACATGCAACCCCGGCTCGAACTTCAGCGTGGGGATAGTGGCCGCGTACACGTCCATCAGGCCGAACGTGGGATGGTCCGTCATGATATGGCCGCCGCAGACCTTGCAGGACTTGCGGAAGCTTTGCGGTGTCTTGTTGTAGGTGAGAATCTGGTCCTCGCCCTTGGTCACCTTCACGCTCTCGGGCTTCCACAGCGTGAAGCCGTTCAGCGGCGCGGCAGACCATGAGCGGCAGGATTCGCAATGGCAGAACCCCATCGCCACCGGATCGCCGGTCACCTCAACCTCGACGCAGCCGCAGAAGCACTTTCCGTGATATGTTGCCATCGGACCCGATCCTTTCCCGCAAGGCCTGTTTCGATCGGCCGTGCTGGCAATACGATACGCAGCCGCACCCTCAGGTGGAAGCCCGCTTCTAAGCGCGGCGCGGCGGGCCTAGACTGGCGGGGCAACACAGCGGATCGCCTCGTGCCGACCACTCTTTCGCCCCTGATGACCGGGGCGGCCCTTCAAGCCCGCATTCTCGAACTTGCCGCCATCAGCGCCATGCCGGGCGGCCTGACGCGCGTGTTCATGAGCGCCGAGCAGCGCCGCGCCAGCCAACTCGTGCTGGGCTGGATGCAGCAGGCGGGCATGGCCGCGCAGGAGGACGCCATCGGCAACGTGATCGGGCGCTATGACAGCGACCCGCCCGGCGCGCCCGCCGTGCTGCTCGGATCGCATCTGGACAGCGTGCGCGACGCGGGCAAATGGGATGGCCCGCTGGGCGTGGTGACCGCCATCGCCTGCGTCGATGCGCTGCACCGTGCGGGTGTCCGCCTGCCGTTTGCCATTGAGGTGGTGGGATTCTCCGATGAGGAAGGCACTCGTTTCGGGGCCACCATGCTGGGCAGCCGGGCGCTGACCGGCAGTTTCGACCATGCGCTGCTGGCGCTGAAGGACCGCGACGGCGTCAGCATGGCCGACGCCATTCGCGCCTATGGTTTAGACCCGGCGCGCATTGGGGACGCCAAGCGGCGGCCAGAGGATTTTCTGGGCTATCTGGAACTGCATATCGAACAGGGCCCGGTGCTGGAGCGCCTGCGCCTGCCGGTGGGCTGCGTGACGGCCATTGCCGGGGCCACCCGGCTGCTGGTCACCATCACCGGGCAGGCGGGCCACGCCGGAACCGTGCCCATGCAAGGCCGCCACGATGCGCTGGCCGCTGCCGCCGGCTGTGTGCTGGCCGTGGAAGGCCGCGCGGTGATGGAAGACGGGCTGGTGGCCACGGTCGGGCGGCTGGAGGCGTTTCCCGGCGCGGTGAACGTGATTCCGGGCCGCGCCGAATTCACCGTGGACATGCGCGCCGCCGACGATGCAGCGCGGTTACGCATGGACGCCGATATCCGCGCCGCCATCGAACGCGTGTGTGCCCGCCGCGACGTGACCGCCAGCATCGTGCAGACCCATGCCCTGCCTGCCGCGCCGTGCGCGCCGCGTCTGCAACGCCTGATCGCAGGGGCCATCGAGGCCGAGGGGCTGCCGGTGCGTCTGCTGCCCAGCGGGGCCGGGCATGACGCGATGGAAATCGCCGCCATCGCGCCCATCGGCATGATCTTCGTGCGTTGCCGGGGCGGCATCAGCCACAACCCCGCCGAGCATGCCAGCGAAGCCGATATCGAAACCGGCGCGCGTGTGCTGTATCGCGCCATCACCGCCTTCCAGCCTCCGGAGTCTGCCCCATGACCGCCACCGACCGGCCCGCCCTGCGCGCCTTCCTCGCCACCCAGCGCGAAGCGCAGACCGCGATGCTGGCAGAGTTGGTCCGTACGCCGTCCGACAACCCGCCCGGCGATTGCGCCCGCCACGCGGCGCGCACCGCCGAACTGCTGGAAGGGCTGGGCTTCACCGTCGAGCGGCATCCGGTGCCGGAGGCGTTGACCCGCGCGCATGGCATGATTTCCTGCGTCAACCTGATCGTCCGCCGCAGCTTCGGCACCGGCGGGCCGGCCATCGCGCTGAACGCCCACGGCGACGTGGTGCCGCCCGGTGAGGGCTGGACGGCCGATCCATATGGCGCGGAAATCCGCGACGGCTGGATGTACGGGCGCGGGGCGGCGGTGTCGAAATCCGACATCGCCACCTATGCCTTTGCGCTGCTGGCACTGGACCATGCGGGGGCCGGGCTGAACGGCACCGTCGAGTTGCACATCACCTACGACGAGGAAACCGGCGGCGAGATCGGGCCGGAATGGCTGCTGCAACAGGGCATCAGCAAGCCGGATCTGGCCATCGGGGCGGGGTTCTCCTACGCCGTGGTCAACGCCCACAATGGCGTGCTGCATCTGGAAGCCGAAGTGACCGGCCGATCAGCACACGCCGCCAAGCCCTATACCGGCGTGGATGCGCTGGAAGCCGCCACGCGGATATTGGCGGCGCTGTATGCGTGGCGCCCGGCGCTGGCCGCGCGCACCAGCAAAAGCCCCGGCATCGGCGCGCCACAACTCACGGTCGGGCTGATCGCGGGCGGCATCAACACCAACGTGGTGCCGGACAAGGTCACATTGCGCATGGACCGCCGCATCGTGCCGGAGGAAAACCCCGCCGAGGTGGAAGCCGAGTTGCGCGCCGTGATTGCGGGGGCCTGTACCGTGCCGGGGGCCGGTGTTGCCGTGCGCCGCATCATGCTGGCCACGCCGCTCACGCCGGTGGCCGCCGGGCAGGCGCTGACCGATACGCTGGCCGCGCACGCCAGCGCCGTGATGGGTGAGACGATTCCGGTGGCAGGCGTGCCGCTGTACACCGATGCGCGGCACTACGCGGCAGCGGGCATTCCCATCGTGCTGTATGGCGCCGGGCCGCGCAGCATCGAGGAAGCCAACGCCCACCGCGCCGATGAGCGCGTGCCGCTGGCTGATTTGTACCGCGCCACCGAAGTGATTGCGCTGACGCTGGCGGACGTGCTGGCCGCCTGAACCAGCGCTGCTGCGGCAGGCATGGCCGCGCCCGGACGGCCGGGCGCGGCATGGTCTGTGTGCCGCGTTACTTCGGCAGCAGCACCTTGTCGATGACATGGATCACGCCGTTGTCGGCGGCCACATCGGCCGTGGTGACGGTGGCGGTGTTGACGTGCACGGCCTTGCCGGTCGCGTCGATGTCCAGCGTTTCGCCCTCGACCGTCTTCGGCTTGACCATCTTGCCGGCCAGATCAGCCGCCATCACCTTGCCCGGGACCAC
>CAIPHQ010000377.1 GCA_903864895.1 uncultured Rhodospirillales bacterium
CCGTCCACATCGTAATCGCCGAACACGCCCACCGTCTCGCCGCGCCGCGCCGCATCGGCAAGCCGTGCGGCGGCGGCGTCCAGATCGGCCAGCACGCTGGGGTCGGGCAGCAGGGCGCGCAGCGTGGGTTCCAGAAACCCGGCCGCCGCCTCGGCGTCCACACCACGCGCGGCCAGCAGGCGGCCGACGATTTCCGGCGCGCCGAGGCGCTGGGCAATCGCCAGCCCCACCCGGTCATCGGCAGCCGCATGCAGCCAGCGCCGCCCGGTCAGGCTGCGCTCCACCCCCAATGCCGCGGGCAGCAAGGCGGGCAGGGCGAGGGTCAGGCCGCCGCCCACGCCTTGGTGGCGTAGTTGTGGTGCGCTTCCACGTAGCGCACGGTGCCGGACTTGCTGCGCATCACCACTGAATGGGTGATCGCGCCGTAGCCGAAGCGGCGCACACCGCGCAGCATCGCGCCGTGGGTGACGCCGGTGGCGGCGAACATCACCTCCCCGCGCGCCATGTCGGCGCAGGAGAACACGCGGTTCGGGTCCACAATGCCCATCGCCACCGAACGGGCGCGCTGGGCATCGTCCTCGAACATCAGGCGGCCCTGCATCTGCCCGCCCACGCAGCGCAGCGCGGCGGCGGCCAGCACGCCTTCCGGCGCGCCGCCGGTGCCCATGTAGATGTCGATGCCCGCATCCGGGTGCGTGGTGGCAATCACGCCCGCCACGTCGCCGTCGCTGATCAGGTTGATGCGCGCACCTGCTTCACGGGTGCGGGCAATCATTTCCTCGTGGCGCGGGCGGTCCAGAATGCAGGCCACCAGATCGGAGATGTCGCAGCGCTTGGCGCGGGCGAGGTTGCGCAGGTTCTTGGCGGGCGCGTCGTCGATATCCACCACACCCGCGGGCAGGCCGGGGCCGACGGCGATTTTCTGCATGTAGATGTCGGGCGCGTGCAGGAAATTGCCCTTCTCGGCCAGCGCAATCACGGTCAGCGCGTTGGCGGCCCCCTTGGCGGTCAGGTTGGTGCCTTCCAGCGGATCGACGGCGATGTCCATCTCCGGCCCGCCGCGCCCGACCTTCTCGCCGATATACAGCATCGGCGCTTCGTCCATCTCACCTTCGCCGATCACCACGGTGCCGTTGATGCCGATGGCATCGAACGCCTTGCGCATGGCTTCCACCGCCGCACCGTCGGCCTCGTTCTTCTTGCCCAGCCCCATCCAGCGGCTTGCGGCCAGTGCCGCCGCTTCGGTGACGCGGACAAGTTCCAGCGCCAGATTGCGGTCGGTCTGCTGTTCTTGCGGGTTGATCTCGGTCATGGGCGGTCCCCGGGGTTATGGAAGCGCGGCGATGGGCCGCTTGGCATGGGCAGAATGGGTCAGGCAGGCTCGATGCGGATCATGGTGGGCGGTTCCAGCACCACGTCCAGTGCGTTGATGCGCTCCAGCGCGTCGCGCATGGCCTGTTCGCGGGTCTCGTGCGTCACCAGCACCACCGGCACCGCCTCACCGGGGCTGCGGCCGCGCTGCAACATGCTTTCCAGCGAGATATTGAAGTCGCGCAGCGCCGCTGTCACGTCGGCGATCACGCCGGGGCGGTCCACCACCATCAGGCGCAGGTAATACGCCCCGACATGGGCGGCCATCGGCACCGACGGCGCGGCAGACAGCGCGCCGGACTGCGCGCCCCACACCGGGGTGACGCGCCCGCGCGCGATGTCTATCAGGTCGGCCACCACGGCGGAGGCGGTTGGCCCCGCGCCGGCGCCACGGCCTTCCAGCATCACGCGGCCGACAAAATCGCCTTCCGCCACCACGGCGTTGAACACGCCATCCACCCGCGCAATGGGGGCGGCCTGCGGCACCATGCAGGGATGCACGCGGGTTTCGATTCCGGCAGCGGTGCGGCGCGCGAGGCCGAGCAGCTTGATGCGGTAGCCAAGTTCGGTGGCGAACGCGATGTCCAGCGCGGAGATGTGGCGGATGCCTTCCACATGCACCGCGCCGAATTCCACCGGGCGGCCAAAGGCCAGCGCGGCCAGAATGGCCAGTTTGTGCGCGGCATCGATGCCATCGACATCAAAGCTGGGGTCGGCTTCGGCATAACCCAGCTTCTGGGCTTCGGCCAGCACCTCGGCAAACTCGCGCCCGCGCTCGCGCATCACGGTCAGGATGTAGTTGCAGGTGCCGTTCAGGATGCCGGCCACGCGGGTGATGTTGTTGCCGGCGAGCCCCTCGCGCAGCGCCTTGATCACCGGGATGCCGCCCGCCACTGCCGCCTCGAACGCCAATGCGACACCCGCGCGCTCGGCTGCTGCGGCCAGGTGCGCGCCATGCACCGCCAGCAGCGCCTTGTTGGCGGTCACCACCGGCTTGCCTGCGGCTAGGGCGGCTTCCACCAGCGCGCGGGCCGGGCCTTCCGAGCCGCCGATCACTTCCACCACCACGTCCACCGACGGGTCGGCGGCCAGCGCCACCGGGTCATCGAACCAGCGCAGGCCGCCGAGCGCGATGCCACGGTCGCGTGTGCGGTCACGCGCCGAGACAGCGGTGATGGCAATCGGGCGCCCGGCGCGCGCGGCGATCAGATCGGCGTTCTGGCGCAGCATGGCCAGCACCCCGCCGCCCACAGTGCCAAGCCCGGCGATGGCAACGGAAAGCGGACGGGTCATTTCGCGGCAACCTTCATGTCTTGGTCGGACACGGCGCTGTCGTCGGCCGGTCCTGCGTTGTCGGTTTGCAGGAAGGCGCGGATGTTGCGCAACGCCTGCCGCAACCGGTGCGTGTTTTCCACCAGCGCAATCCGCACATGCCCGTCGCCGTGCTCGCCGAAACCGATGCCGGGGGCGACGGCCACGCGGGCGCGGGCCATCAGCAGCTTGCTGAACTCAAGGCTGCCCAGATGCGCGAAGCGGGGCGGGATGGGGGCCCACGCGAACATCGAGCCATCCGGGCTTGGCACGTCCCAGCCTGCGGCGTGCAGGCCCTTCACCAGCACATCCCGGCGCTCGCGGTACAAATCGCGCATCTCCTGCACGCAGTCCTGCGGGCCGTTCAGCGCGGCGGTGGCGGCGACCTGAATGGGGGTGAACGCGCCATAGTCCAGATAGGATTTCATGCGGGTCAAGGCGTTGATGAGTTTGGGGTTCCCCGCCGCAAAGCCCATGCGCCAGCCGGGCATGGAGTAGGTTTTCGACAGGCTGGTGAACTCGACGGCAATGTCCTTCGCGCCCGGCACTTCCAGAATGGACGGCGGGATGTTGTCGCCGAAATAGATCTCGGCATATGCGAGATCCGACATCACCCAGATTTCGTGCCTGCGGGCGAAGGCGACGATCTCGCGGTAGAAATCAAGGCTCGCCAGATACGCGGTCGGGTTGGACGGAAAGTTCACGATCAGCGCAGTCGGCTTGGGCACCGAGTGGCGCACCGCGCGGTCCAGCGCCTGCAACATGTCCTCGTCCGGTGTCGCCGGAATGCTGCGCACGGCGGCGCCTGCGATGATGAAGCCGAACTGGTGAATGGGGTAGGACGGGTTGGGCACCAGAATCGTGTCGCCGGGGCTGGTGATGGCGGCGGCGAGGTTGGCCAGCCCTTCCTTCGAGCCGAGGGTCGCGACCACCTCGGTCTCCGGGTTCAGCGTCACGTTGAAGCGGCGCTGATAATAGTTGGCCAGTGCGCGGCGCAGACCGGGGATGCCCTTGCTGGTGGAGTAGCGGTGGCTGCGCGGGTCCTGCACCGTCTCGATCAGCTTGGCGACGATATGCGGCGGCGTCGGGCTGTCCGGGTTGCCCATGCCCAGATCGATGATGTCCTCGCCCACGGCGCGCGCCTTGGCCTTCGCGGCATTGACTTCCGCGAACACGTAAGGCGGCAGGCGGCGGATGCGATGAAATTCGTCTTGCATGGCAGTCGGGTCCGAACGGTCAGGCTGTTGCGAATGGGCGGCGGCGGGAAGGCGCATGAACGGCGGAGTCTGGCAAGCCGGACGAACCGGCACCATGCGCGGCGGGCGTGGTCATTTCAATTCGTGATGCGTGCGGTGGCCCCGGCGCCTTCAGCCTCCGCGCCGATGCGGATGGCGGTGGCGGGCACGCCGCGCGCGCGCAGCGCCTCGGCCACTGCGCGGGCGCGGGCCAGCCCCAGCGGCAGGGCGGCGGATTGCACCGCCGGTTCGGCAGACGCGGCATCGCCATAGCCCATCACCACCACAGTGCCGGTGCCGCGCCGCTGGGCCAGCGATTTCACCGTGGCCAGACCGGGCGCGGGCAGTGCGGCGCCGCCGGACGGGAAAGCGATGGCCACAAGCTCTCCGGACATCGCCACGGGGGCGGCGGGCGGTGCGGGCGGCGCGATAGGGGCGGGTTCGGCGGGGCCTGCCGGGACGAACACACCGGCCAGCGCGGGCGGCGGCGGCGGCGCCTGCGGCACGGGGGGCATCGGCACGGGGGGCATCGGCGCGGGGGGCATCGGCGC
>CAIPHQ010000378.1 GCA_903864895.1 uncultured Rhodospirillales bacterium
GCGATCTGGACATGCTGGCGGTGAACGACCCGGCGCAGTTGCAGCCCGCCGAGGGCATCGCCCCGCCCCTGCCGCCGGTGAAACTGGGGCGCTGGCGGCTGTCGGGCGAGATTTGCGACGGAAAATGCGCGGCAGGCGCGATGCGCCCCGGCAGCGGTCTGGCGCACCGCGCCTGTGCCAGCCTGTGCCTTGCGGGTGAGATTCCGCCGGTACTGGTCTCGGTGGAACCGGTGGCGGGCAGCGTGTTCTTTCTGCTGGCCGGGCCGGATGGCGGGGCGGTGTCCCCCGCGCTGCTGCGGCTGACCGGCGTGCGGCTGCAACTGGATGGGGATCTCGAACGCCAGGGCGACCTGCTGGTGTTCCGCGCCGATCCGGCCACGGTGCGCGAACTGTGATGCGCGGCGAAGTTTCCCGGCTCGCACTGTGCCGCAGGGCACATTTGCCGGCGGTGGCCCGGCCTAAGGATTGCCCATCGGTTGCGGTGAGCGCAGCCGAGCAACCCGAAGCGAAAAGGACCACCGCCATGAAGACCTTCGCCATTGCCGCCGTCGCCGCCATCGCCTGTACCGTCCTGTCCGGCGGCGCCTTCGCCCAAAGCACCGCTGCCTCTGCCCTGCCGCCGGGCGGCCTGACCGTGGCCGGACCCGGTACGGTCTCGGCGGGTTTCGGCAGCTTGCAGGTGTTCTCCTCCTCCTCCGCCGTGGCCATCTGCCTGTCGGCGCTGAACACGACCGTCAATTTCGCGGGTGCGATCACCCTGACCGTCGGAGGGTCGGTCCTGAGCAACCGCGCGGGCGCACAGAGCGTGACGCTGTGCAATAGTTCAGCAACCTCGGCATTGGTGTCGGCTTCGGGGGGCACCGTGTTCTACCGCATCGACCGCATGATCAATTGATCCGGTGTGCCGGCGGGCCATGGGGCCCGCCGGCCGCACTGCCCCTGCAACCGAGCCCAAGGAGATTCCGGGATGACCCATAGCAAGACTGCCATCATCACTGGCGCGGCGGGCAATCTGGGTGCCACGCTGGTGGCGATGCTGGCCGGGCGCGGCTGGCGCGTGGCGGCGGTTGATCGCGCCGGTGCCCCGCTGGCTGAACGCTGCCCTCTCGCCGCCCTGCACCTGACCGCCGACGACCTTGCCGAGCCGGAGCAGGCCGCACTTGTGCTGGCGCAGGCGCGGGACGGGCTGGGCCGCGTCGATGGGCTGGCCACCACGGTGGGCGGCTTTGCCTGGGCGATGCTGGACGACAGCCCGGCCGCGCTATGGGCGCAGATGTTCCGCCTCAACGTGCTCACCGCCGCGAACCTGTTTCGTGCCGCAATCCCGCACATGCGGGACGCAGGCGGCAGCCTGGTGGCGGTCGGGGCGGGGGCGGCACTGCGCGCACCGGCCGGCATGGCCGCCTACGCGGCGGCCAAGTCCGGCGTGCTGCGGCTGGTGGAAAGCACCGCAGACGAACATAAGCGCATCCGCATCCGTGCCAACGCCGTGCTGCCCGGCACGATGGACACGCCGCAGAACCGTGCCAGTATGCCCGATGTGGACCCCACGCTGTGGACCACCACGGCCGAGGTGGCCGAGGCCATTGCCTTCCTGCTGTCCGATGCGGCGAGCGGTGTGACCGGGGCGGCGATTGCGGTGCCGGGGCGGGGTTAGCGCGATTATCGCGCCTCGTCCGGCGCAAACGCATCGCTTTGGCGGCCGTGGCGCATCGCCAAAATCTCCACTGAGCGATCACGTGGCCGCACCGTAAGGATGTAGGCCCCCACCACGAAGCGCCGCGTTCCCGGAATCAGGCCGGGTGCGCCGATGCGCGGGTGCTCGGCCAGAGTGAGACGCGCTGCCCTGATTCGCGCCACAAAGGCGGTGGCCGCCGCAGGGCTGTGTGACGCCAGATAACGAACTTCGGCAAGGAACCAAGCCTTGGCTTCCGGCGCCATGCGCGCCGGACGGCTTGGCATCAGCCCGGCTTGGCATCAGCCCGGCTTGGCCAGCGCCAGAATGGCGTCGGCTTCGTCCATGACCGCGTCGAAATCTGCCCCTTCGCCACGATCCAAAGCTGCCAGGCCCTCGGCATCGCGCAGCACGTCGCTGCCTTCGCCTTCAAGATAGAGCCGCAGCGCCCGCAGCATCACCCACGACCGGTCACGGTCGAGTGCGGCGGCGATGCGGGTGAACTCGTCGGCCATTCCGGCCGGCACGCGCAGCGACAATTGAACTTTGCCGGTCATGCCATCCATCGAAGCCTCCCGCGCAATGATGCGGGCGGCAGCGTACGCCACCGCATCCCGCCGCCGCAACGCCGATTACCCCCCGAACACCCGCGCGAAAATCGCGTCCACATGCTGCAAGTGCAGTTGCGGGTCCATCGCCGCGTCCAGCAGCGCGGGCGGCACGCGGCCGGCCACGTCGGGGTCGGCGTCCAGATTTTCGCGGAAGCTGCGGCCTTCCGGCGTGCCCAGCTTCGTCCATGTCGCCATCGCGTTGCGCTGCACGATCTTGTAGGCGTCCTCCCGCAGGATCCCCCCGCGGGCCAGTGCCAGCAGCACCTCGCCCGAATGCACCACCCCGCCGAGTGATTCCAGATTGGCGGCCATCCGGTCCGGATACACCACCAGCGTCTTCATCATCCCGGCCAGCCGCCCCAGCGCGAAATCCAGCGTAATGGTCGCATCCGGGCCGATGGCGCGTTCCACCGAGGAGTGGCTGATGTCGCGCTCATGCCACAGCGTCACGTTCTCCAGCGCGGGCGTGACGGCGGAGCGGACGATGCGGGCCAGCCCGGTCAGGTTCTCGCTCAGCACCGGGTTGCGCTTGTGCGGCATCGCCGACGAGCCTTTCTGGCCGGGATGGAAGAACTCCTCGGCCTCGCGCACCTCACTGCGCTGCAAATGGCGCACCTCGGTGGCCAGACGCTCCACGCCGGAGGCCACGACGCCCAGCGCGCAGAAAAACGCCGCGTGGCGGTCGCGCGGGATGACTTGTGTGGAAACAGGTTCGGCGGCCAGCCCCAGTTTTTCGGCCACGAACGCCTCCACACGCGGATCGACATGCGCGAACGTGCCGACGGCGCCGCTGAGGGCGGCGACCGCGATTTCGGCGCGCGCCGTCACCAGACGCTGCCGGTTGCGGGCGAATTCGGCGTAGTGCCCGGCCAGCTTGATGCCGAAGCTGGTTGGCTCGGCATGGATGGCGTGGCTGCGGCCGATGGTGATGGTGTGCTTGTGCTCGAACGCGCGGGCCTTCAGGGCTGCCAGCAATTCGTCGATATCGGCAATCAGCAGGTCGGCGGCCTGCGTGAGTTGCACCGACAGCGTGGTGTCGAGCACGTCGCTGCTGGTCAGGCCCAGATGCACGAAGCGGCTGTCCGGCCCGATGCCCTCGGCGAGCCAGGTCAGGAACGCGATCACGTCGTGGCGGGTCTCACGCTCGATCTCGTCGATGCGGGCCACGTCGGCGGGGCCGATGGCGGCCAGTTTGGCGCCGCCCTTCTCGCGGATCACGCGGGCCGATTCGGCGGGCACATCGCCGTAGATCGACATGGCCTCGGCGGCCAGCGCCTCGATTTCAAACCAGATCCGGTAGCGGTTTTCCGCCGCCCAGATGGCCGTCATGGCGGGACGTGAGTATCGAGCAAGCATGCCAGTTCCAATCTGCCGGTGCGGCGCCCATCTATGCTGCGCACAAGGCAGCCCGCAACGGGCCGGGCCGCATTGAAGGATGGCGTATGCCGCTGGATCTGATGTGGGACGAAGTGGCAGCGCTGCTTCAGGTGGTGCTGATCGACATCACGCTGGCGGGCGACAACGCCGTGGTGGTGGGGCTGGCGGTCGCCGGGCTGCCGGCCGCGCAGCGGCGCAAGGCCATTATCGCAGGCGTGGCAGGGGCCGCGCTGATGCGCATCGCGCTGGGTGCCGTCACGCTGCAATTGCTGGAAATCGTCGGCCTGCTGCTGGCAGGCGGGCTGTTGCTGCTGTGGGTGTGCTGGAAGATGTACCGCGAGTTGCGGCGCGGCAGCGGCCACGATCACGCCACGGACGCGCCGAAATCGCTGCGCTCGGCGATGGTGCAGATCATTCTGGCCGACCTGTCGATGAGTCTGGACAACGTGCTGGCCGTGGCCGGGGCGGCAGACGGGCATATGTGGGTGCTGGTAACGGGGCTGGCGCTGTCGGTGGTGCTGATGGGTCTGGCCGCCGACCTCGTGGCGCGGATGCTGACCCGCTACCGCTGGATTGCGTGGGTGGGGCTGGTGATTGTGCTGGTGGTGGCGGTCAAGCTGATCTGGGAAGGCGGCTGGGAAGTGGCGGGGCACGTGCTGCCCCACCTCTGACCGGCGTTCAGCCCTTCAACTGCTTGACCAGCCCGGCCACGTCGCCCGCACCCCAGTGCGCGGCGATCAGCCCGGCGCGGACCTGCAGGATGTCGCAGGAATTGAACCTTATGGCCCGCCCGCCGGGCGGCACGCCGAAATACGCGGCCCCGGTATGGGTGCCTTCATAGACAAAATTCGCCGCCACCCAGTCACCTGCCACCACCACGGGATCAGCCGTCACATGCAGGTCGGGCAGGGCGGCAAGCCGGGCGGCGAAATAGGCCTTGGTAGCCTGCTTGGAGGAAACCCCCGCCGCCGGGGGTGGGGCGGCGGCGCTGGTCTGGTGCTGCTCGTAGTCCTCGGCAAACAGCGCCGCGAAGGCGTCGATGTCGTGCGCGTTCAGCGCGGCGGCGAAGGCTTCGGCCACATTGCCGCCGGCAGCCTCGGCTGGCCCGGGGGCGGCGAGGGCAGCGGTCAGTCCGGCAATCAGGGCGCGGCGGTCCATGCGGGGATGCTGCCACGCCGCCCGCCGGTTGGATAGGCGGCAGGCACGGGGCAGCGCTGCCCGCGCGGCGGCAGATTTTGCCGTGGCAAGGCCGTATCAGAGCGGCTTGAGGGAGCGACACCGATGACCACCGCCACAGCGCCGGGTGACGCGCGGCCCCAGAATGTGCGGCCCGCTGATGCCCGCCGGGGCGTGGCGCTGGCGCTGGCCGCCGTGCTGGCGTTCACGGTGATGGACTCACTGCTGAAGCGGCTGACGCAGGATTTTCCGGTGATGGAAGTGTTTCTGTTCCGCTGGACCTTCGCGCTGCCGCCGATTCTGTGGCTGGTGTGGCGCGATGGCGGCTGGGGCGGGCTGCGAACGCGGCGGATGAAGCTGCACGGGCTGCGCTCGGTGCTGTCCACGCTGGCGCTGGGCGGCTTCATCTACGCCTTCGGCCACATGCAACTGGCCGACGTGGTGGCGATTTCCTTCGCCGCGCCCCTGATGATGACCGCCATGTCGGTGCCGCTGCTGGGCGAGAAAGTCGATGGCGTGCGCTGGGCGGCGGTGATTGTGGGGTTTGCCGGCGTGCTGGTGATTGCCCGCCCCGGATCCAGCCTGTTCGGCCTGAACGCGCTGATCGCGCTGGCCGCCACCACGGTGTACGCCATCGGCATCATCATCGTGCGAAAGCTGGGCAGCACCGAGAGCACGGCGGCGATGTCGTTCTATCTGGCGGTCAGCAGCGTGCTGACCGGGCTGCTGTTCATCCCGTTCGGCTTCATCTGGCCCACGCCGTATCAATGGGTTCTGCTGGCGCTGCTGGGCACCATCGGCGGCACTGCCAACATGCTGGTCACGGCGGCGTACCGCTGCGCGCCGGTCGCCACCGTGGCGCCGCTGGACTACACGCTGCTGATCGGCACCACCGCCATCGGCTATTTCGTGTTCGGCGAAATGCCGGATGTGTGGGTGTTCGCGGGCGCGGCCATCGTGACCGCAAGCGGCATCTTCATCATCCGTGCTGCGACGCGGCGCTAGAGCAGCCCCTCCCGCCGCAGGCTGGTCCACGCGCCGTTGCCGACGATGACATGGTCATGCAGCGCGATGGACACGGCACGCAGCGCCTGGCGGATTTCCTGCGTCATGCTGATGTCGTCGGGTGAGGGCGTCGGGTCGCCGCTGGGGTGGTTGTGGACCAGAATGATGGCGGTGGCGTTCAGTTCCAGCGCGCGCTTGACCACCTCACGCGGATAGACCGGCGTGTGGTTCACGGTGCCGCGCCCCTGCGCCTCGTCGGCCAGCAGGCGGTTGCGGGTGTCGAGGAACAGGATGCGGAAATGCTCGATGCGCTCGCGCGCCAGCACCGCGTTCAGGTAGCCCATCAGCCGGTCCCAGTTATTCAGCACCGGCATGCCGATCACCTCGGCCTTGGCCAGCCGCAGCGCCGCCGCCTGAATGGTCTTCAGCGCCGCCGCCCCGGCTTCCCCCATGCCGTCCACCGCGCGCAGATCGTTCAGCGGGGCGGCAATGGCGTTGGCGAAGCTGCCGAAGCGGGCCAGCAGGGCGCGGGCGATGGGTTTGGTGTCGCGGCGGGGCAGGGCCAGAAACAGCACCAGTTCCAGCATCTCATGGTCGGCCACCGAATCCGGCCCGGCGGTCAGCAGGCGCTGGCGCAGCCGGGCGCGATGCCCCTCCGCCGCCGAGGCCAGCGGATCGGGCGGCGGCAGTTCGCCGAGGACGAGTTGGTCTTCGCGCAGGCCGCGCGGCCGGGGTGCCATGGCGGGCCAGCCTGCCACGGCCCCGGCGGGACGGGGAGGCTGGTTACGTCACCGCATCGTCAATGAAGCGGTAATTCGTCAGCGCCTCACACCATTCCGGCTTCAGCGGAATGGCGCGGCGGGCAGTGCTGTCGATGAAGGCCAGCACCGAGGCGGCGCGGGCAGTGACCTCGCCATGCATCAGCAGGCGCTGGCGTAGATGCAGTGACTTGGTGCCGAAGCGCAGCACGCCGGTTTCGATGCGCACGTCGCCCGGCCAGTTCATCTCCTTCACGAAGTCGATTTCCAGCCGCACGATCACCGCCGCCGTGGTCCCGGCGATCAGGCCGAGCGGATACAGCATCTCGGTGCGCCCCGCCTCGAACAGCGTGGCGTAGGTGGCGTTGTTGACGTGGCCAAGCGGGTCGCTGTCGGACAGGCGCAACCGCTGGGTGGCAACCGACGGGCCGCTCATGCCGGATAGGCCGGCTTGTCCGCACCGCTCGGCGAGAGGGTGAAGATTTCCACCCCGTCCTCGGTCACGCCCACCATGTGCTCGAACTGCGCGGACAGGCTGCGGTCGCGGGTCACGGCTGTCCAGCCGTCGTCCAGCACCTTCACCTCCGGGCGGCCCGCGTTGACCATCGGTTCGATGGTGAAGAACATGCCGGGCCGCAGCACCGGGCCGTCACCGGGGCGGCCGAAATGCAGCACGTTGGGGGCTTCGTGGAAGCGCCGCCCGATGCCGTGGCCGCAGAAATCGCGCACCACGCTGTAGCGGTTGGATTCCACATAGGTCTGGATGGCGTGGCCGATATCGCCCAGCGTGGCGCCGGGCCGCACCGCGCGCACGCCGCGCATCAGCGATTCATAGGTCACGTCGATCAGGTTGCGCGCCTTGGTGCTGGGCGGGCCCGCGCAATACATGCGGCTGGAATCGCCATGCCAGCCACCCAGGATCACGGTGATGTCGATGTTCAGCACATCGCCCGCCTCCAGCTTCCGGTCGCCCGGAATGCCGTGGCACACCACGTGGTTGATCGAGGTGCAGATGGATTTCGGAAAGCCGCGATAGTTCAGCGGTGCCGGAATGGCGTTGTGGGCCAGAATGAAATCGTGGCACAGCCGGTCCAGCGCGCCGGTGGACACGCCGGGCGCCACATGCGGCGCGATCATGTCCAGTGTTTCCGCCGCCAGCCGCCCTGCGGCGCGCATGCCGGCAAAATCCTCCGGCCGGTGAATGATGATCCGCCGTGCTTCGGCCCCGCCGTCCATCAAATCGCTCCGTGTGCCGCGCGGCCTTTCGGCGTCAGGCGGCCGTTTGCTGTTCAGCGGGAGAAAATGCGCAAGGCCGCGCCGCGAAGCAAGGGCGCAGCGGCAAGGCGGGGCAGGATTGCGTGGCTCAGCGGCTGGCCAGTTGCCCGCTGTCCGAACGCACCGCCGCACAGGCCAGATGTTTGCGGGCGGCCGCCGCACAGGCGGCCCGCGCATCAGGCTGCGTCAGCGGGGCAAGGCTGGCGCGATAGCTGGTACGGCCATGCGCAGCCACCGGCTCGATGCGGATGTCTCCGGTATCGGCGGCACGGCGGGCAATGTCGGCCGCACTGCGCGCTGCGGTCTGGCTGGGAAACGGGCCAAGCTGGGCCGCCCAGAACACTTGCGGGCGGCGGCCCGGCAACGGCTGCACTGGCGCAGGCGCGCCAGCCTGAGCCTGTGCCTGTGCCTGCGCGCGGGCACCGCCGCGGGGCACGGGGGCGATGCCCATGCTCTCGAAGCCGCGATCCATCAGGGCGGCCATGTGCTGGTCCCGCTCTCCGGGCTTCGCGGCGCCGATGACCACGCCGATCAACCGCACGTCCGACCGCACGGCGGAGGTGACGAGGTTGAAGCCCGAGGCCTCGATATAGCCGGTCTTGATGCCGTCCGCCCCCGGATAGGATTGCAGCAGATGGTCGTGGTTGGGGATCACGCGGCCATGAAAGGTGAAGCTCGGCACGCTGAAATAGCGGTAGTCGCCCGGAAAATCCTGCACCAGATGCCGCGCCAGCATCGCCAGGTCGCGCGCCGTGGTCATCTGCTGCGGGTCGGGCAGGCCGGAGGCGTTGCGGAATGTGGTGTGCGCCATGCCAAGCGCGCGGGCCCGCAGCGTCATCATCTGCGCGAAGCGGTCCTCATCGCCGCCCAGCAATTCGCCCAGCGCGGCGGCGGCGTCGTTGGCCGATTTGGTGACCAGCCCCAGAATCGCCTGCTCCACCGTCAGCCGTGTGCCCGGCATCAGCCCGAGCTTGGACGGCGACATCGAGGCGGCGTGCTCGGAAACCGGCACCATCTGCTCGCGCGTCAGGCGGCGGTCGCGCAGCGCCTCGAACGCCATGTACAGCGTCATCATCTTGGTCAGGCTGGCGGGATAGCGCGGCTCATCGGGGCTGACGCTGATGATGATGGTGCCGGTGGCGGCATCCATCACGATGGAACTGTAGCGGTCCGACCCGATTTGCGCCTGTGCGGCGGCGGGCAGCAGCATGATCATCGCCAGCGTCACGGGCAGCGCCAGCATGCGTGGCAGGAGCCCATGCAGCCCCGCAAGCCGTGCGACTGCGTGTCTCCAGACGCGCGATACGATCATGAGGCGTCCTTTTCCGGCCATCGCCCGGCTTGCTTAGCCGTCTATACCGCGCCCTGTCCAGCATGTTGCTTGACGAAATGTCTCATTTTGAAAGGGTTACAGGGCCAGCTTCATCCAACCGTCAGGTTTGGGGCCGATTCCCGGCCGCCGAAGATGACAGCCGGGTTATTGTGCAGCGCACAAAATCCTCTTGACCGCGGGCGCGATGCCTCATAAATAGGCGTTGTGCGGTGCAGCATAGCACCGCGACGGACAAGCGAACGGGACCAAGCCAGCGCAGTTTCGATCTTTAGCAGAAATCGATGCGCGGCGCGACCCGTAGTGCAGGAGAATACCGATGGCAGTGAAAAAGAGTGTTGGGACCGCGCTGGTCACCACCACCCCGGAGGCGGTTGCCGCCGCCGGAGCCGAGACGGTTGCGGCTGTGACAGCCTTACCCGAAGCCGCCGCGGCCGATGAATCCTTCACCGGCGCGCCGGAAGCCCCGGCCGTGCCGGATACTGCCAAATTGCCACCCCTTCTGGCTGCCGTGGCGGAAGCCGCAGCGGCCGTAACCCTCCCAACCGATCTCACCCAGAAAATGGAGTCTGCCATGAAGACCGCTGAAGAATTCGTCTCGTTCGGCCAAGGCAATGTCGAAGCGTTCGTGAAGGCCAGCCAGATCTGGGCGACCGGCGTGCAGGACCTGACCAAGGCTTTCGCCGCCACTGCGCAGGAGCAGATGGACTCCAACATGGCCATCTTCAAGGCGCTCGCGGGCGTGAAGTCGGTCAAGGAAGCCATCGACCTGCAGACCACGCTGGCCCGCACCTCGATGGAAAAGGCGGTCACCGAGACCAGCAAGATCACCGACGCCTCGATGAAGCTGACCGAGCAGGCGCTGGCCCCGATCACCGCCCGCGTGACGCTGGCGATGGAGAAGTTCGGCCGCGCCGCCTGATTTCAGCACGGCTTGGACGAGCAACCGGCCCGGGACCCCCTCCCCGGGCCGGTTTGCGTTTCAGGGCGGTCATGTCCGCCCTTGCAGGGGGACTGCCCTTGCATGAGGACTGCGCGCGCCCACATGGCGGCGGCGTGCGGCAGAGGTGCCGAGTCTATTTCCTCGGCCGCCGGTTTTTCGGTATGGTCAGGTTTTCAGGGTGCCATTGCCTACCCGCGCCCCTGCGGACGCGTGACGGCAAGTGTGCAGGATGGCCAATGGCGAGCTTTGCGACCATGCGCGACGGTGACGTGCCAAGCCGATGTGAGCCCGATGACCACCTCCCCGCCGATGCGCGGCGCGGTGGCATAGCGATTCGCGCCGGTGGGCCCGGTGGTGGATCGGGCGCTGGAAATGGCGCCGGCAATGGCGCGGGCGGCGGCGCGGGCGGCGGCACGGGCGGCGATGACGGCCCCAACACCGGCGTGGTGGTGAAGACACGGGCGAAAACCCGCAAGCCCGCCATGTACAAAGTCTTGATGCTGAACGACGATTACACGCCCATGGAATTCGTGGTGCATGTGCTGGAGCGGTTTTTCCAGAAGTCACGAGATGAGGCGACCCAGATCATGCTGCATGTGCACCGGCGCGGCGTGGGCGTGTGCGGCGTGTTCACCTACGAAGTGGCCGAAACCAAGGTAACGCAGGTGATGGATCTGGCCCGCCAGAACCAGCACCCGCTGCAATGCACGATCGAAAAAGAATAGCCCGCGGCGCGCGGCCCGGCTTGCATTGCGGCTCATGGCGGCCGCATCCTGACTGCAACCCCCACCGTATATCCGGTCTGGGCAGGCTCTATCGGAATTTTAAGTGAGTGTGATGAAGAATCCTGGTGCGCGTGCCGGGCAATCGGGAAAGAATGATGGCACCCGGTGGCCGCGTCAGGGCCGCACCGCCGGATTCACCGCCCACCCGCGTGCCGCCCGCCGCCTTATCGCCCTGTCTGAAGGAGCGTCGCATTATGCTCTCCCGTAATCTCGAACAGACGCTCCATCGCGCCCTTGGGTTCGCCAGCGAACGCAAGCACGAATACGCGACACTGGAACACCTGCTGCTGGGTCTGGTCGAGGACAGCGACGCTGCCACCGTGCTGCGCGCCTGTGGCGTCGATCTGGACAAGTTGCGCACCGACCTGACCGAGTTTCTGGACAAGGACCTCGCCGGTCTTGCCACCGACCGCCCCGGCGACCCCAAGCCCACCGCCGGGTTCCAGCGCGTGGTGCAGCGCGCGGCCATTCATGTGCAGTCCTCCGGGCGCG
This sequence comes from uncultured Rhodospirillales bacterium, assembly GCA_903864895.1. Classification (GTDB taxonomy): domain Bacteria; phylum Pseudomonadota; class Alphaproteobacteria; order Acetobacterales; family Acetobacteraceae; genus CAIPHQ01. The sequence goes on from CAIPHQ010000378.1 coordinate 11,428, forward strand.
ACGAAGTCACCGGGGCCAATGTGCTGGTGGCGCTGTTCAGCGAGCGGGAAAGCCATGCGGTGTATTTCCTGCAAACGCAGGACATGACGCGGCTGGACGCGGTGAACTACATCAGCCACGGCATCGCCAAGGCCCCCGGCCGCAGCACCACCCGCCCGGTGCAGGGTGCCCCGGAAGCGCATGGCAACGAGCAGGAGCGGGAAGAAAAGCCCGCCCGCCGCGGTCAGGACGCGCTGTCCAACTACTGCGTGAACCTGAACAAGAAGGCGATGGCGGGCAAGATCGACCCGCTGATCGGCCGCGACTCGGAAATCGAGCGCACCATCCAGATTCTGTGCCGCCGCACCAAGAACAACCCGCTGTATGTGGGCGACCCCGGCGTGGGCAAGACTGCCATTGCCGAGGGCCTCGCCAAGCGCATCGTGGAAGGCGACGTGCCGGAAGTGCTGGCCAAGTCCACCATCTACGCGCTGGACATGGGCAGCCTGCTGGCCGGCACCCGCTATCGCGGCGATTTCGAGGAACGGCTGAAGGCGGTGGTGACCGAGCTTGAGGCGCAGCCCAACGCGGTGCTGTTCATCGACGAAATCCACACCGTGATCGGCGCGGGGGCCACCAGCGGCGGGGCGATGGATGCTTCCAACCTGCTGAAGCCTGCCCTGGCCAGCGGCACGCTGCGTTGCATCGGCAGCACCACCTACAAGGAATTCCGCAACTACTTCGAAAAAGACCGTGCCCTGGTGCGCCGCTTCCAGAAGATCGACGTGAACGAGCCGAGCCAGGAAGACGCGGTGAAGATCCTGCGCGGCCTGAAGGTGAACTACGAGAAGCACCACAAGGTGCGCTACACGGATGAGGCCATTGTCGCCGCCGTGGAGCTTTCGGCCAAATACATCCACGACCGCAAGCTGCCCGACAAGGCGATCGACGTGATCGACGAAGTGGGTGCCAGCCGGATGCTCCAGCCGGAGCACAAGCGCCGCAAGACCGTCACGCTGAAGGACGTGGAAGAGATCGTGGCCAAGATCGCCCGCATCCCGCCCAAGTCCGTCTCCGCCGACGACAAGGAGACGCTGCGCAATCTGGACCGTGACCTGAAAAGCATGGTGTTCGGGCAGGACAAGGCCATCGAGGCGCTGTCGGCGGCCATCAAGCTGTCCCGCGCCGGGCTGCGCGACATCGAGAAGCCCATCGGCAACTACCTGTTCAGCGGCCCGACCGGTGTGGGCAAGACCGAAGTGGCGCGGCAATTGGCCAGCACGCTGGGCATTGAACTGATCCGCTTCGACATGTCCGAATACATGGAGCGGCACAGCGTGAGCCGCCTGATCGGCGCGCCGCCGGGCTATGTGGGCTTCGACCAGGGTGGCATGCTGACCGACTTGGCGGGGATGCGCGCGATCTTGGCGACGATCTCCTCCACGTCGCGCACGTTCACAACCTTCTTGCGGCGGCTTTCCGGCAGCAGCATCTGGCTGGCGCCCAGCTCGTCGATCA
>CAIPHQ010000379.1 GCA_903864895.1 uncultured Rhodospirillales bacterium
CCACACCGAACTGCGCAGAGCGTTGCAGATCATGCAGCCGGAGCATGACTTTCGCTGGCTGACATCACCGGGCGGCCGGTCGCTGTCGTCGGTGCTGCCAGTGTCGCACAAACCCGTCCGGATCATCGACAGCAAGGTTCTGTATGACTGGGGGCTGGCCATGGCCGGGGAGGCGCTGCGGCACCCCAATCCGGAGCAGCGGCGGATCGGCTGCCGCGACGGCGTGCTGATCGCCCTGTTCGCGGCGCGGGCGCCGCGGGTGCGCTCGATGGCCAGCCTGCGGCTTGGCAGGACGCTCATCCGCACCGGCGACACTTACCGCTTGGTGTTCGAGCACGAAGACATCAAGACCGGCCGCCGCCTCGAATACCACACGCCCGCCCGGCTCAGTGCCGCCCTCGCGCGCTATATCGCGGTGGAGCGGGCCGAGTTGCTGGGCGAACAGGGCCATGACGGCGTCTGGCTGACCGAATATGGCGCGCCGATGTCGATCCACGACATCAGCAACATGATCCGGCGCCAGTCCGGGCAGGCGTTTGGCACCGGCTTCGGGCCGCACCGCTTCCGCCACGCGCTGGGCACCTCGGCGCCGCTGGCGGACCCGGCACATCCCGGCGTGGCCGCCGCCATCCTGGGCGTCTCGGGGCACATGGTCGAACAGCATTACAACCGCGCCAGCCAGGCGGACGTGGCGCATCGCTTCCACGACAGCCTGAGCAAGACCCGCGCCTCCGTCCGCCTGACCGCCAGACGCGCATTTGACGCGGCCGGGCCCGCCGGCCAACTGGCGCTGGCCCTGCCCCGCCCGGGCGAAGGGGAAGCGCCATAGCCGCCGCAACTGGCAAGGCAGACATGCCGGGCATCAGAGCAGGCGCGTCTGGTCCGGTGGCACGGGGCCGGCCAGTTTGGCGGACACAAGGCGGGCCTTCCTGCTGGCGATCCGGGGCGGGCGCGATTTCGGGCTGGAAGCTTGGACGGCGGCCAGCGCCGCGGTGACCAGCACCGTCTTCCAGCCGATCACCGGGGCCGCAGGCCCATCCACGACGTCAAGCTGTGCCGCTGCCGCACAGAGCGCCGGGGCGATGATCACGGCATAAAGCTGCGCGGGCGTCAGGGGTTGCACCAGACCGGCGCGGATCAGCGGCTGGGCCCACGCCTCCAACAGAGGCTCCAGCCGCGTCTGCGGCCCGTCCATCTCCTGCACTGCCACGTTCTGCGCTGCCGTGTCTTGCACCGCCGCATGTTCAGCCAGCCTCCCGATCAGCACGGGGTCATCGGGACAGGCCGCAGCCCAGGCGAAGCAGGCGGAGACCAGCGCATCGATCGTGCCCGGCACATCGGCCGGATACCTGCCGATGGCCCGCGTGACGGACGCTGCCAGCCGATCCAGCGCAAGCCGGTACACGGCCGCGGAGAGGGCCGCCTTGTCCGGGAAGCAATGCACGATGCTGCCGGTGGCAACCCCACCCGCCGCGCCGATCATCGCGAAGCTGGTGCCGGTGAAGCCGTGAACGGCAAACAGCCTTGCCGCCGCAGCCAGGATTCTGGCGCGGGTGTCTGCCCCCTTGGGTGTGGACGCGACGGCCCGGGTTTTCTGGAATGCCATTCCAGAATTCGGTAGCACACCGGCGAGGGCGATTCGCGCACATTCGCAGTGCATTGGAATCACTGCGGATATTCGCCGATGGCAGCGCCCGGCCAGTCGTGACGGCACCGTCCGGGCATGCGCAACCGGGTCCCTTCCCCTGCTGATCCCGCCGAGCGGCCGATTGATCCGGCATCGCCGCAACCGGCGCGGGGCGCTACGCAGGCGGATCACGACGCGCTGCGGGCGCTGGTCCGGGCGTTGGCGCGGCAGGCCGTCACCGAGATCTGGTCACGCCCGGACAGCTCGCCGGACCCGCAATGAGCCTGCGCCACACCGGCCGGTGATTTGGCCATGCACCGTCCTACGCCGCGCGATATGCTTGGGCCGGGGTTGAAGGAGCCAGCCATGCGCGCCGTGATCTACGCCCGCTACAGCAGCGACCAGCAACGCGACGCCTCGATTGATGACCAGATCCGCCTGTGCCGCGAACATATCGCTGCCCAGGGCTGGGAACTGGCGCAGGTGTATCGCGACGCCGCCCTCAGCGGCGCCACCACGCTGCGCCCCGGCTATCAGGCGCTGCTGGCCGGTGCCCGCGAAGCGGCATTCGACGTGGTAGTGGCCGAAGCGCTCGACCGGCTGTCGCGCGACCAGGAGGACGTGGCAGCCCTGTTCAAGCGGTTGCAATTCGCGGGCATACGGCTGGTCACCCTCGGCGAAGGCGAGATCAGCGCCCTGCATGTCGGCCTGAAGGGCACCATGAACGCGCTGTTCCTGAAGGATCTGGGCGACAAGGTGCGCCGCGGCCTGCGCGGCCGCGTCGAGGCGGGCAAATCCGGTGGTAGCAATTCCTACGGCTACGATGTGGTGCGCCGCTTCAACGCTGAAGGTGAGCCGCAGCGTGGCGAGCGCACCATCAACGCGGCCGAGGCCGCCATCATCCAGCGCATCTTCCGCGACTATGCCCACGGCCACTCGCCGAAGCGCATTGCGCTGGCGCTCAACGCGGCGCCGGTCCCGGCCCCGCGCGGCGGCGCCTGGAGTGCCAGCACCATCAACGGCAACCGCGCCCGCGGCACCGGCATTCTGAACAACGAGGCCTATATCGGCCGGCTGGTATGGAACCGGCTGCACTATGCCAAGGACCCCGACAGCGGCCAGCGGCGCTCGCGCGCCAATGCCGACGCCGCCGTGACCAGCATCGCGGCCCCGGAGCTACGCATTGTCGATGACGCGCTGTGGCAGGCGGCCAAAGAACGGCAGGCGCATCTGGACCGCAAGGGTGCCGGGGACAGTCCCGCCAAAACCCCGGCCCCGTTCTGGTCGCAGCAGCGCCCGCGCTATCTGTTCTCGGGCCTGATGCGCTGCGGCGTCTGCGGCGGCGGGTTTTCCAAGATCAGCCAGCAGCATTTCGGTTGCTCCACGGCCCGCAACAAGGGCGAGACCGTCTGCACCAACCGGCTGGCCATCCGCCGCGATGTGCTTGAAGCCAGCGTGCTGGACGGGCTGCGGCACCGGCTGATGGACCCGGACCTGTTCAAGGTGTTTGCCAGCGAATTCACCGCCGCATGGAACCGCGAACAGGCCGCCGCCGCGGGCACGCAGGACGCGCAAAGATCGGAACTCACTCAGACAAAACGCCAGATCGAGCGGCTGGTCGATGCGCTGATGAACGGCACGCCGGCGGCGGCCGTCAATGACCGGCTGAAGGCGCTGGAACAGCGGCGGCTGGATCTGGAGCGCGACCTGGCCCACGCCACCGCCCCGGCACCACGGCTGCATCCCAATCTGGCAGAGGTCTACCGCCGGAAGGTCGCCACCCTGATCAATCTGCTGGACCGCGACGACGCGGCCGAAGTGCGCGAACAGGTGCGCGGGCTGATCTCGGCAATCGTGCTGACCCCGGAGGACGGCACGCTGCGCGTTGCCATTCGCGGCGAGCTGGCGGCGATTCTCGCGCTTTCCGGTCTGGCGCTGTCCGGGGCCAAAAACGACAAAAGCGCCGGCCAGGCGGCCGACGCTTTGAGTGTGCAAGTCAAGATGGTTGCGGGGACACGCACCAACCGACAGTTGACCATACCAACTGTGCGCTGCTGACTTATGAATTAGGAAATATCCAAATCTATATGCCGAAATTCCCACAACGGTCCACATACGAACGGATCCAAATCAAACAATGTGATTTGTCCTCATCCAAGCTCTTTCGTATAGCGCGTGGTTCACCCCAGCGTCCGCTTCAGAACATCAGTCAGATCTGCCTCATTAGCATCAGGCGGCATCAGCGCAGCGGCCATCAGTGTGATTCGGCGCGCACGTGGGGCTCTGACTCAATCTCGGTGCAACCCGGGTAAGTTCGTCATGCACGATTCGGGAGCGGCGCCATGCGACGAGGTTCACTTCAGGCAGTCTCGCCTGCCGGTCTCTTGGTCGAGGCCGTCACCACTGAGCCTGACCGTCTCCTCATTGTGGCCCGGCCGAGCGCTGCCGATGCTGCGTGCCCGGAGTGTGGCCGGCGGTCGTCACAGGTCCACAGCCGGTATGATCGGCGGTTGACGGACTTGCCGTCTCACGGCCGTGCTGTGCACATACGCATCCAGGTGCGCCGGTTCAGGTGCGCTGCCGCCTCTTGCCCCAGACGGATCTTCGGCGAGTTGCTTGCGGACAGCATCGCACCCCGCGTGGCCAGACGCACGGCCCGGCTCGAGGATCTGGTCCACCACCTCGGCCTGGCTCTCGGAGGCCGGCCCGCCGCCAGCCTCGCCCGTAGGCTTATGCTTCCTGTGAGTCGCGACACGCTGTTGCGCGTGCTGCGCCGCCGTTCGCCAGCGATGGCCGGAGCCGTCCAGGTGATCGGCATCGACGACTTCGCCTGGAAGCGTGGGCAGCGCTACGGCACGGTGGTCTGCGACCTGGAGCACCGCCGCATCATCGACCTCCTCCCGGACCGGGAACCAGCGACGGTGGCGGCTTGGCTTGCGGCTCATCCGGAGATCACCGTCGTGTCGCGCGACCGCGGCGCCGGATATGGACGGGCTGCGTCGCAGGGAGCGCCACAGGCGGTTCAGGTCGCCGACCGCTGGCACCTCATGGAGAACGCCAGCGCCGCGTTCCAGGAGGCGGTACGCCGGTCGATGAAGGCCATCCGCCAGGTCCTCGGGTCGACGGTGATCGACCCGGCGCTGCTGACTTGTGCCGAACGCATCCAGTACGAAGGCTTCGTGCGGCGGCGGGAGGACAGCCGAGGCTTCAAGGCGCTGGCCGAGACGGGGAAGTCGATCAAGGACATCACGCGAGCAACGGGCCGCAGCAGGAAGCTGGTCCGCAGCGTGCTCCGCGGTGGAGACGGCGACGTGTTCCGCTGCCGCCAGAGCTTATTGGAGCCTTACGTGGCCAAACTCCGGGCTGAATGGGATGCGGGCTGCCGCAACGGCGCCGAGCTCTGGCGGCGGATGGGTGCCGCAGGGTTCCGGGGCGGCCTGCGGGTGGTGACGGAATGGGTGACCCGGCAGCGCCGCAGCGAGAGGGCCGATGTCCATCTGGCTCGGAAGGCCCCGCCGGCTCGGTTGCTGAGCCGCCTCATGACGGCGCAACGGTTGCAGCTGCCCAAGGACGATGCAGTCACGGTGGCGGCGATCGAGACGGGTATCCCGGCGCTCGCTTTTGCGCGCGACCTCGTGGAACGCTTCCATCGCATGCTGCGGGCACGCGACGTCGGCGCACTGCCGGGCTGGCTTGCAGAGACGGGCAGCAGCTTGTTGGCCTCGTTCGGAAGAGGGATTGCTGCCGACCTCGCCGCGGTGACGGCGGCGCTGACCGAGCCATGGTCGAACGGGCAGACCGAAGGGCAGATCACCAAGCTCAAGCTGGTCAAGCGGCAGATGTATGGCCGCGCCCGACTCGATCTCCTCCGTGCACGCCTCGTCGTCCCCGCGTGACACACGCCGCCGAACTGCACCGAGATTGAGTCAGAGCCCCTTTTGCGCGCCGGTTGACATATCGGCGACGCCCGGTTCTGGCGCATCGACAAGAGCGCCGATTATGGACCGCTGAACGGGCTCGCGCGCAACCGCATCAACATCGACCTCGTCACCCAGAACTGGGAAGACATGCTGCGCCTGGCCGACTCGCTGAAGCTGGGCCGCATCCATGCGGGCGCCATCATGCGCGTCCTGCAGGTGAAGGACCGGCCCACCACCTTGGCCCGCGCGCTCGCCGAACTCGGCCGCGTCATCAAGACGCTGCACATGCTTGGCTACATCGACAGCAAGGAGAAGCGCCGACGCATCCTCACCCAGCTCAACCGTCAGGAGTTCCGGCATCGCCTAGCCCGGCGTGTTTGCTACGGCGAGCGCGGCGAGATCAGGAAAGCCCATCGGCACGAACAGGAGGAGCAACTCGGTGCCCTTGGGCTGACGCTGAACGCCATCGCGCTGTGGAACTCGACCTACATCCAGGCGGCCACCGACCAGCTCACCCACGAGGGCTGGAGCATCAACGATGCCGATATCGCCCGCGTCTCGCCGCTCCTCTTCAAGCACATCAACTTCCTCGGCCGATACGCCTTCGACCTGCCGCAGGCCATCGCCGAAGGCGCGCTCCGCCCTCTCCGGAACCCTAATTCCGAATAGGACTTCCGCATAGCCTTATGACAGTACACCGTACCGCTCAGACGCACGGGCCTATACCAGCGAGCAGTTCCAGCGCCTGATGGCCGACAACGGCGTCACCTGCTCGATGAGCCGATCCGGCAACGTTTGGGACAATGCAGCTATGGAGAGCTTCTTCTCGTCGCTGAAAACCGAGCGAACCGCCAGGAAAACCTACCGCTCACGCGACGAGGCGCGCGCTGACGTGTTCGACTACATCGAGTGCTTCTACAACCCGATCCGTCGGCACTCGACCTTGGGTTATCTCAGCCCGCTCGACTTCGAGAAACAGGTGCAGTTAGCTTAACCAAGTGTCCACCGAACCGGCAGCAGGCCACATCTTCCCTCCGGATCAATCCCAGATCAGGGAATCATAACAAACCGCCGCGCCGCCACCGCTTTTCAGCAGCCTGCTAAACGGTCCCGCCGACGAACACGCCACGTTCTATGTCGTTCTATGTCGTGACCCCAACTGTCCGATTTTACCGACCACCTGTCCTTGACGTACCTGGGCCGCTCCTCACGAAGCCGCATGGCGTCTCAGTCGGGTTGTCAGCCGGGAGATAACGGCAATCAGGTCACGTTCAGGGCCGTCGGGCCTCCCGGCTGCCTGCCAGGCAACCGCCAATACAGCCACATAGATCGCCGCACCGGTTGTGGCGGCAATGGCAAGGTGGCTGGCAAACCTGTCAGCGTGCGACACAAAGCCGATTCCGAATCCCAGCAATCCGGCACACATCGCCGACGCCGCGAGGATGCTGCGATAGGTGCCACGCAACAAATCCCTGACACGGATCTGGAATCGCCGGATCGTGATGAACAAATACAGGATTTGTTCTAAAACCGTCACGGCCGCGATAATAAATGCCGCCGTCACCAACGTCCCCCCCGGTAATACCGTAAGCAGCAATAAAACCCGCAACATCGTCATCGCTATCGTAATTGAAAAATTTAAACGCAACATCCCAAATGCACTAAAAAGCGTCCCGCTCAAACTGCCGATTGTGCCAAGAATGGCGGTGACCCCTAGGATCTGAATCATCGGAATTGCTTCGGACCAATTTGTCCCGAAGGCCAGATTGACCAGAGGATCAGCCACCGCAGCAATCCCTAGGCCAGCCGGAATCACGAGCATGGCCGAGGCTGACAACAGGCGGACATAAGTTTGTTCAACGCTGACTCCGCTGTTGCGCAACTGCGAGAAGCTCGGAAAGCAAGCCCGGCAGAGCGGATCCACCAGTTCGGATGTCGGCAGCACAGCAATTTCGTTGCCCAATGCGTAGATACCAACTCG
>CAIPHQ010000380.1 GCA_903864895.1 uncultured Rhodospirillales bacterium
ATCCGGGGCACCTGCTGCACCATCTGTTCGGGGTGCGCACGCTGGGGTTGTTCGGCCAGTTGAGTGAGACACAAAGCGCGTCCTACCTGTCCGGCCTGCTGACCGGTCACGAAATCCGCGCGGCGTTGCCGCCGGGCGGCGGCGTGGTGCACCTGATCGGCTCGGCGGCGCTGTGCAAGCTGTATGCAGCGGCGCTGGAACATTGCGGCGCGCAAGCCGTGCTGCACGACGAAGACGCCGCCGCGCGCGGGCTGGCGATGATCGGGAAGGACGCCCCATGGACCTGAAAGACTGGCTGGCACGCTGCCCGCTGATCGCCATTCTGCGCGGCGTGACCCCCAATGAGGTGGTGGCAATCGGGGCCGCGCTGCACGAGGCCGGGATCGCCATCGTCGAAGTGCCGATGAACTCGCCGGACCCGGTGGAGAGCATCCGCCGTCTTGTACAGAAATTCGGCACCCAGATGCTGATCGGCGCGGGCACGGTGATGACGCCGGATCAGGTGGACGAAATCGACGCCTATGGCGGGCGGCTGATCGTCACGCCGCACGCAGCGGGGGCTGTGGTGCGGCAGGCCAAGCACCACGGCATGATCGCCTGCCCCGGCTTTGCCACGCCCACCGAGGCGTTCGCGATGCTGGAGGCCGGGGCTGATGGCATAAAACTGTTCCCCGCCGAAGCGGCAAGCCCCGCCGTGCTGAAAGGCATCCGCGCCGTGCTGCCGCAAGGCACATTGGTGCTGCCGGTGGGCGGCATCGACGCGGGCAACATGCGCCCGTGGCTGGACGCCGGGGCCGCCGGATTCGGCATCGGGTCGTCGATCTACAAGGCGGGCGACACGGCGGACATTGTGACGGCCAAGGCGGCAAAGCTGGTGGCGGGGTTACGGGGCTAAGGCTTGTCGCCAGCGATCTCGCCAAGCCCACGCAGCCGCACCGGCGGCTGATCCGGAAAGCGCGCGGTGATGTCCAATTCACCGCCCATGGCTTCGACGAAGCGGCGCAGCGTGGACAAATACATGTCCGTGCGCCGCTCCAGCTTCGCAATCGAGGCTTGGCCGATCTGCAAATCGCTGGCCAGTTGGTCCTGAGTCATCGCACGCGCCCGGCGCAAATCGGCCAGTGACAGGTCACGATCCAGAGCATCGGTGATGGCCTCTGCCTCGGCGCTTGCTTCGGGCGGCAGACTGCTTCGCAGAACGCCAAAAGACTGCCTACCCGCCATCGTCCATACTCCTGCGTGCCGCTTCGGCTGCCAGTTCGGCGAGATGTTCGTCATACAAGCCGTCCGCGACAGCGATCATGCGCGGGTAGAAGTCCGTCTGCCCCGTTTTGTCGCCGCCGATCAGCAGGATAGCCACCCGGCGCGGATCGAAGGCGTAGAAAATGCGCAATGGCCGTCCGCCGATCTGAATGCGCAACTCGCGCAAATGGCCGTAACGGGACCCCGCGATGCCGCTGGAATGCGGAAACGGCAAGTTCGGCCCCCGGCGCTCCAGCAAGCCCACCGATGCTGTGATTCGGATTCTCTCATGACCGGACAGCGTGTCCCACCAGATTCCGAACTCGTCGGTGAACTCCACGCTCCACATCCACACACTTTGTATTCTCTGCAAGGAATATCGTCAATTTCGGATCACGGGCGATCAGGCGCACCGTATCCGAGCATTCGCCCACACGCTGCGGCGTTTGCCCAAGCGAGTCAGCAACCGCATTGCCCTCAGCGGCGCGGTATGCGTAACTTCCCCAAAGAATGGAGGGAAGATTTCCATGGCGCAGGTGTCGATCCGCAAGGTCGAGAAGCAGTACGATAGCTACAAGGCCGTACACGGCATCGACCTGGAAATCGCCGACGAGGAATTCGTCGTGCTGGTCGGCCCATCGGGCTGCGGCAAGTCCACCACGTTGCGCATGGTCGCGGGACTTGAAGAAATCACCGGCGGGGAAATCTGGATCGGCGGCGATCTGGTGAACGACGTGCCGCCGCGCGACCGTGACATCGCCATGGTGTTCCAGAACTACGCGCTGTATCCGCACATGACCGTGTTCGAGAACATGGCGTTCGGCCTGAAGCTGCGCAAATTCCCGCGCGAGGAAATCAAGAAGCGCGTGGACGAAGCCGCGCGGATTCTGGACATCACCTCATTGCTGGAACGCCGCCCGAAGGCGCTTTCGGGCGGGCAGCGGCAGCGCGTGGCGATGGGCCGCGCCATCGTGCGCAACCCGCGCGTGTTCCTGTTCGATGAACCCCTGTCGAACCTCGATGCCAAGCTGCGCGTGCAGATGCGCACCGAGATCAAGAAGGTGCACCAGACCGTGCGCACCACCACGGTGTACGTGACCCATGATCAGGTGGAGGCGATGACGCTCGCCGACCGCGTGGTGGTGATGAATCAGGGCCGCATCGAGCAGGTGGGTCCGCCCCAGGAACTGTACCACAACCCGGCCACCCGCTTCGTGGCGGGCTTCATCGGCAGCCCGGCGATGAACTTCATCCCGGTGCGCGTGTCCAACGAGGGCGGACTGCACGTGATCGTGCCGTCCGGCGAAAAACTCGCGGTGCCGCCGGCGCGGACCAACCGTTACGCGCAATACGCCGGCAAGGAGATGACGCTGGGCATCCGCCCGGAGCATCTGACCGAGACGCACGAGCAGGAAAAGCCGGGCGTGGGCCGCATGAACGCCAAGGTGGAAGTGGTGGAGCCGATGGGCATGGAAACCATGGTCCACTTCAAGATCGGCGCGGATGAAATGACCGCGCGCATCGACCCCGCCGTGCACGCCGGGCCGAACGAGATCCTGCCGCTGGCGGTGGACATGAACCAGATGCACCTGATCGACCCGGCGAGCGGCAAGGTCGTCTGAAATGCTGACCGGCAAGGTTGCCTGGATCACCGGGGCTGGCAGCGGCATCGGGCGGGCGGTGGCGGTCCACCTCGCCCGCGCCGGGGCTGCGGTGGCACTCACCGGGCGGCGCGTGGATGCGCTGGAGGAAACCGCTGTCCTGATTCGGGAAGCGGGTGGCACGGCGCTGATTGCCCCCGCCGATGTCAGCAACGCGCAGGCGGTGGTGCTGGCGCATGCCATGATCGTGGATGCGCTTGGCGACCCGCATATTCTGGTCAACAACGCGGGCTGGAACGAGCGGTACCGCCACTGGCGCGAACTGACGCCGGAGGCCGCCGAACGGCTGGTGGACATCAACCTGACCGCGCCCATCCTGTGCACGCTGGCCGCCCTGCCCGCCATGCGGCGCAGGCACGACGGCGTGCTGGTGCACATCGCCTCGGTCTCGGCCACCGGCGTGTTCCTGCCCTCCGGGCCGGTGTACACGGCGGCCAAGTTCGGCGCGCGGGCGATGAGCCACACGCTGAACGCCGAGGAAGGCATCCACGGCATCCGCAGCATCTGCATCAATCCCGGTGAGGTGGCGACCCCGATTCTGGACAAGCGGCCGGTACCGGTGACGGCCGAGCAGCGCGCCATCATGGTGCAGCCGGACGACGTGGCGGCCGCAGTGGTGTTCGCCTGCACGCAGCCGAAGCATGTGTGCATCGCCGAACTCACCATCACGCCGACCGACAACAATTTCTACCGTGCGGACGCCCACGCGATCGCCAACCGGACGTAATCCATGGCCATTCCCAGCTATACCATCGCTGCGCCCGCACTGCGCGGCGTGATCGCGGATATTTTCGACGCCGCCGGGTGCGCGCGCGACGAAGCCGACCGGATTGGCCGCTATCTGGTCTCCGCCAACCTCGCCGGGCATGACAGCCACGGCGTCATCCGCACGCCGCGCTATATCGACTGGCTGCGCGAGGGCAAGGTGCTGCCCGGCCAGACACTGAGCGTGGTCAGCGAAAGTGCCATGCACGCCACCGTCGATGGCAATTACGGCTTCGGCCAGACCGTCGGCCCGCTGGCGGTGGATTTGGGTGTGGCCAAAGCCAAGGCCCACGGCATGTCGGTGATCGCGCTGCGCCATTCCGGCCATATTGGCCGCATTGGTGATTGGGCCGAGCGCGCGGCGGAAGCCGGGCTGGTGTCGATCCATTTCGTCAACGTGGCAGGTGGCGAACTGGTGGCCCCGTTCGGCGGCGTGGACCGGCGCTTCTCCACCAACCCGTTCTGCGTCGGCATCCCGGGTGTGGACGGCAAGCCCATGTTGTTGCTGGATATGGCAACTTCGCTGGTCGCCGAAGGCAAGGTGCTGGTGGCCTCACGCGGCGGCAAGCCGGTGCCGGAAGGCTCGCTGGTGCGCCCGGACGGGGTGTATTCCACCGATCCGGAAACCCTGTACGGCCCGCTGACGCCGGAAACGCCGCGTGACCCGGCCAATGGTGAGGGTGCCTTGACCGCGTTCGGCCTGCACAAGGGCAGCGGCATCGCCTTCATGTGCGAAATTCTGGCGGGCGTGCTGACCGGCGGCGAGACCTCCGGCCCCATTCCCGGCGGCAAACGCGGGCGCATCAGCAACGGCATGTTGTCGATCTATCTCGACCCCGGCCATTTCGGCGCGCAGGATTTCGTGGCCAAGGCGTTCGAATACGCCGATTACGTGAAAGCCTCCCGCCCCACCACGCCGGGCGGCGAAGTGCTGGTGCCGGGTGAGCCGGAAGCCCGCATGCGCGCCGACCGCCTCGCCAACGGCGTGCCGCTGCCGGTTGACGCGTGGCAGAGCATTGTGGCCACGGCCCGGTCGCTGGGCGTGACGACGCCGAACTGATGCAGCAACTCGCCCGGGCCGATGTGGAAGCGGCCTTCCGGGAGATGGGCGAAATTCTGTACCGTGCCCGCAAGACCGGCGAAATCGCCGTGTTCGGCGGGGCCGCGATCCTGTTGCAGTTCGAGACAAGTTTTCGCACTGGCGATGTGGATGCGATTGTGCAGAGCGGCGATCACGGCGCAATCATGCAGGCCGCCGCAGACGTCGCGTCCCGGCGCGGGTGGTTGCGGTCGTGGTTCAGCGAGGCGGTACAGAACTACGTCACCAAGGATGCGGGATCGGCCTTCCACGCCACCTATCCCAGTCCCGACCGGCCCGGATTGCGGGTCTATGTGGCGCGGCCCGATTATTTGCTGGCGATGAAACTGCGCGCGATGCGGGTCGGTAGCCGCGACGAAGCTGACGCGGCACGCTTGGCGCGGGCTTGCGGGATCACCACGTTCGCCGCCATGCAGACGTTGGTAGCAAGCTACTTTCCGCGCGAACCCATCAGCGACCGCAGCCTTGCCATCATCGCGCAGTTTGCAGGTAGCCTCGCCCATGATCCGCCCGCCTGACAGCCTCAGCGATGCCGTCCGCCGCGCCATGCCCGGCACCGAGCAGCCGCTTGCAGTGCTGCTGGACTCGTTCCTCGACCGATTTTACGAATCGGGTCAGGCCGAACGGCAGGCGATGATCGCCGAGGAACCGCCGCGCACCGGAATCGAGCGCGACGATGCGTATTTGGCGGCAATGGCGGAATACCTTGCCGAACGCTGGGGCCTGCAAGCC
>CAIPHQ010000381.1 GCA_903864895.1 uncultured Rhodospirillales bacterium
CGCCGCTGCCCCAGCAGCGCCGTCTCGCCACCCGGCGCACTCGGGCGGGCGATCACTGCAATCGGGCGGCCACGGGCTGCGGTGGCGAACCCCGTCAGGCTTTGCTTCTGCGCCTCATCCGGTTGCACCGCGCCGGCGCTGAATTGCAGCACCAAAGGGGCGGGCGCGCCGCCCTGCGTCTTGGCCGTGCCGCCCGCGGACGAGGCCTTCGCGCGGGCCAGCATTTCGTCCACCGTCACCGGCCGTGCCGCGCTTCCGGCTTCGCCCATCCGCGCCTGTGCCTGCAACATCGCCCGGTCAGCGGGCGGTATATACTCCATCGGCTCGTGCTCGCAGGCGGCGAGTGCAAGTGTGGCGACCAGAATGAAGCTGCCTCGTGCCATGTCCTCGGACTTCCAGATCAGCCAGTCCCGTGCCTCGGCTCAGGGTGACCCTTTCCTGGTCCGGGCCAATGATAGAATACGTTCCCGCCAAGCGGCAGGGGCGGATTTCGCCAGCGCCGCCGCTTCGGCCCATGTGTCGGGAATTTCACGCCGCAATTGGGCCAGCAGCGCCTCGGCGTCCGTATGATGGCTACGGGCGGCGGCTTCCAGCCACGCCATCCAGCGCAGATCCTCCTCGCCATCGGCCAGTTCCAGCAAGTCCGCATCCATGTCCTGCGGGGTACACACGCCCGGCGTCGGCCACAGGAACTGCACGTCGCCTTCCCGCCCGTCGGTCGGGTCGAACGCATCGGCGGTCGGCATCCGTGCGTGCCATTGCAGCAACCCGTCAGCCCCGCTGCGCCACAGATAGAAGCCGGAGGCCAGGCGCAGTTTTGGCATGTTGTACAGCCACGGCGCATGGCCCGAACTGCGCAGGCGGTGGATATCCGCCTCGTCCGCGCCGAAGCGGGCATTGACCGTGACCAGATCGAAATCCGGCAGGATCTTGCTGTCCGCCGGGTCGTTGAAATGTGCTGCGATGCGTGCCTCATGGCTCGCCTGCCGGATGGCGCGGGAAAGCAGCACGGCCAGTTCCGTGGTGTTGGCCCCGGTGGGTTCGTCGGCCGTGGTCCAGACCGGCGGCGGCAGGCCAGCGTTGCGGGCGGCCACGTCCGCGCGCGCGATCATCGCGGCCGAGGCATCCACCCCCACCTCCCGCGCAATCCGGCGCGGCGCGGAATAGGCGATGAACGGCGGCGCAAAGCGTGAGGCCACGGCTGCCAGGTCATCCAGAAACGGGGTCATGTCCGCCGCCGGGTTGGCCAGGGGCGGGGCGACGGCGGTGAAGCCGAGGCCGCGCAGCGTATCCATGTCGCACGCCGCCTGCCGCCGTTGCGCCGCGTGGTCGTAGGACAGGTGCGGTGCCACATCCAGAAACACGCCCACGCGCTGCGCCGGTTCGGGCCGCTGCACCGCCAGCACCTCCAGCCGCAGTTTCTGCTCGATCATCTTGGTGTCGGTCACCAGCACCACGCTCAATGTGCGCAACCCCGGCCTGGCATCGGCAGGCACCGGCACGATGACGGTCAGCGGGCGCGGCAGGTCGGCGCGCAGCGGAATCTTGTCGCTGTCGGCGCGCAGATGGCCCGGCGAATAGACCAGCCCGGGTACATCGGGCGCGGGCCGCCGCCATTGCCAGATGCTCCACAGCAAGCGGGCACCCTTGCCGCCGCCATCGAGCGCGGCCAGCGCGGTGGTGGCCACCGGCGAGCGCACCGACAGCCGGAACACCGCCAGACCGCCCGGCGCGGCGGAGGCCTGCGTGTCGCCCTCGAACGCCAGCGTCTTGCCCGGCTGCGGGGTCGGCTTGCCAATCACGGTCCACGCCTCGGCAAAGCGCTGCGCCCGCACCGCCTCCACAGCCGCCGCCGCAGCATCGGGCCGCTCGATGGGGGAAGCGGTCAGCACGGACAGATTCACCGCCGCCTGCGGCGTGCCCGCCAGTTCGATGGTGAAATGCCCGTCCTTCAGTACCACGTCGGCTTCCAGCCGCCCGCCGCGATGCGCCGCCAGCCCCGTGAACGGCGGCTTGGCCGGGTCCGCTTCGATGGTCCGCCCGGCAAAATAGCGTTGCGCCACCCACTCCGCCTGCGTGCGGCGCTCGTAGGTGATGTCCTGACCATTGATGCGGATGCGCCGCTCCAGCACCGGCGGCAGTTTCTCCCATTCACCGGGGTCTTCGGTCCACAGCGTCAGATGCCACTTGCCCGGCGGCAATTGGCCAACGAATTTGGTCAACCGGGTGCCCCATGCCATCACCGGGTCAAGGCTTGCGCGATGCACCTGCTCCAGCGGCGGGCCGGAAATGGCCGGGTCGCTGATTGGCACGGCACGAAACCCGGCCAGCGGCACCGCATCCTCCGGACCGAAGAACCAGCCGAACGTGCCTTCGGGCAGGTTGCCCGGGCGGTCAAGGTCGATGGGGTCGATGGTGATACCGTCATCGGGCGCATAGGCCATCGCCAGCCGCAGCGCCGCCGTATCCAGCGGGCGGCCGCGCGGCGTACGCAGCGAGGTCAAACGCAGCCGCAGACTGAACGGGCCGGGCGGCACGTAGCGTTCTTCATTCACGCGGTGAGCGTAATCCGGCCCGTCCATGTCATCCACCCGCACGACCAGCAGCCTGGACGTGGCCGACGGGTTGGTGCCGTGCACCACCAATTCAGCCAGCGGCGGCAGCGGCAGGGCGGCAGCGAAGTCGAAGCGCTGCTCGGCAAACGCGCCGCCAGCCAACAGCACCAACAACAGCGCCAGCAGGAAGCGGATCATCGCGCCAGCGCGTCAATCAGCGCCGCAACCTCGGCGGCACGCGCCGCCCATGATTCGCCCGCCACGCTCGCCCGCCGCCGCGCCGCTGCCTCGGGGTCCGGCGTGCGCGCGGCTTGCAGGGCGGCGGCAAATTGCGCGGGCGTGGCGCAGACCGAGATATGCGCGCGGTAGGCATCCAGTGCCGGGAATTCGGTGGCCACGATAGGCTGCCCCGCCGCAAGATATTCTCGCAATTTCAGCGGGTTGGAGGCGCGGATCTGCGCGTTGTCATGAAACGGGATCAACCCCGCCGTCCAGTGCTGGGCATAGCCCGGCAACGCGCTGTGCGGGCGCGGCCCCAGCAAGGATACATTCGGGCAAGCGCGCAAGGCGCTGACATCGCTCTGTTCCGGGCCGACCAGCACGAACGCCCAGTCGGGCAGCAGGTGCGCGGTGGCGGCGATCAGCCCGGTGTCGATCCACGGGGCCAGCGCGCCATAAAACCCGGCCACCGGCCGCCCGGCGGGTAGATCCAGCGCCCGCGGCGCGGGGGTGGCGAAGCGCGCGAAATCCACGCCATGCGGCAGCAGATGCGTCTTGGCCGCCGGAAACCGCGCGGCGAGCAAGGGGCTGGAGGCCAGAATCAGGTCTGCCCGCGCAGCAATCTCATCCTCGAACGCCCGCGCCGCCGCATGGTCCACCCCGGCCAGCGCGCCGAAATCGTCACCGCAATAATACACCACCGCCGCCTCATCCAGCGCGCCAATGGCATCGGCGGCGGAGGGCAGCGAGGTCCACAGCACCGGGCGGCGCAAACCCGCCGCCTGCGCCGCGCGGCCCACGCTGCGCGCCAGCAAGGCGCGGTTCAGCGCCCGCAACGGCGCACTGCGCGCCATCGGCAGCACGAGCGGTTGCACGATCTTGTCCGGTGCGCGGCCTTCGGCACGCGTTTCCTCCACCGGCGCGGCGGGGCGGGCGGGTGGTTTGGTCAGATGCAGCGCGCGGCCCACCTTGCGCACCACCCGCCCGGCATCGGCGGCGTTCAGGCGCGGGCTGCGCAGTCCGATGGAGTTGGCCCACACAATCCGCCGCTGCCCCGGCAGATTGGCGATCAGATGCTGGGTGCTGGAAGGATGCGAGGCCCAGTCCTCACCGAACACGATCAGGTCGGCACTCATGCCGCCGGTTCCAGCGGGCGGATCACCCGCGCGGGCGCCCCGGCAGCCAGCACCATCGGCGGTAAATCCTTCGTGACCACCGAGCCTGCCGCCACCACGGTGCCGTGGCCGATGCGCACGCCCGCCATCACCATCACCCCGGTGGCCAGCCACACGTCGCGTTCCAGAATGATGTCGCCGATCTGATCGACGGTGTCGGGCGCGCCCTTGGCCCGCGCCTCCGGGTCCAGCGGATGGCCCGGGAATCCGGCCAGCATGCAGCGGCCCGCAAGGCGCACATTGTCGCCAATCTCGATGCGGGTACCCACGGAAATCGTGGTCTGCCAGCCGATATCGACGTTGTCGCCCACATCCAGCACCGGGTCTGCCGAGTCCGTGCGCCCGATCAGCGTGCTCATGCCCGACAGCCGCACATCGCGGCCCAGACGGATGCGCAGCGGGCCGAGCACCTGCGGCATGCCGCTGTAAAGCCGCAGCCCCGGAGCGGACGTTTCGACGCGGCTGAGAAACAGCGGCGTGTACCACAGGATGCGGCCCGTCTCGGCCAGCAGGTTCTTCACGCCCAGATGCAGCGTATAGAGCGTGCGATGCAGCGGGCGGATCACCGGCACGCGCGCGCCGCGCACCGCCTTGGCCAAGCCGTAAACCGCGCGCGAGGCAGGCGAATCCTGCCGTTTGACCCAACGCTTCAGTGCAACAACGCCAGCCATGATGCGGCCCCCAATGGTCGCGGCACGCGCCCGGCCGGGCGGCTGCTGCCGTCCGCCGGGGGGCCGTGGTTACGCCAGACGGCGGATAAACATTACTCCACCGTCACCGACTTGGCGAGGTTGCGCGGCCGGTCCACGTTGCGGCCCAGCGCGAGGGCCGCGTGGTAGGCCAGCAGTTGCAGCGCCACCACCTGCGCGAACATGTGCCCGACACCCCGGCCCGGCAGCGCCATCACCGTCTCCGCCACGCCCGCGAAGGCGCTGGCGCCGTCCGCATCGGTGAACGCTACCACATTGGCGCCACGGGCGCGCACTTCCTCGGCGTTGGAGACGGTCTTGCCCACCAGCGCATCGGTGCCCGCGAACACCAGCACCGGGGAGCCCTGCCGGATCAGCGCGATCGGGCCATGCTTCAGTTCGCCCGCCGCATAGGCCTCGGCGCGGATATAGGACAGTTCCTTCAGCTTCAGCGCCGCCTCGCCCGCAATCGCGGCCCCGGCGGCGCGGCCGATGAACAGCGCCTCGTTCTCCCCGGCAATCCAGTGCGCCAGTTCGGCCAGCGCCGGTTCCATTTCCTCGGTCTCGGCACAGATCATCGGGGCGGCGGTCAGACCCGCCACCACCTGCGCGCGCACCGCCGGGTCGCAATCCCGCGCCTGCGAGAACGCCACCCCCAACCGCAGCAGGGCCACGAGTTGCGCGGTGAAGCTTTTGGTCGCCGCCACACCCAGTTCACGCCCCGCCGTGGTCGGCCAGACCAGATCGGAGGCGCGGGCGATAGTGGACTGTGTCACGTTCACCACGCCCACCACCGGCACGCCGCGCGCCCGGAAAAGCGGCAGGCAGGCCAGCGAGTCCGCAGTTTCGCCCGACTGTGACACCAGCACCGCGACGCTGCCCGCCTGAATGGGGGCCTCGCGGTAGCGGTATTCCGAGGCGATTTCGATGTCGCACGGCAGGCCGGTGAGTTTTTCGATCCACACCCGCGCCGTCGCCGCAGCATACAGCGAACTGCCGCAGGCCACGAAAATCAGGCGCTGGGCGGCTGCGATGCCGTCCGGCAGCGGCTTGCCGCGCAGCAGAGCGTCGGTGTTGCGCAGCGCCACGGGCTGTTCGGCGATTTCGCGGCGGGTGTGATGCTCAAAGCGGTCCAGTTCAGCGGCCTGCTCGCGGTCCATCACCAGTTCCCAGGTGCGGGACGCGGTCTTGCCGAAGCTGTCCAAAATCCGCACCGAATCCGGGGTCAGAACGGCCAGATCACCATCTTCCAGCGCGGTGTAGCGAAGGCACAGCCCGGCCAGCGCAATGGTGTCCGATGCCACGGCCACCACGCCGGAGCGCGCGCCGATCAGCACCGGGCTGCCATACTTGGCCACGAAGATGTGATCCGGCTTGTCGGCGAACAGCACCGCAATCGCGTAGGCGCCGTGCAGCCACTCCACCGCCTGCTGCACCGCGTCCAGATGCGCAGCACCGCGGGCGCGGGCCTCGGCAATCAGATGCGGCACCACTTCGCTGTCGGTGTCCGACAGGAACACATGGCCGCTTTCCACCAGCCTTTCACGCAGCATAGCGTGGTTTTCGATGATGCCGTTATGCACCACGGCCACGCCCTGGTACACGTGCGGGTGGGCGTTACGCTCCTCCGGCTTGCCGTGGGTGGCCCAGCGGGTGTGGGCGATGCCGGCGCGGCCAGCGGTTTCGTCCAGACGAAGTGCAGCAGCCAGGTCGGTGGCGCAGCCAATGACTTTGCGCACCACAAATCCCGGACCCGCGAGCGCAATACCGGCCGAGTCATAACCACGATATTCCAGCTGCCCCAGCCCAGAGATCAAGTCCCGCGCCACCGGCTGCGTGCTGACCAGTCCGACAATGCCACACATGATCCTGTTTCCTTCAAACTGAAGCGACACGTTGATTTACGTGCCAGTCCTTCAGCACACGGCGTGCCAGCGCCCGTGCGGGGAATTTGCCGCAATTTGCAACTCGGCGGCCCGCGCCGGTGCAAATCGCGACAGGATCAATCGGCGATCAGATTTTCACGCTCAGCACTGTCGCGCGTTGCAGGCGGCGGCGCAGATTGGCCATGGCGCGCGGCAGCAACGGGGCCAGACGGTAGGTTTCACGCTCCAGTTCGGCCAGCAGTGGCGGATTGTCGCGGTCATTCATCACAGCACCGATCAGTCGTGCCCCGGCGGTGGCCAGCCGCAACCGCGCCTCCCGGATGGCGGGCACCGCCGTACGGCCGGACAGCATCACCAGCACCGTGGCTTCCGCCGCCGCAGCAACAGCAGTGGCCGGAATCGGTTCATGCACCTTGGACAGCAGCGGTGCGGTGTCAAACACCACCAGATTGTAGTCCGCCGCCCAGCGCTGCGCCTGCGCGGCCAATGCCGCAGGCTCGCGCCACGCCATGGCGTCCTCGGGCGCCGCATCAGCCAGCACAGCCAGCCCCAGCGCCGGCATGGTGACAATCTCGCCCGGCTTGGGGTGCACATTGAACAGCTTGGCCACACCGGGCCGCACCTGATTGAGGTCCACCAGCAGCGCCTGTGTGCCTGCCAGCCCGGCGCGGCGGGCCAGCGCGCTGGCAACCAGCGTGGTGCCCTCCCCCGGCAGGCTGGCCACCACCGCTACGCTGCGCGCGCCCGAGCCTTCCACCGCCCGCCACAGCGCCTCGATTTCCGGATCGTATGGCGACAGCGTGGTCACAACAGCACCTTGAACAGTGCGAAGATCGACAGGAACGACACGCCGTCGCGCACGCCGTTCATGAAAATCTGCCAGTCGCTCTGGTCCGTGGAAGGCACGTACACCGTGTCCCCGGCGCGAACCACCGGCAGGGCGTGGAAATCACCCTTCTTGGCGAAGTCGATCAGGTTGAACACCCGCGCCTCGTTGCCGCAGCACGACAGGTTCACCACCACGATCTTTTCCTGCAACGCGTCCTTGGCCGGTCCCCCGGCTTCGGCCAGCAGGTCCAGAATGCTCATGCCATCGTGGAAGCGGTAGCGGCCCGGCTTGCCCACCGCGCCCAGCACGCGAATGGTGTTGGCGGGCGATTCCTCCAGCCAGTTGCGGTTGCGGTCTGGCACAAAGATCACATCGCCGGGGCGAACATGCGGCAGCAGCGTGTCGTCGCCGGACTCGAAATAGGCCGCCAGATTCACCCGCGTCACCCGGTTCCGTGACTCACCGCGATGCGCCACGCTGATGTCGATGATGTCGGCCCCCGGGCTTGGCCCGTCGGCGGCGGTCAGGATGTCCAGAAACGACAAGCCCTCGGCGAAGGCGTAGCGGCCCGGATGGCCCACTGCGCCCATCACGTAAATCGAGGTCTCGGCCGGCTGGCGCAACCACTGGCTGCGGCTGTCGCTGGGGCTTTGCGGCAGCTCCGGGATCATCACGGTATAGCCGGCGTGGATTTTGGGCACGCTGCCGGCGGTGCCGCCGTCCTCGATGAAGTGGCGCAGGTCGAAGCGGATGGTCTTGCCGCCTGCGTCCCCTGGCACAATCTGCACCGCCGCCAGATCGCCCTTGTCATTCGGCCCGCCTGCCTGCGCGATCAGATCCAGCAGCGACATCTCGTCCGACCACTCATAGCGGCCCGGCGTGCGCACGGCGCCCAGCACCCGCACCGCCCGCGTGGTGGGTGTGCGCAGCCAGGAAGACTGCTCATTGCCCTGGGTCTTTTCCGGGATCAGCACCGCATCGCCCGGGTCGATCACCGGCAGCGCCGTGCGTGCCCCGCCTTCGGTGTATTTCGCCAGATCGAAGGATTCCACGCCGCCGCCGTTTTTCAGCACGCGGATGTTGCGCGTATCGGCAAACCGCGTCGGCCCGCCCGCATTGGCGATGATGTCCATGAAGCTGGTGCCGGGCTTGGCCTCATAGGCGCCCGGTTTGGAGATTTCGCCCATCACGTAGACCACGTGCGGCCCGGCGGCCACGGCCTCGGTTTCCTTCGGCACAAAGATCGTCGTGCCGGGTTCCAGCGGTTCGTTCAGCGTCTGGTTGCCGGTGTCCAGATAGGCTTTCAGGTTGAACAGCCGCGGCGTGGCCCCAGTAATCAGCCGGATCTGCTCCACGCTGGCATACCGCGTCACGCCGCCTGCGCGCAGCAGCGCGTCCACGGTGGTGAATTTCGGCCGCCACGCGAATGATCCGGGCTGATTCACCTCGCCGAACACCCGGATGGCGGCATGTTCCTCACCGGCGTCGCCGGTGTTGGACAGGGTGCGGGCGTCGAACTCGATCTGCACGTTGCCGGTCAGCGGTGACGCCGGGACGAAGATTTCATCGAGCGGCTTCAGCGCGGGCAGCAGTTTGCCATCACCGCTGTCCAGATATTTCTTGAAGTCGAACGTGATCACCTGCGCGCCGCGCCGCACCTGCATGTGGTCAAGCTGCGCGCCCTGCATCAGCCCGCCCGCCGCGACGATGGCGGTCTGCACATTGGCGGTGGCGGGCAAATCCACCGGCCCCGGCTGTTTCACGAAGCCCAGCACGCTCAGCAGCAGGCGGTGTTCCTTCAGCACCAGATTGAACCGGCTGAGTTCGCGGAAGCTCACCGAGAGCACCGAGCGCACCCGCTCCTTGGCCTCGGGCAGCGTCAGCCCGGCCACGATCACGCCGCCTACCTCGGGCAGTTCCAGCTTGCCGTCGCGGTCGATCTTGAAGGGCGCGTTGAAGCCTTCCTCGCCGGGCAGCACGATCTGCATCACGTCGCCCACATTCAGCCGCAACGGCTCATCCTGCGCCCGGGCGGGCAGTGGCCCGCAGGCCAGCACCATCATCAGCAGCGCCAGCGCGGCTGCCAGCAGCCGATGCGCGGCGGCCTGCAATACCGGGGCGGTCATGCCGTGCACGCCTTGGGATCGGGGGCGGAAATCTGCATCACCAGCCGCATGGCCGCCGCCTGCTGGTCGAACCGGGTCAGGCTGCGGTCGGCGTCTTCCACCAGATTGCCTGCCAGTTCGCGCTTGGCGCGGTTCAGCACCAGCTCAAGCTGCGCCACCCGGCCGGTGTTCTGGCCGGTGTTTTCCACCGCAGCGGCAATCAGGTCATAGCGCTGCACGCTGCAATCCATGTGGTGTTCCACCTGTTGCAGGCGCGTGGGCTGGGTTTTGCGCGCCGCCTGCGGCACCGGGGCCCACCGCTGCTCCGCCACGCCGCCCGCGCCGTCGGGGGGCCATTGCATCAGTGAGCAGCCACTGCTGGCAAGCGCGGCAGCAAGCATGAGCAAAAGGCGCGCGCTCACTCGGCCCTCGCCCGGCCAAGCCATTCTGGCGGTGCCCCACGTCCCGGATGTCCTTTCAATCCCGACTCCTTCGGTCGCGCACGCTGCGTCGCAGTTACTCGTTACCACCAGAAAGCGGCCCCCGGCCAGCAGTGCGTTGACAGGCCCCCCCTGCCACACGCAAGCCTGTCGCTGCGGGGACGGAGGCAGGCGATGCAGGAGGTATGGCTGCTGCTGGACAGCCGCAGGCTGGGCGGCATCGAGACCCATGTGGCCGAACTGGCCGCCGGGCTGGCCGAGGCGGGTGAGAACCCGCGCGTGCTGTTCCTGACCGATTACGGCCCCCACCCGCTGCGCGTGCGGTTGGACGATCTGCACATTGCGTGGGAGGCGCTGGCGGGCGGGCTGACGGCGCTGCGCCGCCGTCTGGCCGCCGGGCGGCCGCGCGTGCTGCACACCCACGGCTACAAGGCCAACATCGCCGGGCGGCTGGCAGCTCTGCCGGGCGGGGTGCCGGTGGTGGCCACCTACCACGCCGGTGAACGCCCCGCCGGGCGGCTGGCCGTGTATGACGTGCTGGACCGCTACACCTCGTTCGCGGGCCGGCGCATCGCGGTCAGCCGCCCGATTCTGGCGCGGCTGCCGTTCGGCGGCACGCTGATCCCGAATTTCGTCGCCGTGCCGCCTGATCCGCCGCAGGCAGGGCCCACCGTGGTGGCGTTTGTGGGCCGGATGTCGGCGGAAAAGGGCCCGGACCAGTTCTGCACGCTGGCCAGCCTGCTGCCGCAGGCCCAATTTGCCGCCTATGGCGACGGACCGATGCTGGCCGAGGTGCAGCGCCTGTCCGCCGGGCGCGTGGACTTCAAGGGCGCGGTGGCCGGGATGCAGCCGCATTGGCGTGACATCGGGTTGCTGGCCATCACCTCACGCGGTGAAGGCCTGCCGCTGGCGGCGCTGGAGGCGATGGCGCATGGCGTGCCGGTGGCCAGTTTCGCCCTCGGCGGGCTGCCGGACCTGATCGAGGAGGGCCGCACCGGTTATCTGGCCCCGCCCGGCGACATCCCGGCACTGGCAGAAGCCGTGGCGCGCTGGCTTGCATTGGCCCCGCAGGCGCGCACCGCGATGGCGCAGGCGGGGTGGCAGGCCGTGCGCGCCCGCTATGGGCGGCAAGCTGGCATTGCGGCTGTGCGGGCGCTTTATCCGCCCGTGCAGTCCTAACCCGGCGCCTCAACCGGCAACGCCGCCGCACCATGCTCGGCGGCCACGCCGGCGCTGCGGCGGGACACCGCAACCCGGCAGGCCGCATGTACAATCTCCCGCGCGCCACGCCCGGAGGGTGCCCATGCAAACGCGGCCACGCGGCAGCCAAGGTTGCCCCATGGCTCGCCCGCCTGCGCCGCAATCTCGGCATCGGCTTCCATCATCCGCGACATGAAGGTACGCACGGCAGAGGCGCTGATCTGGCGCACCGCGTCCTGATGCCGCGCGCCGATCATCCGTGTTGCCAGCAGGCGGGTGCGCAGCTTGCTGGTAATGCTGCCCGCGCGATGGATCGTGTAGTCGGCCATCACGTCCGGGATGCACATCACCGGCGCGCGCCGCGCCAGCCGCAGCCATAAATCCCAATCCTCCGCCGACGGCATGTCCTCGGAAAATCCGCCCAGCGACCGCACCAGATCCGTGCGCGCCATGACCGTGGAGGTGCCGACGACATTCTCGGCGAACAGCACCGCCAGCGCATCGCCGCCCAGCGGGAAGGGCGCGGTGTTGCGCCCGACGCGGCGGCGGAAGCTGCTCCAGTATTCGAAACAATTGCCGAAATCGTCGCCCGTTTCGGTCACGTGCCGGTAATCGGTGAACGAGAACCCGACTTCCGGCCAGGCCTCATGCACGCCCAGTTGCGCCGTCAGCTTGCCGGGATACCAGATGTCATCGGCATCCAGAAACGCCAGATACTTGCCGCGTGCAATCTTGATCGCCCGGTTGCGCGCCTTGGACGGTCCCAGCCCCTGCCCGGCCAGCAGCACCACCCGGTCATCCTCATCGGCCAAATATTCGAGCCACTGCGCCGTGCCATCGGTGGACGCATCGTCCAGCACAATAATTTCAATGTCGCGGCGCGGACCAGCCGAAGCAATGGCGCGCGGCAGCCATGTCAGGCAATTATGGCTCGGGATGATCACACTGACTGTTGGCAGTCCGGACATCGGCTATATCCTGTCAAGGCCGCACGTCCAAGTTGGTCCGGCGGCTCTAGGCGCCTCCTCTGCATAGATCGGGCCAAGTGCCATTTGCAGAATGCGACGCGCGCCCCCGTCACACTCGCGAACCGTCTGGCACAACTCCTGCTGAAGTCACTCCGGAATACCTCGACAAGGCCGTTCGTGATGCGCTGCCCAACACTGTTCCCTCGCCTCAGACCGGCCCCGCCCAAGCAGGCGGTTGCCGCATTGCGGCGCGGCGCGCGCCCTTGCCGCGGGATTTTATGCCTGTTTGTCAAAAGATTGGCTGATTTATCTATCCCGGCCATGCGCCCGCGCGGTGCAGCGTCAGCGGACCAATCGTCTGCCAAAATAACAACGTTGCAGATACTGAAAGCTGCATTGCATTCTGCATCGCGCCGCCGCCGCCAGGCTGTCCGTACCGCCGGTTCGCCGCAGCAATGCTATACTCTTGGGCGCGGCGGCCCGCTGGCGCGGCCCGCCTGAGCCGGACGGAGCCAGCGCCCATGACGCACGCCGATGACCGCCTGACACAGATTTTCATCGCCCTCGGCGCGTGCCTGTTCGTGGCCGCCGCCGTGTTCGTCGTGCCAAACCCCGCCGTGCTGGTGGCCATCGGCATTGCGCCGCTCGCGCTGATCACCGCGTTTCAGCGGCCGTTTTTGCTGTGCCTGGCCTTCATCCTGCTGTCGTTCTTCCGCCTGCACGAAGCCTTTCCGGTGCTGAACCCGCTGCATCTGCCGCAGGCGCTGGCCATCGGGTCGCTGGTGGTGCTGTCCACCTACCTGTTCACCAAGCGGATGGAAGTGGCGTGGACCAAGCCGCTCAAGTATTTCGCCATCTTTTTCGGATTGATCACGTTCGGCATGTTCCTCGCCACCGGGCGCGACATCGCCATTGGCTACTGGACCGACACCTACGTGAAAATTGCCATCATGGTGTTCGCCATCGCCAGCCTGGCCCGCGAACCGCGCGATTTTGGCCGCGCCATGCGCGCCTTCGTGCTGGCGGGCGATCTGGTGGCCTATGTGGCCCTGTACAACAGTGCCCATGAAATCGGACTGGTGGAAGGCACGCGCGTCACCATCGGGCGCGACATGGGCTCGGTGCTCGGCGACCCGAACGATCTGTCGCTGGTGCTGGCCTTTCCGCTGAGCTTCGCCGCCTCGCTTGTGCTGACGGAGCGGACCGGCATCATCACGCGGCTGTATGGGCTGAGCAGTTTCGTCGTGATTGCCATGGCCATTCTGGCCACGCAAAGCCGTGGCGGCTTGCTGGGCATTGTGGCGGTGTGCGCCACGTTCGCAGCGCGGCGGGTCAAGAACAAGGCCGTTCTGTTCGGCGGCGGGTTTCTGGCACTGCTGGTGCTGTTTGCCGCCGCCGGGATCAGCGGGCGCTCCTCGGGCGGTGCCGCCGAAGGTGGCGTGATCGACGAATCCTCGGAAGGCCGCCTGCACGCGTGGGAAGCCGCCATCCGCATGGCCATGGCCCGCCCGCTGACGGGCGTGGGCCTGAACAACTATGTGGCGAATTACTTCTTCTACAGCACGTGGTGGGAAGGTTTTGCCAAGGCGGTGCACAGCACATGGTTCTCGGTGCTGGCCGAAAGCGGCTTTCTGGGCTTCGGCGTGTTCATCACCATGATTGTCACCACCTTCCGTAGCATCTTCCGCTCGGTACGCGCCTGCGCGCCGGCCGCTGCCGGGGGCCGTTACAACGCCGATGCCTACGGCATGGCGCAAGCAGTATTGGCCGGGATGATCGGCTTCTGCGTGTCCGGCTCGTTCCTGACCCAGGGGTTCACCTGGCCGGTGTATATTCTCGTCTCACTTGGCGCAGCCTTGCAGCTTTATGTCAGCCGCACGGCGGCGGCCGAGGCCGCAGGCGCATGACCGCTTTTTCTGCGCCGCCCGGATGGAGTAAAACCCCATGAAATCTCCGCGCAAAGCCGTGTCCAGGCTCGTTCCGGACTGGCTGCGGCAAGTCCCGGCCCTGCATGCCGCGCTGGTCGGTTTCGTGTTGCTGCTGTTGTGGAGCGGCATCGGCATCAGCCTGTGGCGCGAGCGCGCCATGGCCGAGCGCGATGCGGCCGGAGACACGCGCAATTTTGTCCGCGCGTTCAGCGAAAACATTCTGCGCACGGTGGAAGCCGTAGACCAGTCGCTGATGTTTGTGCGGGAAAGCTATGCGCGCGACCCGCAGGGGTTCGAGCTGAAATCCTGGGCCACCAAGCGCGCCTTTCTGAACGACCTTGCGGTACAGATCACGCTGGTGGATGCGCAGGGTATCGTGACGCAGTCCAACCTTGGTCCCGTCACCAAGCGCATCGACCTGTCTGACCGCGAGCATATCCGCGTTCACATGACCGGCACTGAGGACACGCTGTTCGTCAGCAAGCCGGTGCTGGGCCGCGTGTCCGGCAAATGGTCGATCCAGTTCACCCGCAAATTGCTGACCGCCGACGGCGCGTTTGCCGGCGTGGTGGTGATGTCGCTGGACCCGTACTACCTGTCGCGCTTCTACGAATCGGTCGATCTCGGCGACGGCGCGGTGGTGCTGATCAACGGCAACGGTGTGGTGCTGGCGCGTGCGCCGCAACGCGAAGGTGCCATCGGCACGCAAATGCCGCCGGAGGCGCGCGACAGACTGATTGCCGGCGCCGAATCGGGCAGCTACCGGTCGGTCAGCAGCACGGATGGTGTGGAGCGCATTGTCAGCGCGGCCCGCATTCCGCATTACCCGCTGGCCATCGGCGTAGGCTTGGCCACGCACGACATTTTCGCCGCCTACCGGCGCAACCGCGCCATGTTCCTGGCGGCAGGCGTGGTCAGTTCGCTGGCCGTTGTGGTGGTGGCGTTGATGCTGCTGCGCCAGCGCCAGCGCCTGCTGACCTCCCGGCAGGCGCTGAGCGCCACGCTGGAAAACATCTCGCAGGGTATCATGATGGTCGATCCCGGCGGGCACATCCCGGTGGTGAATACCCGCGCCTTCGATCTGCTGGGCGTGCCGCCGGAACTGCGCACCCCGGACCTGACGTTTCAGGAACTGATCGACTGGCAATGGGGCACGCACGAATTCTCCGGCCTTGAAAGCAGCGATCCGGACCTGCTGCAAACGCTGACGCGGGCGCAGCTGTCTACCAAACCGCTGGACTACGAGCGCGTACGGCCCTGCGGCACGGTGCTGGACGTGCGCACGCACATGCTGCCGGATGGCAGTGCGGTGCGCACCTACACCGATGTCACCGAGCGCAAGCGCACGCTGGAAGTGCTGGCCGCCGCCAAGGACGCCACTGACGCCGCCGCCCGCGCCCGGTCGGAGTTTCTGGCGGTGATGAGCCATGAAATCCGCACGCCGATGAACGGCATCATCGGCGTCTCCGGCCTGCTGCTGGACATGCCGCTGGACCCGATTGCGCGCAATTACATGAACATCGTGCGCGATTCCGCCAATCATCTGCTGCAACTCATCAACGACATCCTGGATTTCTCCAAACTGGACGCGGGAAAATTGGAACTGGAAGAAGTGCCGTTCGATCTGGCCGCCACGGTCAACGGCGCGCTGGAACTGATGGGCACGCAGGCGCGTGACAAGAAACTGGCGCTGAACATGGTGGTAGACCCCGCGGTGCCACAAATGGTGGCCGGTGATCCGGGGCGGTTGCGGCAGGTGCTGCTGAACCTGATCGGCAACGGCATCAAGTTTACCGAAACCGGCGGCATCACCGTGCATCTGGCCACCGAGGCGGCCGAGGCTGGCAGTGTCAAACTGGTTTGCTCGGTCAGTGATACCGGCATGGGCATCCCGCCCGGCAAGATCAACCGCCTGTTCGAACGCTTCTCGCAGGTCGATAGCTCGGTGTCGCGCCAGTTCGGCGGCACCGGGTTGGGTCTGGCGATCTGCCGCAAGCTGGTAGAGCAGATGGGCGGTGACATCGGCGTGGAGAGCACGCCGGGCACCGGCAGCACTTTCCGCTTCAGCATCAAGCTGCGGCAGACCGCCGCCCCGCATCTGGTGCAGGTGGTCGCCCCCGCCGCCGAGGCGCAAGCGCCGCGCTGCCGGATTCTGGTGGCCGAGGACAATGCCACCAATCGGCTTGTGGTCACACGCATGCTGGAGCGGCGCGGGCACCGGGTGGATTGCGTGGGCAACGGGCTGGAAGCGGTGGAGGCGGTGCGCACCATTCCGTACGATCTGGTGCTGATGGACATGATGATGCCGGAAATGGACGGGCTGTCGGCCACCCGCGCCATCCGCGCCCTGCCCGGCGCGTGCGCCCAAGTGCCGCTGGTGGGGCTGACCGCCAACGTGCTGACCACCGACAAGGAAGCCTGTCTGGAAGCCGGCATGAACGGGTTTCTGACCAAGCCGGTCACCGCCGAGCGGCTGGCCGAAACCATAAGGCAAGTGGCCGGCGCGCCGGCGCGGGCCGCGCAACC
This sequence comes from uncultured Rhodospirillales bacterium, assembly GCA_903864895.1. Lineage (GTDB taxonomy): Bacteria > Pseudomonadota > Alphaproteobacteria > Acetobacterales > Acetobacteraceae > CAIPHQ01. The sequence goes on from CAIPHQ010000381.1 coordinate 16,521, forward strand.
GGTCGCGGGCTGAGCCATCGCCCGGCGCGTGTGCCCGCTTGCCGTGCCCGCTTGCCGTAGCCGAGTGGGTCAGCCCAAATGGCGCAGCCCTGCCGGAGCAAGCTGCATGCCGCCCAACGCCCTCACCGCCCCGGTCCTGAAGCCGGGCAAATTCGCCAACCCGGATGTGGCGCTGAATGGCCAGCCCCGCGCCCGCGTGGCGCTGCGGGCGCTGGACACGCTGTGGTTCAACACCGGCACGCTGTGCAACCTGACCTGCGCCAATTGCTACATCGAGTCGTCGCCGCGCAACGACCGGCTGCAATATCTCACCGCCGCCGAGGTGGCCGCGTATCTGGACGAAATTGCCATACTTCGCCTGCCCACCCGCGAGATCGGCTTCACCGGCGGCGAGCCATGCCTGAACCCCGAACTGCCCGCGATGCTGGAAGACGTGCTGGCACGCGGCCACACCGCCCTCGTGCTGACCAATGCGATGGCCCCGCTGCGCAAAATCCGCCCGCAGTTGCTGGACCTGCATGCTCGCCATGGCGCGCGCCTGCGGTTTCGCGTGTCGCTGGATCACTACGCCGCCCCGGTGCATGAGGCCGAGCGCGGCAAGCGTAGCTGGAAGCCCGCCATCGACGGTCTGGTCTGGCTGGCAACCCACGGCTTCCCGCTGGACGTCGCCGCCCGCAGCCTGTCCGGTGAGCCGGAACGGGTGCTGCGTGACGGTTTCGCCCGGCTGTTCGCCGAATTGAACGTGAAGCTGGACGCGCATGACCCGGTGCGCCTGATGGTGTTCCCGGAAATGGATGCCGGGCGCGACGTGCCGGAAATCACCGAAGCCTGCTGGGGCATCCTGCAAAAATCGCCGGACAGCGTGATGTGCGCGTCCTCGCGCATGGTGGTGAAGCGCAAGGGCGCAGCAAACCCCGCCGTGCTGGCCTGCACGCTGCTGGCCTATGACAGGCAGTTCGAGTTGGGTGCCACGCTGGCCGAAGCTTCCGGCCCGGTGGCGCTGAACCATCCGCATTGCGCCGCATTTTGCGTGCTCGGCGGGGCGGCCTGTAGCCGGTAGCCTAACCCAGCCGCCAGCGCTGGAACCGCGCCGCCAGCCGCAACGCCCATGCCGGGGCATGGGCTTCGCGCCACAACCCGGCCGCCCGCGCCGTTGCGTCGTTGTAGGTGGGATAGGCGTGAATCACGGTTTGCAACGCGCCCAGCCCCAGCCTGTGCCGCATCGCCAGCACAATCTCGGCCAGCATCTCACCGGCGCGCGGGGCGGCGATGGTAGCCCCCAATATCCGGCCTGATCCCGGCGCGGTCAGCACCTGCACGAACCCGCCGCGCACATCATCGGCGATCGCCCGGTCCAGATCCGCCAGATCGAACCGCGTCACCTCATGCGGCACGCCCTCGGCCACCGCCTGCTGCACGGTCAGGCCAACGCGGGCGATTTCCGGGTCGGTGAAAATGGCGGCGGGCATGATGCTTTGCTCGGTGCGCAGGCGGTGCCACGGCGCGAACAGCGCGTTGAACCCGGCCACAAACCCTTGGTGCCCGGCCGCGTGCGTCAGTTGCCACGGCCCGGCCACGTCACCGCAGGCCAGCACATGACGGTAGCGGGTTTGCAGATAGGCGTTCACGGCGATGGTGCCGCGTTCGGTGAGGTTGATGCCAAGCGCCTCCAGGCCGAACCCCTGCGTGCGCGGCGTGCGCCCGGTGGCCACCAGCAGCGTGTCGAACGCCACCGCCGCACCGCCCACCTGCACCACGCCGTCCGCCACCTGCGCCACCGCCTGCCCCAGCAGCACCCGCACCCCGTCCTGGGCCAGCGCCGCCTGCACCACCGCACTTGCCGCCGCGTCCTCGCGGGACAGCAGGCGCGCCCCGGCCTCGATCAGTGTCACGTCCGAGCCCAGCCGCGCGAAGGCCTGCGCCAGTTCGCAGCCAATTGGCCCGCCGCCCAGAATCGCCAGCCGCGCCGGGGCGCGCTCCAGCCGCCACAGTGTTTCGCTGGTCAGGTATCCGCTGTCCGCCAGCCCCGGAATATCAGGCACGCTCGGGGCGGCCCCGGTGGCGATGATGATGGCCCGCGCCGTCAGCGTCCGCCCGGCCACTTCCACCGCCCACGGCGACGCCAGCACGGCATGGCCGTGGATCACCTCCACACCCAGCGCGCGGTAGCGTTCCGCCGAATCATGCGGCGCGACACCGGCCACCGCAGCGCGCACATGGGCGAAGGCGGCGGCTGAATCGACCACCCCCGGTTCCGCAAGCAGTCCCATCGCCGCCGCCCGCCGCGCGTGGGCCACCCGTTTCGCCGCATGGATCAGCGCCTTGGACGGCACGCAGCCGGTGTTCAGGCAATCCCCGCCCATCTCCGCCGCCTCGACAAGCGTGACCTTCGCGCCGAGCTTGGCCGCCGTCAGCGCCGCCACCAGCCCGGCGGAGCCCGCCCCGATCACGATCAGGTTGCGGTCGAACCGGCGCGGGCGGGTCCATTTGGCGGTCATCGCGGCCTTTGCGAGCTTGACGCGGCGGGCGCTGCCGCGATCTGGTGCGCCTGCATGACCGCCCCCGACCCCGACCGCAAGCGCCCCACGCTCACCGACCGCGCCCGCGCCGAAAAGGAAGCGCGCGCCGCCCGCGAGGCCGAGGCGCTGCGCGCCAACCTGCGCAAGCGCAAGGACCAGGCCCGCGCCCGCGCCGAAGCGCCGCCGCAACCCGAGGAGCCGCCAGCATGATCCTGATCGGCCAATACGACTCCCCCTTCGTCCGCCGCGTCGCCATCGCGCTGCGGCTGTATGAGATGCCGTTCGAGCATCGCCCGTGGTCCGTGTTCCGCGATGCCGCCCGCGTGGGCGAAGTCAACCCGCTGGGGCGCGTGCCCGCGCTGGTGCTGGACGATGGCGAGGTGCTGATCGACAGCGCGGCCATTCTTGACCATCTGGACGAACAGGCTGGCCCCGCGCGTGCCCTGATCGCCCGCAGCGGCCCCGCCCGCCGCCGCGCGCTGCATCTGTGCGCGCTGGCCAGCGGTGCCGCCGAAAAAGCGGTGGCGCTGGTGTACGAGCGCGCCACCCACACCACCGTCTCACCGGTGCTGACGGCACGGCTGCACGGCCAGATCGCCGCCACGCTGGCCGCTTTGGACGCCGAAGCCGCGCCCTTGGCCGGCGCCCCCATCGGCCACGCCGCCATCATGCTGGCCTGCGCGCTGCGCTTCACTGCCGAATCCAGCCCGTCACTGCTGCCGCCGGGCCGCTACCCCACGCTCGACGCCCACGCCGCGCGCTGCGAGGCGCTGCCGGTGTTTGCCGAGATCGCACAGCCGTTCGACGGCCCGCGCGGTTAAGCCGGGACTGGAACCGGCACCGAAGCCCGCTTCTGGTCGCGCCACCACGCAAACCCGCCCAGCACCGCGCATCCGGCCAGAATCACCAAAACGTCGCGCCCGGCAAACGGCAGGGTCAGCCGGAACACCACGCTGGCTGCCCAGGACAGGAACAGCCCGACGCAAAACACGTGAAGGCTGTGGCGGCCCACCGCGCCCAACCAGCGCACCGCGCTGCGATGCATCCACCCGGCCTCGCGCGGCACCAGCAACGCCACCAGCCATGCCAGTGATGCGGCGTGCAGCAGGCGGGCCGGGGCGAGGTCTTTCTTGTCGCTCAGCCACTCATAATGCGGCACCGCCAACGCGGGCACGAAGCCGTGCCAGCCCAGTTGCACCAGCAATCCCGCCAGCAGCACCAGCGCCGCCCCCGCCGTGACCCAGCGCGCCCACCGCGCCCCGAATGGCAGCGCGCGGCCGTGCAGCAGCACCCGGCGGCCCAGCCACGCGCCGCCCAGAAACAGCACCTGCCACGCAAACGGGTTGAACCCCAACTTGTCCTCCCAGCCCAGACCGGGGGCCAGCGCCATCACCAGCCACGCGCCGCCATACACCGCCAGCGGCAGCAGCAGCGCACGGTCCCCCCAGCGCGCCTCGGCGGCGGCGAAGCCGGGCAGCAGCAGCATGCACCACGCGAACAGCGGCAGAATGCCCATGTAATTCGGCTGTTCCAGCGCCAGCAGCACCGGCACCGCGTGGTGCAGCGGGCCGGCGAGCAGCGGCCCCCAGCCCATCCGCTCCGCCTCACCCGGCAGCAGCGTGGCCCCGGCCAGCACCATCGCCAGCCCATACAGAACCAGCACCACCAGATTGGTCCGGTACAGCCGCCACGTCCGCCCCAGCAAATCCACGGCCCCGGCCCGCCAGCCATCGCGCAGCGCCTTGCGGGCGAATACGCTGCCCAGCGTGAAGCCGGACAGAAACACGAACTGCTCCGAACTGTCGGACAGCCCCCATGCCGCATAGATCAGCCACACGCCGATCCATGTGCCGGTGGCGTGGCTGGCGAAGATGGTCAGTTGCAGCCAGCCGCGCAGCAGATCCAGCCGCGTGTCCCGCGCCGGGCGCGGCGGCAGCGGGATTGGACGCGCTACCGAGGCTGGGCTAGAGCCACGCGCAGCCTCACTTGCCGACTGGAGTACCGCCGTGTCCGTCATGTCCGACCTGTGGATCCGCCGCATGGCACTTGAAAAAGGCATGATCGACCCGTTCGTTGAGACCCAGAAACGCGACGGCGTCATCAGCTACGGACTGTCGAGCTATGGCTACGACGCCCGCGTGTCCGACGCCTTCAAGGTGTTCACGAACGTGGACTCGGCAATCGTCGATCCGAAACACTTTTCGCGCGATTCTTTTGTGGATCGTCAGGGGCCGGTGTGCGTGATCCCGCCCAACAGCTTTGCGCTGGCCCACACCATCGAATATTTCCGCATCCCAAGGGACATCTTGGTGATCTGCCTCGGCAAATCCACCTACGCCCGCTGCGGCATCATCGTGAACGTGACGCCGCTGGAGCCGGAGTGGGAGGGGCAAGTGACCATCGAGATCAGCAACACCACCCCGCTGCCCGCCAAGATTTATGCGTTCGAGGGGATCTGCCAGTTCCTGTTCCTGCAAGGCAACGAGCCGTGTGAGACCAGCTATGCCGACAAGGCCGGAAAATACATGGGCCAGCGCGGTGTGGCCCTTCCCCGGCTCGGCTGAGGTTCGCTAGGCATGGCCGGTGATGGTCCCCGGCCATGTGGGCAGGGGGAGTCGACGGCGTCCCTGCGAACCGCGTAGGACAGTACTCATGGACAAAATTCGCATTCGCGGCGGCCAGCCGCTTTCCGGTGACATCGTGATCGGCGGCGCAAAAAACGCCGGATTGCCGCTGATGGCCGCAGGATTGCTGACCGCCGGGCGCCTTGTGCTGACCAACGTGCCCAAGCTGGCCGACATCCACACCATGGCGCAGTTGCTGGCACAGCACGGCGTTGCGGTGGACAACGCCACCAACGACGGCCGCGCGCTGTCCATCGGCGGGCCGATCACCAACACCGAAGCCCCGTACGACATCGTGCGCAAAATGCGCGCCTCCGTGCTGGTACTGGGGCCGCTGGTGGCCCGCGTGGGCGAAGCCCGCGTCAGCCTGCCCGGTGGCTGCGCCATTGGAACCCGGCCCATTGATCTGCACCTGAAGGGTCTGGAGCAGATGGGGGCCGTGATCCGGCTGGATGGCGGTTACGTCCATGCCAGCGCGCCAAAGGGCCTGCATGGGGCGGCCATCGTGATGCCGATGCCGAGCGTGGGGGCGACCGAAAACCTGCTGATGGCAGCGTCATTGGCCAACGGCCTGACCACCATCGCCAACGCGGCGCGCGAGCCGGAAATCACCGATCTGTGCGACTGTCTGGTGGCGATGGGGGCAAAAATCACCGGCATCGGCAGCGACCGGCTGACCATCGAAGGCGTGCCTGCACTGCATGGTGCCACCCACCGGATCATCCCGGACCGCATCGAAACCGGCACCTATGCCTGTGCGGCGGCCATCAGCGGCGGCAGCGTGAAACTGCTTGGCGGGCGCATCGACCATCTGGGCGCGCTGGTGCGCGTGCTGCTGGAAGCGGGCGTGGAAGTCACGCAGCAGGGCGACGACATCTCGGTCAAGCGCCTGAACGGCCTGCACGGCGTGGATGCGATGACCGAGCCGTATCCCGGTTTCCCCACCGACATGCAGGCGCAATACATGGCGCTGATGTCGGTGGCCGAAGGGGCCGCGATGGTCACCGAGACCATTTTCGAAAACCGCTTCATGCATGTCCCGGAACTCAACCGCCTCGGCGCGCGGATCAACGTGCATGGCGCGTCCGCCATCGTGCGCGGGGTGAAGCAGTTGTCCGGCGCGCAGGTGATGGCCACCGACCTGCGGGCGTCGGTGTCACTGGTGCTGGCGGGGCTGGCCGCGCGTGGCGATACCGTGGTCAACCGCGTGTATCATCTGGATCGCGGGTATGAGGCGGTGGAGCAAAAACTCGCGGCCTGCGGGGCGGACATCGAACGCATCCCCGGCTGAGGCTTTTCCGCGCGCGCCGGGCAGTGTAAGGCCGCCTCGTCGCAGGAGGCCGTATGTCCGCCGTTGCCAAAGCCGCTGCCCTCGCGCCCGATGCCGCCGGGCCGATCATCATGGCGATGCCGAAAGGCCGCATCATGAAGGAATGCGGCCCGTTGCTGGCGCGCGCTGGTATCGTGCCCTCGCCCGATCTGTTCGATGAGGACAGCCGCCATCTGCGCTTCCCCACCGAAGACCCCGCACTGGACGTGGTGCGCGTGCGCCCGTTCGACGTGGCCACCTTTGTGGCCTTCGGCGCGGCACAGATCGGCATCTGCGGCGCTGATGTGCTGATGGAGTTTGACTATCCGGAAATCTACGCGCCGCTCGATCTGGGCATCGGCGCCTGCCGCATCTCGGTGGCCGAACCACGCGCCACCGCCGGCACGGACGACCCGCGCACATGGTCGCGCATCCGGGTGGCCAGCAAATACCCCAACGTCGCCCGCCGCCACTACGCCGCGCGCGGCGTGCAGGCCGAGGTGGTGCATCTGAACGGTGCCATGGAAATCGCCCCCACGCTGGGCATCAGCCGCGTGATTGTGGATCTGGTCGCCACCGGCAGCACGCTGAAGGCCAACGGCCTGCTGGAAACCGAGGTGATCGCCCATGTCACCAGCCGCCTGATCGTCAACCGCACCGCGCTGAAAACCCAGCCCGAGGTGATCGGCGCATGGATTGCCCGCTTCCGGGAGGCGCTGGCGGCGGGTTGATTAATTTACCCTCTGGGGGTAAATACGGGACATCGTGATGGACAAGCGGGTCGCACATCACGACTTGGCACAGGTGAAGGAACGCGTCGCGGCACTCGGTGCAGCCGCCTTCACCAAGACCGCACTGGATGGCGGCCGGCAAATGGGACTGACCTCGCGCGAAATGCTCGGCGTCATTGCAACGCTGAGCCGCCGGAATTTCTACAAGTCGATGACCAGCTACAACGACCATACGGTCTGGCAGGACGTTGATCACGCCCCTGTGCCGAATGGCCGCACGGCCTACATCAAAGTGATCCTGTTACCGGCCGGCCCGGTGATTCAGTTCAAGGAGAAGTAGTGTGTCAGGCGTACTGTGCGGCGAATGCGCCAAACCCTCAGCGCACTTTGACCACGAAGCCTTCACCGTGACCTATGACGGCCTGTCCAGCGAGGTCACCGGCCTGTCGGGCTGGCGCTGCGAAAGCTGTGGCGACATTGTCTTCGACCCGGACAGTGCGGAGCGTTACGCGGCGGCAGGGGATGCGCTGATCCTGCAAGCCCGCGACCGTCAGGCGCGTGAACTCAAGCGCATCCGCACTCGGCTTGGCCTGACACAGCATAGCGCCGCAGCCCTGACCGGCGGCGGGCACAATGCGTTTTCGCGCTATGAGCGTGGCGAGGTGCCGCCGATGCCTGCCGTGGTCAATCTGTTCAAGCTGCTCGACCGGCACCCCGACCTGCTGCACGAATTGCAAGCCGCCCGGCCGGCACGGCGCAAGCCTGCGCACCGCCCCGCCGCATCCGCCTAGGACCCGATTGCACCGATGAAATCCCTCTCCACCGCCACCGCTGACTTCGAACCCGCCTTCACCGCCCTGCTCGGCGAAGCGCGTGAAACCGCCGAGAGCGTGGGCGATGCGGTCAGCGCCATTATTGCCGATGTGCGCGCGCGCGGGGACGCGGCCCTGTGCGACTACACCGAACGCTTCGACCGCATGGCCATCACCCCGCAGCGCCTGCGCATTGCCGCAAGTGAGATCGACGCCGCCATCGCCGAGGTGCCGCAAGCGCAGATGGCCGCCCTTGAGGTCGCCGCGCGCCGCATCGAAGCCTTCCATCGCGCGCAACTCCCCGCCGATCTGCAGTTGACCGACGCCGAGGGCATGACGCTGGGCATGCGCTGGACGCCGCTGGACGCCGTGGGCCTGTATGTGCCGGGCGGCAAGGCGGCCTATCCGTCATCCGTGCTGATGAACGCCATTCCGGCGCGTGCGGCAGGCGTGGGGCGCATCGCGATGTGCGTTCCCACGCCGGATGGCGTGCTGAACCCCTTGGTGCTGGCCGCCGCGCGGCGCGCCGGGGTGGCGGAAATCTACCGCATTGGCGGCGCGCAGGCGGTGGCAGCACTCGCATGGGGCACCGCCACCGTGGCCCCGGTGGACCGCATCGTCGGCCCCGGCAACGCCTATGTGGCCGAGGCCAAGCGGCAGGTGTTTGGCCGCGTTGGCATCGACTCGATTGCTGGCCCCTCGGAAGTGGTCATTCTGGCCGGCGCCGCCAACGATCCCCGCCTGGTCGCGGTCGATCTGCTGGCACAGGCCGAGCATGACGAGGCGGCGCAATCCATCCTGATCACCGACTCCGCCGAATTCGGCGCAGCGGTGGCCGCCGCCGTGGCCGCCGAACTGCCCACCCTGCCCCGCGCCGCCATCGCCGGGGCCTCGTGGCGCGACCACGGCGCGGTGATCGTGGTGCGGAACTGGGATGAGGCGGTGGCCCTGGTGGACCGCATCGCGCCCGAGCATTTGCAGATCATGACCGCTGACCCGGCCGCGCTGTTCGCCCGAATCCGCCATGCCGGGGCGGCGTTTCTGGGCACGCACGCGCCGGAAGCGGTGGGCGACTATGTGGCCGGGCCGAACCATGTGCTGCCCACCGGGCGCTCGGCGCGCTTTGCCTCCGGCCTGTCGGTGTTCGATTTCCTCAAGCGCACCACATGGATCAGCGGCGATGCGGCGGCGCTGGCGCAGATTGGCCCGGCGGCGGTAACGCTGGCCGAGGCCGAAGGCTTGCAGGCGCACGCCCGCAGCGTGGCCTTGCGCCTCAGCCCCGCGCCCACGGATGGCGGTTCGGCTTGACCTTGCACGCTGTAAACATCATGTTCCGCGCCGCACGGAATTGACAAAGAGGCTTGATGTCCAAAGAAGACATGATTGAGTTCAGCGGCACGGTGGCTGAACTGCTGCCCAACGCGATGTTTCGCGTGAAGCTGGACAACGAGCACGTGATCCTGGCCCACACCAGCGGCAAGATGCGCAAGAACCGCATCCGCGTGCTGGCAGGCGACCGCGTGAACGTCGAGATGACACCGTACGATCTCAGCAAGGGCCGGATCACGTTCCGGTTCAAATAGCGCGCCGCACCGGCCGCCGCCTGTGACCCGGTTGCCGCTCGTATTGGCCTCCGCAAGCCCAAGGCGGCTTGCGCTGCTGGCCCAGATCGGGGTGACGCCCGGCCAAATCCTCGCCACTGATATCGACGAACAGCCCCTGCGCGCGGAAATCCCGCGTTTGCTGGCGCAGCGGCTTGCCCGCGCCAAGGCGCTGGCAGCCCGGGTAATTGTGCCCGATGCGCTGGTACTGGCCGCCGACACCGTGGTCGGCGTGGGCCGCCGCCCACTGCCCAAGGCGGAAACCCGCGCGCAGGCGCAGGAGTGCCTGACCCTGCTGTCCGGCCGGCGCCACCACGTCATCACCTGCGTCGTGCTCGCTGCGCCAGACGGGCGGGTTGTGGAGCGCGTGGTGGACAGTGCCGTGGGCTTCGCCCGCCTGACGGACGCGCAAATTGCGGCCTATCTCGACTCCGGCGAATGGCAGGGCAAGGCGGGCGGCTACGCCATTCAGGGTCTGGCCGCAGCGCATATCCGCTTCCTGTCCGGCAGCTATTCCAACGTTGTCGGCCTGCCGCTGTTTGAAACCGCGCAATTGCTGCGCGGCCTCGGCTACCTGTTGCCGTGATCATCCGCGCCGCCGCCAGCCCCGGCGAGGTGCGTGTTGCCGTGACCGATGCCACTGGCCTGCGTGACTACGCGCTGTGGCGCCCCGGCGCGCCGGATGGCGTGGGCAGCCTGCATCGCGGGCGGGTTACGGCGCGGATGCCGCAGATGGCGGGCAGTTTCGTGCGCTTGGCCGATGCGGACGGTTTCCTGCCCGACAGTGAGTGCCCGGCTCCGCCGCAGGAGGGCCAAATCCTCGGCGTGCGCGTCACCCGCGCTGCACAGGGCGGCAAAGGCCCGCGCCTGTCCGCCAAACTCGACCCCGCCGAAGCCGCGCTGACCGGCAACGGCCCGCCCGCGTTGCTCCGCACCGGCCCCAATGCGGTGCTGCGTATGGCCGCACTGTACCCGGATGCCCCCGTTGTCTGTGATGCCAACGCCGTGCTGGCGGAGTTGCGCCCTACCCTCGGCGCGCGCGCCACCTTCGTGCCGCGTGCGTTCGATGACGACACCGAATCCGCCGTGTCCGCGCTTGCCGAGGCAACAGGTGCCCTGCCCGGCGGTGCGCGGTTCAGCGTGCATCCCACGCCCGCGCTGACCGCCATCGACATCGACCTTGCCGCCGCCAGCGCCGGGCGCGGGGCCAAGGGGCACAGCCAGGAGGCCGCCAACCGCGCGCTGATTGGCGCACTGGCGCGCCAAATCCGGCTGCGCAATCTGGCCGGCGCGATCCTGATCGATTTCGCGGGCCTGCCGGTCAAACGCCGCGCCGCGCTTGGCCCGGCGCTGGCAGCGGCCTTGGCCGAAGACAATCTGCAGCCGCGCTTTCTAGGGTTCTCGGCGCTGGGTCTGGCGGAAATCCTGCGCCCGCGCATCCATCCGCCGCTGCACGAAATGCTGACCGGCCCGCACGCGGCGGGCTTGGCCGCGCTGCGCCAATTGGCCGCCATCGCCGCCACACCGCCGCACCGTCTGCCCCAGCTTGCCGCGGCCCCTGCCGTGGCCGAGGCTTTGGCGCGCGATGCGGCCGCACTGGACGATCTTGCCAACCGCGCCGGGCGACCCCTCATGCTGCGGCCAGACCCGGCATTGGCGCCGTGGGGATGGAGACTCGAAGCGTGAGCGGTACGGCGGCCCACCCCAAACCCTGCCCGATCTGCAAGAAACCGGCGGTGGAGAAATTCCGCCCGTTCTGTGCCTCGCGCTGCGCTGATGTCGATCTCGGCCGCTGGCTCACCGAGGGCTACGCGGTGCCGGTGCGGCCCGAGGATGCACTTGCCGCGGACGATGAGGAATGAAGTTCGACGCCAACGTGATCGTGGTTGGCGCAGGCGTGGCGGGTCTTTCAGCCGCGGCCGCACTCCGCCGGGCGGGCCGCAGTTGCATCGTACTGGAAGCCCTGGCCCGCAGCGGCGGACGGGCGTGGACCACGCCCTTCGGCGATGCCGCCTTCGACCAAGGTGCCTACTGGCTGCACGCCGCCGAGCGCAACCCGTTGACCGATCTGGCACGCGCCACCGGAGAGACACTGCGCGATGCGCAGGGCGACTGGACCGGGCAGGTCCGCGTCGGCCATCGCCCGGCCACCGATGCCGAACGCGAAGCCTATGGCGCGGCGTGGGAGGAGATTTCCACCCTGCTGACCGCCCGCGCCGCGCAACCGGGCGACATTGCATTCGCCGATGCCCTGGCACCGCTGCGCGGCAATCCGTGGGCGGCCACCATCGAGACCTGGGAAGCCTGCCTGATCGCCGCCGCGCCCCCGGCGGAGTTCAGCCTGCACGATTGGCAGGCGAACGAGCTCACCGGCAGCAACCTGAACGTGGCGGGCGGGTTGGGCGCGTTCATCGAACGCCGTCTGGCCCCGCTGGCCGGTCCGGTTCGGCATGCCACCCCGGTGCGGCGCATTACATGGGACAGGCCCGGCGGGGTGGAAATCACCACGCCCGCAGGCAGACTCACGGCGCGCGCCTGCATCGTCACCGTCTCCACCGGCGTGCTGGCGGCAGGCGGCATCGAATTCGACCCGCCCTTGCCCGCCGAACGGCGTGAGGCCATTGCCGCCCTGCCGATGGGCCTGCTGTCCAAGGTGGCACTGCGCGCCGATGGCCCGGACCGTTTCGGCCTGCCGCAAGGCGCTTCGGTGCACCGGCAGGTGGTGCCCGGCGCGCGCGCCATGTTCTTTCTGGCGTGGCCCGGCGGCGCCGACCATGTGGTGGGCTTCATCGGCGGGCCGGACGCATGGGACCTGTCCCGCGCAGGCCCCCAAGCCGCCGAAGCCTTCGCGCGCGCCGAGTTTGCCAGCCTTCTGGATGGGAATGCCCGCATGGGTGCCGCGTTGGTGACGGATTGGGGCGAAAACCCTGCGTTTCTGGGTGCCTACGCCTACGCCCGCCCCGGCCACGCCGCCGCCCGCGCCGCGATGGACACGCCGCTCGGCGCACTGCTGTTCGCGGGTGAGGCGTGGTGCAGCGACGGGTTGGCGGGCACGGTGGCCGGAGCGTTCAACAGCGGGGCGCGAGCGGCGGCGCTCGCTCTGGAAATCGCAGACGGCCGCTGAGCCGCGTCAGCCGCCGCGCACCGCTTCAAGAACAGACACGTAATTCGCCACCGCCGCCCCGCCCATGTTGAACACCCCCGCCACATCGGCGCGCGGCAACTGCATGGCACCTGCCGTGCCGGTCAGTTGCATCGCCGCGATGGCGTGCATGGAAACCCCGGTGGCACCAATCGGGTGGCCCTTGGCCTTCAACCCGCCCGAGCGGTTCACCGGCAGGCGGCCATCGGCGGTGACCCAGCCTTCCAGCACCGCGCGCGCGCCCTGCCCCGGCGGGGTCAGGCCCATCGCCTCGTATTCGATCAGTTCGGCGATGGTGAAGCAGTCATGGGTTTCCACGAAGGACAGATCGCCCAATACGAGCCCCGCGTCCTCCAGTGCCCGCTGCCACGCCAGCGCAGCACCCTCGAACGCCGCCGGGTCGCGGCGGGACAGCGGCAGGAAGTCGTTCACCTGCACGGCGGCGCGGAAGCGCACCGCCTTGGCCATGCCGCGCGCGGTGTCCTCGTTGGTCATCACCAAGGCCGCCGCGCCGTCGCTGACCAATGAGCAGTCGGTGCGTTTCAGCGGGCGGGCGACGAACGGGTTCTTCTCCGATTCGGTGCGGCAGAACGCGAAGCCCAGATCCTTGCGCATCTGCGCATACGGGTTGTCCACGCCGTTCTTGTGGTTCTTCGCCGCAATCGCCGCCAGCGCATCACTC
>CAIPHQ010000382.1 GCA_903864895.1 uncultured Rhodospirillales bacterium
CTGGAACGAAGGCCCGGCGGCCAGTACCAGCAGCGCGCAGTTCCGCGCCGAATACCGCGCCGCCCTCGATGCCGAGATGGTCACCGCCGTGCAGCGCGGCGACGCGGCGGCCGCCCTGCAAGGTGCGGCGAAAACCGTCGACGCGCTGTACGAGGTGCCGCATCTGGCCCATGCCACCATGGAACCGCTGAACTGCACCGCGCATGTGCAGGCGGACCGCATCGACATCTGGATGGGCACGCAGTTCCCCGAAACCGCCATCACCGCCGCTGCCGACGTGGCCGGGATGCGGCCCGATCAGGTGTTCGTGCACAACTGCTTCCTCGGCGGCGGGTTCGGCCGCCGTGCGGTGAATGACGAGTTGCGGCAGGCGGTGGCCGTCAGCAAGCAGATGGGCGTGCCGGTGAAACTGGTGTGGACGCGTGAGGAAGACATGCGCCACGACCGCTACCGCCCGCAGGCGGCCATCCGCCTGCAAGCAGCTCTCGGCACGGACGGACTGCCCACCGGCTGGCATATCCGCACCGCGGTGGGGTCCATTCGCCGCTCCCTGGGCTGGGACAAGGTGGCTGATGGCGTGGAGCCGATGGCTGTCGAGGGCCTGTCCAACTGCCCGTATGCGGTGGCCAGCCTGCGCGTGGACTGCCTGCTGAAGAACACGCATGTGCCGGTGATGTTCTGGCGCTCGGTGGGCAGCAGCCAGAACGCGTTTGCGATGGAAAGCTTCGTCGATGAAATGGCCTCGGTGGCGGGGCAGGACCCGCTGGCCTTCCGCCGCACGTTGCTGGCCGGCAAGCCGGATTTTTTGCGCGTGCTGGCGGTGCTGGAACAGAAATCCGGCTGGGGCCGCGCACTTCCCACCGGGTGGGGACGCGGCATCGCCATTCACGAAAGCTTCGGCACCATCGTCGGTGAAGTGGTGGAAGCCTCGGTGTCCACACTCGGTGAGGTGAAGGTGCATCGCGTGGTCGCGGTGGTGGATTGCGGCCATGTGGTCAACCCGCGCACCGTTGAAATGCAGATTGAAAGCGGCATCATCTACGGGCTGACGGCGGCGCTGTCGGGCGAGATCACGATCAAGCACGGCCGTGTGGAGCAGGGCAATTTCGACGTATACGAGATGGTCCGCATGGCCGATGCGCCGCGCATCGAGACCTGGCTGGCACTGTCCGGCGGCGGCAAATGGGGCGGCATCGGCGAGCCGGGCACGCCGCCGATTGCGCCCGCGCTGGCGAACGCAATTTTCGATGCGACGGGAACGCGCATCCGCGCGTTGCCCATCAAGCATGCACGTCTGGTCGGGCGCGCCTAACCGCCGAGTTCCCGCCCGCCCGACAGGCCGGACGGGCGGAACAGCAGCACCAGCAGCATGGCCAGCGCCAGCAGCGCGTCGCCCAGACCTGCGGGGGCGCGCAGCAGCGTGCCTGCCACCGGCACCCCGGCTTCGGCCAGCCGCAGCAGTTCGGTCACCAGCGCGATGGACAGCGTGCCGAGCACTGCACCGGTCAGGCTGCGCATGCCGCCGATCACCAGCATCGCCACGATCAGGAAGGTCAGGTCGATGTAAAAACTGTCGGCGCGCAACGTGCCCGCCAGATGGCCCAGCAGCGCGCCCGCAATACCGCTCAGCAGTGCGCTCAACACGAACGCCACCAGGCGCTCACGCCGCACATGCACCCCGGTGGCCCGCGCCGCCGCCTCATCCTCGCGCGACGCGCGCAACGCCAATGCCGAGCGGCTTTCCTGATAGGCGTACGCCACCACCAGCGCCACGCAGGCCCATACCAGTGCCGGGGCCAGTGACGTGCTCAGCGGCAGGCCCATCAAGGATTGCTGCCCACCGGTCACGTCGCTCCAGTTGCCCACCACGGTGTAGACGATCACCAGCAACGCAAACGTGGCGATGCTGGCCGAAATGCCGGACAGGCCCATCAGCGGCGGCCCCACAATCAGCGCAGCCAGCGCCGCCACCACGCCGCCTGCGGGCGGCCCGGCCCAGGCGGGCCATTGCGTCTGCTGCAACCACGGCCATAGCGCGGGCAGGAACATCGCCTTCATCGGTGCCGGGATGGTCAGCAGGCCCGAGGTATAGGCGCCGATGGCCATGAACCCGGCATGGCCGAACGGCAGCACGCCGGAATTGCCCGCGAACACGTACAGCCCCACCACGGCCACCAGATCCACCAGCGCCAGCACCATGCGCCGCCGCACCACTTCCGGGCTGACGGCGGCAAGGGCCGCCACCGCCAGCACCACCAGCAACAGCAGGGCCAGCGGCAGCCAGCGCCGCGCGGCGCGCATCATACCCGCTCCCGCAGGCCGCGCGCGGCCAGCAGGCCTTGCGGGCGGAACAGCAACACCACAATCACCGCCAGAAACACGAACGCCTCGCGGAACGGGCGCAATTCATCCGGCAGGAACGCCTGCAACAGCATTGACGTGCTGCCCACCAGCATTCCGCCCAGCGCCGCCCCCGGCAGGCTGCCCAGCCCGCCGATGACGGTGGAGACGAAGGCAATCACCACCAGCGTCAGCCCCATACGCGGGGCCACCACGCCGGTTTGCGCCACGAACAGCACCGTCACGGCGGCGGCCAGCACGCCGCTGAGCGCGAAGGCGGCGGCAATCACCCGGTTGGCGCGCACGCCCAGCAGGCGGGCCATGCGGAAATTCTCCGCCGCCGCGCGCATTTCCAGCCCGATGCGCGTGAAGCGCAGCAGCCAGGTCATGCCCGCCAGCAGCGCGGCACTGACCGCGATGGTCACCACCTGCAATTGCTGCAACCGCACGCCGAACAGTTCCACCGGGGCGGCAAGACCGGGCAGGAAGTCCACGCCTTTCGGGCGGGAATCGACGAACACGATCAGCAGTTTTTCCAGAAACACGCTCACGGCGAACGACGCGATCAGCAGGCTCGCGGGGTCCGCGCGGCGCAACGGGCGGAAGGCCAGCCGTTCGGTGCCCAGCGCCAGCACCACGGCGGCCAGCAGCGCCAGCACCACGGCGGCCAGCACCGGGCGGCCCGCCGCGATCAGCAGCGAATAGCCGCTTGCAGCGATCAGGTCGCCGTGCGCGAAGTTGATCAGCCGCATCACACCGAAAATCAGCCCGATGCCCAGCGCGGTCAGCGCATACAGCCCGCCCAGCGCGATGGCGTCGGCGATGATCTGCACCGTCTGCCCGCTCACAGTGCCACCCCGAAATAGGCGCTGTCGAACCCGGCATGCTGCATCACCTCCGCCCCGCTGCCCGAAAGCCGCACTGTGCCGCCGTTCAGCACATGGATGCTGTCTGACGCCGCGAGCGCCCGCCCGGCGTTCTGCTCCACCACCAGCACGGCCACCCCTTCACGCCGCACCTCGGCCAGATAGTCATAGACCTGATCGATGATTTTCGGCGCGAGGCCCAGCGATGGCTCGTCCAGCATCAGCAGGCGGGGGCGGGCCAGCAACGCGCGGGCGATGGCCAGTTGCTGCTGCTCCCCGCCTGAAAGCCGCCCGGCGGGTTGGCCTGCGCGCTCCCGCAGGATGGGAAAAATGGACAGGAAGCGGTCGATATCCGCACGGGCCGCCGCGCGGTCGGCGCGGATGGTGGCCCCCAGCGTCAGGTTCTCGCGCACGGTCAGGCTGGCGAAGATGTGCCGCCCTTCCGGCACCAGCGCGATGCCGCGCCGCACGATCGCGTCACTGGGCAGGCCGCGCAACTCCGCCCCGTCGAACAGGATGCGCCCGGACTGCGCCGCCACGTCGCCCGCGATGGCCCCGAGCAGCGAGGTCTTGCCCGCGCCGTTCGGCCCGATGATGGAGACCATGGCACCCGGTTCCACCGCAAGGCTCACGCCGCGCAAGGCGGTGACGCGGCCATAGGCCAGATGCAGGTTTTCCACGCGCAGCATGGCTCAGGCCGCCGCCGCGCCCAGATAGGCCCGGCGCACCGCCGCATCGGCCAGCACAGCATCCGGCGTGCCGCTGGCCAGCGTGCGCCCGGTGGCCAGCACCTGCACCCGCTCGCACACGCCCATGATCAGCGTCATGTTGTGGTCAATCACCAGCACGCCGCAGCCCAAACGGTCGCGGATGCTGCGGATGGTGTCGCGCAATTCGGCAATCTCGCCCGCGTTCAGCCCGGCCCCCGGCTCATCCAGCAACAGAAAACGCGGCTGCAAGGCCAGCGCGCGGGCCAGCCCAAGCCGGTGCTCGTCGCCGAAGTTCAGCGCATCGGCCCGCCATGCGGCTTTGTCCGCCAGATGCAGCGTCCGCAGGATGGCCACCGCCTCAAGCCGCGCCGCCGTGCGCGACAGGCCGCGCCCGATGCACCCGGCTTCCACATTCTCGGCCACGGTCAGCCCGCGAAACGGCCGCACCGCCTGAAACGTTCGCACCACCCCGGCGGCGGCAAAGCGATGCGCTTGCCAGCGCGTGGCGGGCGCGCCATCCACCCGCACATCCCCCGACGTCGGGCGCTGAAACCCGCTGAGCACATTCACCAGCGTGGTCTTGCCCGCGCCGTTCGGCCCGATCAGCCCGAGGATTTCGCCCCCGGGCAGATCCAGCGACACATCCGCCAGCGCCACGATGCCGC
>CAIPHQ010000383.1 GCA_903864895.1 uncultured Rhodospirillales bacterium
AAATCACGCCCAGCACGGCGAACTGCACCGCCACGGGTCCGGCCTCGGGCACCACGAATTGCGGCACGAAGGCCAGAAAGAACGCCGCCGTCTTGGGGTTCAGTGCCTCCACCAGCACGCCTTCGCGAAACGCCCGGCGCGCGCCCATCGGAGTTGCCGCCGCTTGCCCCGCCGCCGCCGCCTCGGCATCGCGGCGGGCGGACAGAATGGTGCGCAGGCCGAGCCAGACCAGATAGGCCGCACCGGCCAGTTTCAGCGCGCCAAACAACTCGGCGCTGGCCAGCACCAGGGCTGAAACGCCCAGCGCGCCCGCCACCACATGCACCATGCCGCCGATCCCGGTGCCAAAACTCGAGGCCAGACCCTCCGCGCGGCCCCCGGCCAGCGTGCGGGAGGCGACGTAGAAAATGCCCGGGCCGGGCATGATCGCCAGCAGCAGGGCTGCGGCGAAGAACAGCAGAAACTGGTGCAAGCCGGGCATCGGTGCCTTATCCCCCTGTCTGGCGCGCGGCGCTGCGCCGTTCCATCCACACATCCACCAGCGTATGCGCCGTCAGTGCCGCCAGTACCACCACGCCACCGGCCAGCGCCATGCCGGTGGGCCGCTCACCGATGAACAGCCACACCCAGACCGGCCCCAGAATCGGCTCCAGTTCGCCCAGCAGCGCTGTGGCCGCCGCCGGCACAAGCCGGCTGCCCGCCGCAAACAGCAGCATGCCGAAGCCCAGTTGCCCCGCACCGAACACTGCCAGCAGCGGCGCATCGGTGCGGCTGACCTGCCACGGATGCGACAGCGGCAGCGCAATCAGCATCGCCGCTGCCGTGGCGATCACCATCGCAGGCGCCATGCTCACGCCGCGCCGGTGGCGGGAAATCACGATGGCCCCGCCATAGCCCACCGCAATCGCCAGCGCGATCGCATCGCCCAGCAGATTGTCCTGCCCGGTGGCGTCCGAGACCATCAGCGCAATGCCGCCCATGGTCGCGGCGATGGCCGCCCACGTCCATGGCCGCACCCGTTCACCCAAAAAAACCCAGCCCAGCACGGCCGCGAACAGTGGCGCGGACGACATGATCACCAGCGCATTGGCCACCGAGGTCAGGCTGAGCGCGATGATCAGCGCAATCGACGACCCGGCGAAACACGCCGCCACCGCAAGCCCAGCCCAGCCGAGGCCGAACACCACGCGCGGCGCCTGCCTGCCGTGCTGAATCAGGTTCAGCGCCACCAGAAACACCGTGGCCGACAGCGAGCGCCAGAAAATCGTCGTCCAGCTATCAGCCAGCGTGAGCGAGCGCACGATCAACCCGCCCGTGCTCCACACCAACGCCGAGCCCATGACCAGCAGAATTCCGGCCAGCCGTTCCCGGCCGGACTCGGGCGGGTGCGCCGTGCTCACGCCCCCCAGCGCAACCCGGCGGTGTGCACCGGCGCGTCCCACAGCGCTGCCAGCGCGTCATCCAGCAGGGTGACGGTGATCGAGCAGCCCGCCATGTCCAGCGAGGTGACGAAATTGCCCACCAGCGAGCGGTCGATGTGCAGGCCGCGCGCTTCCAGTTCGCGCCTTGCGGCGTGATACATCAGGTACAGTTCCATCAGCGGGGTCGCGCCGAAGCCGTTGACCAGCAGCAGCACGCCGCCCTTGGCGCGCTCGCCGAAATCGGTGCAGATCGCCGCCACCATCTCGGCGGCCAGCGCATCGGCGGTGCCCAGCTTTTCGCGCCGCCGTCCGGGTTCGCCGTGAATGCCGACGCCGATCTCAATTTCGTCCTCGGCCAGCGTGAAATTCGGCTTGCCCGCAGCCGGCACGGTGCAACCGCTGAGTGCCGCGCCCATCGAGCGCGTGGCCTGATTGACCCGCGTGCCCAGCGCCTGCAACGCGGCCAGATCCATGCCCTGCTCGGCCGCAGCACCAACGATCTTTTCCACGATCATGGTGCCCGCCACGCCGCGCCGCCCGGTGGTCCAGGTGGAGTTTTCCACCGCAACATCGTCATCGGTGATGACGGTGGCCACTTCGCCCGGCGACATCTCGCGCGCCATGTCGAAGTTCATGATGTCGCCCGCGTAGTTCTTCACGATGAACAGCACGCCCGCCCCGGTGTCCACCGCTGCCGCGGCTTCCAGCATCTGGTCCGGCGTGGGGGAGGTGAACACCTGCCCGGGGCACGCGGCATCCAGCATGCCGAGACCCACGAACCCCGCATGCAACGGCTCATGCCCGCTGCCGCCGCCCGAGATCAGCGCCACCTTGCCGGGCTTCAGCGCGGCACGGCGGACAAACTTGCCCTCCTCGCCCAGTGTCACGATGTCGGCATGGGCGGCGGCGAAGCCCGCGAGGCTTTCCGGCAGAATGGTGTCCGCCGAATTCATGAATTTTTTCATGGCGTTTCCCCTTGTTCAGCGATGGCGGGCGATGGCCGCCTTCACCAGTGGCAGCGCGTTCGGCGCCATCGACAGGCTTTCCAGCCCGCAGGTCAATAACGCCCCGGTCAGTGCCGGGTCACCCGCCGCATCACCGCACAGGCTCACCTCCCGCCCGGCGCGCTTTCCGTAGGCAGCCACCTCGGCAATCAGGCGCAGCACGCCGGGGTTGCGCGCATCGGCCAGGCTGGCCACCGACCCGATGTCGCGCGCGCTGGCAGTGACGTATTGCGTCAGGTCGTTGCTGCCGATGGAGTAGAACGCGGCGTCGAACTGCTCCGGGGCCAGTGCGGCGGCCGGCACTTCCACCATCATGCCCAGCGGCGGGGCCACGGCGGGAATGCCTGCGGCGGTCAGATCGGCCACGGCCTGCACCAGCAGTGCCCGCGTGGCTTCCAGTTCGGCGGGCACCGTGATCATCGGCACCATGATCTTCAGCGCGCCATGCACAGCGGCGCGGGCCAACGCGCGCAGTTGCACGCTGAAAATCTCCAGCCGCGACAAGGACAGCCGCACACCGCGCAGACCCAGAAACGGGTTCGATTCGCCGTCCACCGTCAGCCCGGCAATCGGCTTGTCGCCGCCTGCATCCAGCGTGCGGATGGTCACCGGGCGGCCCTGCGCCCATTCCACGATGCGGCGATACACCGCATATTGCCGGTCCTCGTCCGGCAGGCCGCCGCTGGCCGGGAACAGCAATTCGGTGCGCGTCAGCCCGATCCCGTCGCACATGCCGGGGTCGAGCCCATCGAGTTCGGCGGGGTCGGCCACGTTGATATGGGTGGCGATGCGCCGCCCGGTGGCGGTGCGGGCAGGCAGATACAGCAACCCGGCAGCATCGGCCGCCGCCTGCGCCGCCGAGGCGCGCACCCCATTCAGCCGGGTCAGCGTTGCGGGATCAGGCGACAGCCACAGCACCCCGGCCCCGCCATCCAGCGCCGCCGCCGTGTGGCCATCGGCCTTGGCACCCGCAAGCCCCACAACCATCGGCACGCCGCGCGCGCGCGCCAGCATCGCCACATGGCTCGCCTTGCTGCCCGCCCGCAGCGCAATGCCGCCGCCGGCCCAGTTGGTGGCCAGAAACCGGCTGGGTGTCAGGTCGTCGGCCAGCACCACACAGCCCGGCGGCAGCGCCGCCTCGGTCTCACCGCGCAGATGGCGGGCGACCCGGCCGGCCAGATCGTGCAGGTCGCTGGCGCGGGCGCGGAAATAATCGTCCTCGGCAGCCTCGTATTCGGCGGTCTGCGCGGCGAGGCTTTCCGCCCAGGCAATGTCGGCGGGCGCACCGGCGGCGATGGCTTCCAGCGCCGGTTCGCGCAGTGCCTCGTCTTCCAGCATCGCGGTCTGGAATTCCAGCATGCCGGCCCCGTCGCCATCCGCCGTGGCGGCCAGCGCCGCCAGATCGGTCAGTGCCGCCGCAATGGCAGCTTCCAGCGCCGCGCGTTCCTCGGCGGGGCTGCCGGCCTGCCGGGCGGCGGCGCGGGATTCGGCCAATTCCACCAGCACGCCCGCGGCGATGCCGGGGGCGGCGGCGTGGCCGGTCAGTTCATGTTGTGGCATCGGCGCCCGCGTGGCCCTCGTCGAAATCGCGCCGCACCAGATCGACCAGCGCATCAATCGCCACCTGCGCCTGTTCGCCACTGGCGCGGAAATGCATCGCGGTGCCGCGCGCGGCCTTCATGGCCATCACCTTGACCACGCTTTTCGCATCAATCCACGGCCCGGCCTCGGCCAGCGCCACCTGCACGGCGGCGGCGGGGACGGTTTTCGCCAGCTTGGTCAGCTTCACCGCCGGGCGGGCGTGCAGGCCCGTGGGGTTGGTGATTTCGATGCGGGCGGACAACTCGCTCACGGTGACAACTCCTCGGCGGTGGCACGCACGGTGTGCAGATCGCTGCCGCCGCTGGCCTCGGTGGCCGCCACCACCGCGCCTTCCACCACCGGCGCGTTGCACACCGCCACAAGGTCGCGCTGTTCCTCGGGCAGCATCTCGATGGCCATTTCGCTGTTGGTCACTGCCCCGCCCAGATCGGCCAGAATCGCCACCCCGGCTGGCGACCACGCCCGCCCGATGGCCGACATGATCGCGGCCACATCGGTGCCCAGCCCGCCATCCGGATCGCCACCGCACCATGCGAGCGGGACTTCCTCACCCACCATCTGGCGCACCATGTCCGCCGCCCCCTGGGCGACCAGCGGCGAGTGCGAGACGATGACGATGCCGACGTTGCTCATGCTGCCTCCGCCAGAGTGCTGGCCACGGCGCGGACGATCAGCGCGCTGGAGCGTGCGCCCGGATCGGCATGGCCGATGCTGCGCGCGCCCAAAAACGAGGCGCGGCCCTTGGTGGCCTGAACGGGTTTGGTGGCCTCCGCCGCCGCATCGGCCACGGCGGGCAGATCGTCCGCCCCGGCGCGCAGTGCGTCCAGCACCGGTGCCAGCACGTCCAGCAGGGTTTTTTCCCCCACGGTGGACTTGCCCCGCGCCTTCACCGCCTCGATGGCCACCGCCAGCGCATCCGCCGCCTCGGACATTGAGGGCGCTTCGGGGATCGCCTTGCCGAGTTGCAGGAACAGCGTTCCATACAGCGGGCCGGAAGCACCGCCGACCTTCATCACCAGCGTGGTGCCGATGGCAGCGAGCATCTTCGGCAGCGGTTGCGCCACGAGTTTATCGATGTCGCCCAGCACCGCCTCGAACCCGCGCTTCATGTTCAGCCCGTGGTCGCCATCGCCGATGGCCTGATCGAGGTCCGTCAGTTCCTCGGCATGGGCAATCACCGTGGCGGCCACCGCCTGCACCAGTTTGCGCCGTAGCGGTTCGTCGATCTGCACGGACAATCCCTCGTTTCCCGCCGAATGCGGCGTGTTCTTCGGAGCGTAACGTGACGGATGAGCGGGCGGTTGGGCAAGCCCCGATGGGGTGGTGATGCGTGCCGGAACCGGACGCCGTCACGCTCTGCGTTGCCGGTCAGCCCGATCAACAGTATCTAGTTGCGCGCGACAGCATGGACCGGGGGCCGGATGGAGCGAGTCATCACACTGCACATCGAGAAGCTGCCGGAGGGCGTGTATCTGGCCACGTCCGACGACGTTCAGGGCTTGGTTGCGCAGGGCCGCACAATTGCCGAGACGCTGGAAATCGCCCGTGATGTCGCCCGCAAGTTGATTGAGTTCCATGACGGGACATCCGGCGCGCCGCAATTCGTCGCAGCGGCGGATGTGTTCGACTATCCGCTGATCGTCAGCGCCTGATGGGGCGTCTGGCCGGGTTTCGCTACCGCGACGTTGCCGCCCGGCTGCGGCAATTCGGTTTCGTCTTCCACCGCCAAGCTGCTGGATCACACGAGATTTGGGTGAATCCCGCGTCCGGACGCGCCGTTACGGTTCCAAACCACCCCGGCGACTTGCCGGAAGGCACCATGCGGGCGATCCTGCGGCAGGCAGATATATCGACAGAACAATTCATCGCCGGATAAAAACTACCCCGGCGTGGACCGTCCCACCGGATATTTGGCGTAAAACACCGTCACCTCGCCCGGCGCGTCGTATTCCACCGGCACGCCTTCGGGGAAAAACAGCACGTCGCCCGGCCCCACGCACCATTCCTGCCCGCTGCCGCGCACCGTCATTTCGCCCGCGATGACATACAGAATCTCGTCGAACGGCAGATGCCATGTGGTGCGCACGCCGCGATAGGTGGCGATGCCGCAGCCCATGCTCTCGCTATGTTCGGGGCCAACCAGCCGGGCGATTTCACCGCCGCCCGCATAGGCATTGCCGAACCCGCCATACGGCGAAAAATCCCGCCCGGCGGCGGGAAAGCAGCGCACCACGCCGGTCATGCCAACAAATCCTCCGCCACCCGCCGCTGCACCGCCAGCGGCACCGCATCCATCGCCGCCGAGAAACAGCCGCCGTTGAACGCAGGCGAGGCCCGGCCTTCCTGCAAGCGGCGCAACACACCGAAATCCTGCTGGTTCAGATGCCGCCACCCCTCGATCCACCACGCACGCGCAGTGGCCGCCGCCTCGATGTCCGGCGTTTCGGTGAAGGCAAAATCCAGCCGCTCACCTGTGCAATCCGGGGAAAGCGGGTCGAGAATAATACTGAACACCTGATTGGGCAGCAGGAAGATCAGCACGCCCGGATACAGGAAAATGAACTCGCCGCGATTGACCAACTCGGGCGGCAAATTCGGGAACGGCGTGAAGGCGTGGGCGCGCGGATCGGGGGACAGCACGTTGTAGGAACCCGTGCCATAGGCCGGGGCGGCGAAAATGTCGAAATGGTCCTCGGGCTTCGAATACCCCACCACCTGCGGATGCACCCAGTCCAGATGCAGCGTGTCGCAGAAATTTTCCGCCACCAGCTTCCAGTTGGCCGCCACCGTGCAGGTCTCGCTTGCCGCGTGACGCAGCGTGGCGAAATCGTAGGCGCGCCAGCGCTCCAGCAGCGGCGCGGCCCAATCCACGAACGGCGGCGCGGTGCCGGACAGATTGACGAACAGCAGGCCGCCGAACGCTTCGGCCAACGGCACCGGACGCAGCGCGTGCGCCGCCGGATTGAAGCCGGGGGCGGTGCGCTGGCCATAGCCGCCGAAATCCGGCGTGGCGCGCAGCGCGCCCGTCAGGTCGTAGGCCCAGCCGTGATACGGGCACAGCAGCGTGGGTTTGCCCCGGCACGGCATATCCACCAGTTTCAGCCCGCGATGGCCGCACACGTTGTGAAACGCCCGCAGCGCCCCATCGCGCCCGCGCACCAGCACGATGGGCAGTCCGGCGGCCGTCACCGGCACCTGATCGCCCGGGTTGGGCAGATCCGCCGCATGGCCCACCGCCAGCCAGTTTGCATGGAAGATGCGGGTGCGTTCCAGCGCCAACGCCGCGGGATCAGTGTAGAGCGCGTTCGGCAATCCGGCGGCCTGCGCCGCATCGGCCAGCAACGCCGCGCGGGATGTGTGCAGCAACGCATTGATAGTGGTCACGCGCGGCTCCGCTTGCTCCTGCGCCGCCGACTGCACCATGCCGGACCGCCCGCGTCCAGCAGGGCAAAGGTCAACCGGTCAGTTTCGCCCCGCGCTTGCGCCGCATCGCCAGCACCGTAAGCGTAACGGTGACCACCACGGCAAAGCTGAACAGTGTGGTCATCGACCCCAGCGCATACAGCACCGGCGTGGTGACGTTGGTGGTCATGGCATACACTTCCAGCGGCAGCGTGTTGTCCGACCCCGCCGCCATCACGGTGCGCGAGAACTCGTCATAACTCAGCGAAAAACCGAACAGCCCCACGCCCACCAGACTCGGCGCGATCAACGGCAGCACCACGTAGCGCAGCGTCTGCCATGGTGAAGCCCCAAGGTCGCGCGCGGCTTCTTCCAGAGCGTGGTCGAAGCGGTTGAACACCGCGAACATGATCAGCACGCCAAACGGCAGCGTCCAGGTCAGGTGCGCACCAAGGGCCGAGGACCACCAGGCGGGCGGCAGACCGGCCACATTGAACATCAGGCCGATGCCAAGGCTGATCAGGATGGAGGGCACAATCAGCCCGGCGATGGTGACGTAGAACAGCGCGGTGGCGCCCAGGAACTTGCGCCGGAACGCCAGCCCCGCCATCAGCGAGATCAGCACCGTCAGCCCCATCACGATCAGCGCCAGCGACAGTGAACGTTCCAGCGAACCGCCGAAATCGCCGACCATCTGCGGCTCGAACAGGTTTTCGAACCAGCGCAGCGACACACCGCGCATCGGAAACGTCAGCCCGCCATCCGGCCCCTGAAACGACAGGATGAAGATGGTCAGCGTGGGGCCGTACAGGAACACCACGAACAGCGCGAAAGCCAGCAGCAGCAGCCAGTGGCGTGGCCCCGACTTGTCCATCACAGTTCCTTGCGGATATCGACCACGCGCAGGATGGCCCAGACCATCATCAGCACGGTCAGCAGCAGAATCACCGCGTGCGCGGCGGCTTCCGGGTATTGCAGCAGGCTGATCTCGTTCTTGATCAACAGCCCCACCGAGGCGCTTTGCCCGCCGCTCATCATCTGCACTGTGACGAAATCGCCCATCACCAGTGTCACAACAAAGATGGTGCCAATGGCGATGCCGGGCAGCGACAGTGGCACGATCACGTGGCGCATCACCTCAATGGGCCGCGCACCGGCATCAAGGGCTGCTTCGATCAGGCTGCGGTCGATACGCATCATGGTGTTGAAGATCGGCACCACCATGAACAGCGAATACAGATGCACGAAGGTCAGCACCACCGCGAACGGGGAGAATAACAGGAATTCCAGCGGATGGTCGGTGATTCCCAGATTGATCAGCGTGGAATTCAGCAGCCCGTTGCGGCCCAAAAAGGGAATCCACGAGATCATGCGAATGACATTGCTGGTCAGGAAGGGCACCGCGCAGACCTGAAACAGCACCATCTGCCACAGTGTGGAGCGGATATGGAACGCCAGCACATAGGCGACGGTAAAGCCGATCGCCAGCGTGCTTGCCCACACGATCAACGCATAGCGCAGCGTGGACACATAGGTTGAAAAGGTCACGAACGTGCCGAACACGTCGCGGTAATTGTCCAGAATGAAACCCGGCGCCAGCGTGTATTCCTGATCTTCCCAGAAGCTCACCATCACAATGGTGGCAATCGGGATCAGCAGGAACACGCCCATTACCAGCCACAGCGGCAGCGCCTGCAAATGCGGCGCCAGGCGCGTCAGCAGCTTCACGCGGGCGGAGTGGGCGGCCCCCGAAGGGGCCGCCGTTGCCGTCACAGTCATTGCCAGATCACGCGGCAATGAACTCGTTCCACTTCTGGATCATGTACTTGTCTTCGTCCATCACCGCGTTCCAGCACGCAACGTGGCCCATACGCTCGTAGAAGCTGCCGCCGTCACGCACGGCACCAGCCTTTTCCATCAGCTTGCCTTCGGGGCTCATGATGTCCTTTTCGGCAGGCTTGCCTTCCATCCAGAATGCCCACTCGTACGGCTCCATGTGCGCCTTCGCCGTTTCCAGCACCGCCGAGTAGTAGCCTTGGCGGTTGAGGTAAGCGCCGACCCAGCCGGACGTATACCAGTTGATGTACTCGTACGCAGCTTCCAGTTCGATGCCGGACAGGTGCTTGGCCAGGCCCAGACCGCCGCCCCACGACCGGTAGCCTTCCTTCAGCGGCTGGTACACGCAGGGCACGCCCTTGCTGCGCACAGCCGCCACGGCGGGCGACCACATGGACTGGATGATCACTTCGCCTGAAACCATCAGGTTGACGGATTCGTCGAAGGTCTTCCAGAACGCGCGGAACTGGCCCTGCTTCTTCAGGTCGATCAGCACCGCAATCGTCTTGTCGATCTCGGCCTTGGTCATGTTGCCCTTGTCGGCGTACTTGATCACGCCGAGGGATTCGCAAACCATCGCCGCATCCATGATGCCGATCGACGGAATGTTCAGAATCGACGCCTTGCCCTTGAACGCGGGGTCGGCCAAATCCTTCCACTGGGTGATCGGGCGGCCCACCAGATCCGGGCGGATGCCCAGCGTGTCCGCGTTGTAGATGGTCGGCACCATCGTGAACCACTCGGTCGGCGTCTTGGAGAACTTGGTGCTCTCCTGGCCTTCCACGAAGCCCACAGTGTGCGGGGCGGTGCCCTGCGCAATCACGCTGTCCGGCGTCAGTTTGCCGTTGATGAACAAGGGCACAATCTTGTCGAAATACTTCAGCTTCTTGGTGTCCATCGGCTGCAACACGCCGCGCGGGAACACCTTCTTGCAGATCCAGTATTCAATGTCGGCGATGTCGTAGCTTTTCGGCTGCGTGATGGCACGCTGCGTCACCGCGTCCGAATCCAGCGCCGTCAGCTGCAAGGTGAAGCCGAGGTCTTCCTTGCACTTCACCGCAATGGCGTTCACGTCCGACACGCCGGTGCCGAACTGGCGCAGCGTGACGTTCTTGATGTTCTGCGCCCAGATCGTCGGGAAGCCGGTGATGGCGCCCGAGCCAACCGCCACGCCGCCCACGGCGGCGGCCGTCTTCAGCAAGCCGCGGCGCGTCACGCCGTTTTCGATGGTCATGATGTCTTGTTCTCCCGGTGGTATGTCGCGAACTCAGTTGGCAAGTACATGCACGTCCGGCGGCTGGAACCCGGCGACCACGCGGTCGCCAAGCGCCACCGGGCGCGCGTAGAAATCCGCTTCGGACAGCAACAGGCTGTGGTCGTTCCCAGCCTTGTCCTGCAATCCGACGCGGACGAACGGACCGTGGTACTCCACAGCCGTCACATCACCGGCGAGCCGGTTGATCGCGGGGTCGTCCTGCAACAGCCGCATCCGGTCGGTGCGTACGGCCAGCCGCACCGTGGCGGTGGCAGGCACGGCTTCGTCCAGCCGGATCGCGGTGCCATCGGCCAGCGCCAGCGCACCGCCCTGATTGCGGCATTCCAGAATATTGTGGCCGCCCAGAAACCGCGCCACGAACGGCGTGCGCGGCTTTTCGAACACCGCGCGCGGGGCATCGCTTTGCAAAATCTTGCCGCGTTCCATCACCACCACCACGTCGGACAGCGCCAGCGCCTCGTCCTGCGAGTGGGTGACGTGGATGAAGGTGATGCCCAGATCGCGTTGCAGGCGCTTGAGTTCTTCCCGCATCTTGCCGCGCAGGAACGGGTCCAGCGCCGACAGCGGCTCATCGAGCAGCAACACCGAGGGGTTGGTGATCAGCGCGCGCGCCAGTGCAATGCGCTGCTGCTGCCCGCCGGACAGTTGCGCCGGGCGGCGCTCGGCCATTTCGGCCAGATGCACCCGCTCCAGCATCTCGGCGGCCTTGCGGCGGCGCTCGGTGCGCTCCACGCCGCGCATCCGCAGGCTGAACGCCACGTTGTCCAGGCACGTCAGATGCGGAAACAGCGCGTAGTTCTGGAACATCATCGCCGTGCCGCGCTGTGCCGGCGGCATCAGCGTGATGTTGCGCCCGCCCAGAAGAACGTCGCCCGCCGAAACCTTCTCGTGGCCCGCGATCATCCGCAAAGTCGAAGTCTTGCCGCAGCCCGACGGGCCGATCAGGCAGCAATAGCTGCCGGACGGGATGCGCAGGTCGATCGCATCCACGGCCGTCACCGCCCCATACTGTTTGGTGACGGCGATCAGTTCCACCCCGGCTTCGGGCATTCCCACTCCTGCGCACAGCAAGGGCGCGAACCCTCGTTCGGTCCGCCCGTTGCTACCGGAGGATGAGCAAGCCGCGTGCCAGCCCGAACAACGGGCCGGAACGCGACATATTATCAAAAATGCCTAAAATGAGTGCAAAAACTGTCCGCAATGCGGGCGGACCGGGCATACCGGCCCGCCGGTTGACCCCTATCTCAGCAGATCGCCCCGCGCTGCCAGAAAGCGCTCCACCGCCGCGACAAACCCGTCCATGTCGGCCTCGGTCAGCGGCAGCGACAGCGCCATCATGCCGCGCCGGGCGATCCAGTAGCCTTCACGCAGCATGTCGAAGAAGAACAGGTCGCGCGCGGGCACGCTGCCCGCCGCCGCATCGGCCGGGGTGCGGATGGAGCCGGCCATCATGTGCGCGGCCAGCATCGAGCCGCGCCCGGTGAACTGCATCGGCACTGCAGCTGCCTGGCACGCCGCGTTGAGCCGTGCGCGCAGCCGCTCCCCCATCGCGTTCAGCGCCAGCGCCGCGTCCGGCGTGAACACCTCGCTCAGCGTGGTCAGCCCGGCCGCCATGGTGAGTACGTTGTTGTTGAACGTGCCCGCATGCGGCAGCGCGCCGGGCTGGCTCGGGTCGAAACGGCCGATCAGATCCGCCCGCCCGCCGAACGCGCCGAACGACATGCCGCCGCCCACGTATTTGCCCAGCGTCATCAGGTCCGGCGTGATGCCATGCGCGGCACCGAGGCCACCGGGGGCGAGGCGGGAGGTCATGACTTCGTCGAAGATCAGCATCATGCCGTGCCGCGCGGTCGCCTCGCGCAGCGCGTGCAGGAAATCCGGCTCGGCCGGAATACAGCCGCCGCCGCCCAGCATCGGCTCCAGAATCACCGCCGCAATCTCGCTGGCATGGGCCTCGATCAGCGCCACCGCCGCCGCCGCGTCATTGTAGCCCGAGACCAGCCAGTCGAACGGTGCGTTGATGTTCACCGGTGCGCCGATGGTGAACACCGCGCCGTGGTAGCCGCCGTTGAAGGCCAGAATTTTCTTGCGCCCGGTGACCGCGATGGCGGTGCTGATGGCCAGCAGATTGGCCTCGGTGCCCGAATTGGTGAAGCGCATCTGCTCCATCGCCGGAAAGCGCGCCCGCACCGCCTCGGCAAAGCGCGGCTCGAACGTGTTGTGGCCGCCGAGGTTGATGCCATCCTCCATCGCCGCAATCACCGCGCGGCGGATGATGGCGTTGGAGTGGCCCGCAACGCCCGCGGTGAACTCGCCAAGGAAATCGGTGTAGCGGTGCCCGTCCAGATCCCACAGCCCGGCCCCCTCGCCGCGCGCGAAGCCCAGCGGGAACGGGTCGTAATACAGCACCGTGCGGGTGTTGCCGCCGGGCAGGGCCGCGCGGGCGCGCTCGTGCTGGGCGGCGCTGGCCGGATTGTCTGCGATATAAGCCTGCTTGGCCTCGTCCAGTGCCGCCGCCAGATCGAAATTGCGCGTCATCCCTGCCCCCTGTGCTTGCCACGCATGGCAGCGCCGGAACGGCTC
>CAIPHQ010000384.1 GCA_903864895.1 uncultured Rhodospirillales bacterium
CCCGCCCTGCGGCATGCTGAACGGGTTGTGGCTGAAATCGATCTGCCTGGTTTCCTCGTTCATCTCGTACATCGGGAAATCGGTGATCCAGCAGAAGCGGAACTCACCGGGCGCGATCAAACCCAGATCGGTGCCGATCTTGGTACGCACGGCCCCCGAAAATTTCGGCGCCTCGTCTTTCTTGCCCGCCGCGAAGAACACCGAATCGCCGGGGTTCAGGCCGCAGGCCACGCGGATCGCCTCGGCGCGCGCCGTCTCAAGGTTCTTGGCAATCGGGCCTTTGGGGCCATCGGCGTCGAACGTGATGTAACCCAGACCACCCGCGCCCTGCTCCCGCGCCCATTCGTTCAGCTTGTCGAAAAAGCTGCGCGGGTTGGCGGCGGTGCCGGGGGCCGGTATGGCACGCACGATGCCGCCGCTGGCAGCGATCTTGGCAAACAGGCCGAAGCCGGACCCGGCAAAATGCTCGGTCACATCGGTAATGCGCAGCGGGTTGCGCAGATCGGGCTTGTCCGAGCCGTATATCAGCATCGACTCTTCATAGGGAATGCGCACGAACGGCGGCTTCGTCACCGCCCGTCCGTTGGCAAACTCCTCGAACACCCCGGCAATTACCGGTTCGATGGTGTTGAACACGTCTTCCTGCGTCACAAAGCTCATCTCGAAGTCGAGCTGATAGAACTCGCCCGGCGAGCGGTCGGCGCGCGAGGCCTCGTCGCGGAAGCAGGGGGCAATCTGGAAGTAGCGGTCAAAGCCCGCCACCATCGCCAACTGCTTGAACTGCTGCGGCGCCTGCGGCAGGGCGTAGAATTTGCCGGGGTGCAGGCGGGCGGGCACCAGAAAGTCGCGCGCCCCTTCGGGGGAAGACGCGGTCAGGATCGGTGTCTGGAATTCGGTAAAACCCTGCTCGATCATGCGGCGGCGGATGCTGGCAATCACGCCCGCGCGCAGCACGATGTTGCGATGCACCTTGTCGCGGCGCAGGTCGATGAAGCGGTATTTCAGCCGCAGTTCATCGGGGTATTTCTCATCGCCCGCCACTTGCAGCGGCAGCACGTCGGCAGCGGACTGCACCGAAACCTCGGCGGCGCGCACCTCGATCTCGCCGGTGGGCAGCTTGGGGTTGATCGTTGCCCCCTCACGCAGCACCACGGTGCCGGTAACGGTGATCACGCTTTCGGCGCGCAGGCTGTCCACGGCGGCCAGGGCGGCACTGCCGGCCGCGAACACGATCTGGGTGATGCCGTAATGGTCACGCAGGTCGATGAACAGCAACCCGCCATGGTCGCGCTTGCTGTGAATCCAGCCGGACAGGCGGGCGGTCTGGCCAGCGTCGGCGGCGCGCAGCGCGCCACAGGTATGAGAGCGATAGGCGTGCATGGGGTCCGGTTCCGGCTTGGCTGGTTGCGCGGCAAGGAACGCGCCACTCCCCCCGGTGTCAAGGCCGGATGCGGCGGATTACAGCCATCCGAGGCGGCGGAACCAGAGCACCGGCAGCACGCCGCTGGCCACAATGGCCAGCAGTGCCAGCGGGTAGCCGATGGGCCAGTGCAGTTCGGGCATATGCTCGAAGTTCATGCCGTAGATGCTGGCAATCAGCGTCGGCGGCACACCGATCACGGACACTACCGTCATCACCTTGATGATGTTGCTCTGCTCGATGCTGATGAAGCCCAGCATGGCGTCCTGCAGAAACTGCCCCTGCCCCAGATGGTGGGCGATATGTTCGTTCAACGAGGCCACGTCGCTGCGCAGCACCTTCAGCCGGGTGCGCACCTCGGCGGGCAGCCACGGCGCGCTCGCGGTCAGGAACGGCGGAATCCGGGCAAGGCTGAGCAGCGTCTCACGCACACGGGTCAGGCCCTCCACCGTCAAGCCCACCGTGCGCAGCGTGGCGCGCAATTCGGCGCTGCCCCGGTTGGGCGGCTGCGGGGCGGTGTCTTCGGTATGGAAAATGCGGCCCGAGACGTGGTCGAGGTCCTCGCCGATACGTTGCAGCACATCGGCCAGATGGTCCACCGTGGCTTCCAGCAGCAGGGTCAGGATGAACGCGCTGCCCTGTCCGCCCGCTTCGGCGGCCCGCGCCGCCGGGGCGGTGAAATCAAATACATACAGGCCGTCGAACCGCACCGTCACCAGCCGGTCCGGCGTCAGCACGATGCCCAGCGGCGTCGGCCGGCCCACGCCCTCGCGGCCGGGGGCGGCCATCGGCAGGCTGAGATAGATCGCATCGTCCCGCAAGGCGAGGCGGCTGGAGGTCTCGATCTCGTTCAGGTCGGCCAGTGTGGGCACGCGCAGCCCGGTCTGGCGAGTGACTGCGTCACGCGCCGCATCATCGGGGCGCAGCAGGTCGATCCAGGTTGCGAGGGCAGGAATTGGCTCAGACATCATCATTCTCCGGCAAGCCGCTTCTCGCGCGGGCCTTGCGGCGTGTAGAACGGCCAGCATGACACGTCCGAACCGCGGGGCCGAGTTCCCGCCGCCCGTCCTGATTTCCACCACCGGCGACCTTGCCGCGCTGTGCGCGCGTTTGCGCGGTGAAACCTTCGTGACGGTCGATACCGAATTCATGCGGGAGCGGACCTACTGGCCCGAACTCTGCGTGGTGCAACTCGGCGGCACCGATGAGGTGGCGGTGGTGGACGCCATGGCGCCGGGGCTGGATCTGGCACCGCTGGGGGAATTGCTGGCCGATCAGGCGGTGATGAAGGTGTTCCACGCCGCCCGGCAGGACATCGAAATCTTCGTGCTGCGCTACGGCGACGTGCCGCGCCCGCTGTTCGACACGCAGGTGGCGGCGATGGTGGCAGGCTTCGGCGATCAGGTGGGTTATGACTCGCTGGTGGCCTCGCTGACCGGCGGGCAGATCGACAAGGCGCACCGCTTCAGTGACTGGGCCGCCCGCCCGCTGTCACCCGCACAGATTGCCTACGCGGCGGCGGATGTGACGCATCTGCGCCGGGTGTATGAAAAACTCACCGCGCGGCTGGAAAAGGACGGACGGCTGGAGTGGGTGGGTGAGGAAATGGCGCTGCTGGCCGACCCGGCCACCTATCGCCCCGACCCGGAATTGATGTGGGAACGGCTGCGCCCGCGCACCGGCAACCGCCGCATGCTGGCCGTGCTGCGCGCCATCGCCGCGTGGCGGGAGCGGGAGGCCCAGCGCAGCAACATCCCGCGCCAGCGCATGCTGAAGGATGAGGCGCTGCTGGAAATCGCCGCCACCGCGCCCGACAGCCCCGAGGCTCTGGCCCGCGCCCGTGGCGTCACCGACGGCTTCGCCCGCGGCAAGACCGGCGCGTCCCTGCTGGCCGCCATTGCCGAAGCCCGCGCGCTGCCGGACAGCGAACTGCCGGAAGCCCCGGCCAGCCGCGACGGCCCGCGCCCGTCGCCGGCCTTGGTCAGCCTGCTGAAGGTGCTGCTGGCGTCCAAATGCGAACAGCACAACGTGGCCGCCAAGCTGGTGGCCAATTCCGAGGATATCGACCGTCTGGCACTGGAAGACGCCCCCGACCTGCCCGCACTGCACGGCTGGCGCGGTGAGGTGTTCGGTGCCGATGCGCTGGCGCTGAAAGCCGGGCAGATCGCGCTGGGCGTGGACGGGCGCAAGATCAAGCTGATCCGCTCCTGATCCGCCGCAACCCGGCCTTAACCCCGGCGCTGCATCCTCGCCCGGCACAAGCCAGGGCTGGGCGGCGATGTTGGTGTTTACGGTTCCGGGCCAGATCGTGTTCCACCATCACGCGGACTGGCACGCCGTGCGCTGTGAGTGGCTCGGCTATGGCCCCAGCCGCACCCAGCGCGCCGCATTGCTGCGCGCGGCGGCGTATTGCCGGGCGCATCCCGCGATCACCGGCTGGATCATCGATTTGCGCCACACCGAAGGCGCGATGCTGCGCCACGATCCGGCATGGCTGGCCCGTGTGTTCAACCCGGCGATGGCGCGGACAGGGGTGCGCGATTTCATCAACATCCTGCCGCCCCGTCTGGTGCTGCCGGATGAGGTGGGGCGGTGGGAGCAGGCGGGCGGCTTCCGCATGGCCGATGCCGGCAGTCTGGAGCAGGCCCACGCCATGCTGACCGCGCTGGTGCCCGCCTGACCCTTGTGTGGCTGGACGCGAACTTGGCTTCTCCGTCATAACGGATTCTGCGGCGCACCGCCGCCAATTTGGGGAGAAGCACGATGTCCGTCACGCGCCGTGGCCTGCTGGGCACAACGCTCGCCGCCAGCGTCCTGTCCGCCCCGCGTCTGGTGCGGGCGCAGACATCCCCCACCATCCGCATCGGTGTGCTGACCGACCTCTCGGGCCCGTATCGCGAAACCGCCGGTCCGGGTTCGGTGGCAGGGGCCAAGCTGGCGGCCGAGGAAGCCATGGCCGCCGCCCCGGGGCTGACCGTGGACGTCATTCAGGCCGACCACCAGAACAAGCCGGATGTCGGCGTCACCATCGCCCGGGAATGGCTCGACCGCGGTGAGGTGGATGCGATTGTCGATGTGCCGAACAGCGGTGTGGGCCTCGCAGTGGCACAGGTGGTGCGGGAGAAGGACAAGGTGTTCCTGATCACCGGTGCGGGCAGCGTCGATCTGACCGGCGCGCGCTGCGCGCCGACCTCGGTGCACTGGACATTCGACACCTACATGCAGGCGCGCTCCACCGGCGGGGCGGTGGTGAAACAGGGCAAGGATTCGTGGTTCCTGCTGGTCGCCGACTACGCTTTCGGCCACGCCATCCAGCGTGATCTGACCGCACTGGTGGAGCAGTCGGGCGGGCGCATCAACGGCGCGGTGCGCTATCCGTTCCCGCAGACCAGCGATTTCTCGTCGTTTCTGGTGCAGGCGCAGTCCAGCGGGGCCAAGGTGCTGGGGCTGGCCAATGCGGGGGCAGA
Source organism: uncultured Rhodospirillales bacterium (assembly GCA_903864895.1). GTDB lineage: Bacteria > Pseudomonadota > Alphaproteobacteria > Acetobacterales > Acetobacteraceae > CAIPHQ01. The sequence goes on from CAIPHQ010000384.1 coordinate 4,888, forward strand.
CACCATCAACTGCATCAAGCAGGCGCATGAATTCGGCCTGACGCAGGGCGGGGCCATGACCATCGCCGCCTTCCTGATGTTCGTGGGCGATGTTCACACGCTGGGGCTGGACGCCGCGCAGGGGCTGCTGCTGACCGAGAGTTTCTACTGGGATCTGAACGACCGCACCCGCGCCTTTACCAAGCGCATCGCACCGAAAATGCGCGCGGACTGGCGGCCGAACATGGAACATGCAGGCGCCTATGGTGCCGTGCTGCACTACCTGAAAGCCGCACATGCGATGGGAGCCGCCGAGGCGCGCAAGTCCGGCACCGCAACCGTGGACCGCATGAAGGCCATGCCCACCGATGATGACGCCTTCGGCCAGAACACCATCCGCACCGATGGCCGCCTGCTGCACCCGGCCTATCTGTTTCAGGTGAAAACCCCCGCCGAGAGCAGCGGCGCGTGGGATTATTACAAGCTGCTGGCCACCACACCCTCCGAGCAGGCCGCCCGGTCCCTCGAAGACGGCAAGTGCCCGATGCTGGCCGCGAAATAGCGCTTCAATACCACCGCAGGCCCGCTACCGCCCGCGCAGCTCCAGCTTCCCGGCGCGGCACACGTCCAGCCCCGCCACGTCCAGATCGGACGGTTTGCCGCCGAACCCGGCATGGGCGGCAAAGCTGCACACACCGTCGGGCCGCGCCAAAGTCACGCCGAGGCTGGCCTTGTCGGCCAGCGGTGTGCCGCCCAGCAAATCCGGGCCGCGATCCGGGCTGCCCGCCGGATACAGGAACAGGCTGTTGATCGGGTGGCCGGTGCTGTTGACCACGTTGACCGGTGTGGTTTCGTTGCTCGGTGTCTGGTCGGCCGGCACTGCGTCCGCAGTGACCCAACCGGGCTGGATGGCGATGCGGCGGGCGGCGCACAGGTCGATGCCGCGGCGTTCTTCCGCACTGCGATTGTCGAACACCACCCGAAGGTCGGCCACGCAATCGCCGCGGAATTGCAGCGTGGCGCTGTCGCCCACCGAAATGCTGGAACGCGTCAGCCGGTCATCGCCCCAGTCACCGGCATCGCTGGAGGAGATCAGCACCTGCTGGATCGGGCGCGGCGCGCGGTTGATCAACGTGATGTCGTGCAGTGCCGCCATCACCGGCGCGGGCACGGCGGTGGAGCCGTCGAAGGCCAGCAGGCGGGTGCGGCAGATGTCGATGCCGTGCACTTCCTCGCGGCTGGCGTCCACATACACCGCCTGCAAATCAAACGCGCAGTCCTTGCTGCGCCCCAGCTTCACCCGCAGCGACTGGCCCGGGTCCAGCATCTGCTCGCCCAGCCGGTCCTCGCCCCATGATTCGGCGGCGGAGGCGGAGACGTATAACTCGTTGATCGCCTGCTTCGCGTGGTTGATGACGGTGAATTCGCGGTCCAGCCCGGGTGGCCCCTGCATCGGCGCGGCGCCGGGCCGGCCGGCCGGCGCTGCGATCAGCAGAAGGGCAAGCAGCAGGGCGGAGCGCATGGGTCACCTGTCGCTGGCGGAGGATGACTCGCAGTCTAGCCGATTCCATCCCGCGATGCCCGGCCTCAGCGGTGTTTCCCACGCAACTGTGTCCTTCCGGCACGCCATGGTTGCACGACGGCCACATGGGCCTAGATTGCGCCGCATGAACGATCCGCAAGACCCCAAATCCGCGCCGGAAACTGTGGCCCCGAAGGCGGCGGACGCGCCGAAGCTGCCGAAGGAAATCGGCGGGCCGGCAGGGCCGGAGCCCACCCGCTACGGTGACTGGGAGCAGAAAGGCCGCTGCACCGATTTTTGATGCGGCGGAGCGTTCGATGAACAAGGTGGCGCTGCCGCTGGGCCTGTTGTCGGCGGCGGGGTTCCTGTCCTCGGCCGGGGCGCGCGTCATCGACCCGCTGCTGCATGTGATCGCCAGCGATTTTTCGGCCAGTATTCCGGCGGTTTCCATCGTGGTGGCGGCGTTCACGCTGCCCTATGGCGCGTGCCAGCTTGTGCTGGGGCCGGTGGGCGACAAGTTCGGCAAGCTGCGGGTGATTCTGGGCGCGTTGCTGGCCTATGCGCTGGCCACCGGAGCCTGCGCGCTGGCCAGCGACCTGACCACATTGACGCTGCTGCGTGCGGGGGCGGGGGCGGCAAGTGCCGGGCTGATCCCGATCGGGCTGGCCTATATCGGCGACTCGGTGGCGTATGAGGAACGGCAGGTCACGCTCAGCCGGTTCCTGACCGGCATCGTGCTGGCGCAGACGCTGGCCGGGCCCATCGGCGGCGTGTTTGGCGATTATATCGGCTGGCGCGGCGTGTTTCTGGTGCTGGCGGCCGGGGCGCTGGGCGTGGCGGCGCTGCTGGCCCGGCGCATCAACACGCTGCCCGACAAGCGCAGCGGCCGCGCGACGTTCAGACTGTCGCCCTATGCCGGCCTGCTGCGTGGCCGGTCATCGCGCCTGCTGCTGCTGGGCGCACTGCTGGACGGCATGGTGCTGGTGGGCGCGTTCCCGTTTCTGGCCCCGTATCTGCGGGAGCGATTCGGCCTGCCCTACGCCGCCATCGGGCTGGTGCTGGCCTGTTTCGGGCTGGGTGCGGTGATTTACATCCGCAGCGCGAAATGGCTGGTGCGGCGGCTGGGTGAGTCCCGGATGGTGTTCATCGGCGGCGTGCTGATGGCCGCAGGGCTGGTGGCCGGGGTGACGATGCCGTGGTGGCCCGCCTTCATTGGCGTGGAACTGGCGCTGGGCCTGGGCTTCTTCATGCTGCACAGCACGATGCAGGCCCGCGCCACCGAGATGCTGCCCAACGCGCGCGCCACGGCGGTGGCCAGTTTTGCCTGCCTGCTGTTCGTGGGCCAGAGCATCGGCGCAAGCGGTATGGGCGCCTTGATCGGCGCGGGCGGTTACCGTACCGCCTTCGGGCTGGATGCGGCCTGCGTGTTGGTGCTGGGCCTGTGGCTGGCGTGGCTGATGCGCCGCACGCGCCCCATGGGCACCCCGTAAATCACCCCGCTTGCACAAGCAGGCGGGGCGGCGCTACGTGCGGCGCTTGGGTTTGGGCGAGGATGTGCGGTCCGATGCGTGTGAAGGATGTCAAGAAAGTCGTGCTGGCCTATTCGGGCGGGCTCGATACCAGCGTGATCCTGCGCTGGCTGCAAACCACCTACAAATGCGAGGTGGTGACGTTCACCGCCGATCTCGGGCAGGGCGAGGAACTCGAACCCGCGCGCCGCAAGGCCGAGATGTTCGGCATCAAGGAAATCTTCGTCGACGACCTGCGCGAGACCTTCGTGAAGGATTTCGTCTTTCCGATGTTCCGCGCCAATGCGCTGTATGAGGGCCAGTATCTGCTCGGCACCTCCATCGCCCGCCCGCTGATCGCGCAGCGGCAGATCGAGATTGCCGAACTGACCGGGGCAGACGCCGTGGCGCGTGGCGCGACCGGCAAGGGCAACGATCAGGTGCGCTTCGAACTCAGCTATTACGCGCTGAAGCCGGACATCAAGATCATCGCGCCGTGGCGCGAATGGGAACTGACCAGCCGCACCCGGCTGCTGGAATTCGCCGAAACCAACCAGATACCCATCGCCAAGGACAAGCGCGGCGAAGCGCCATTCAGCGTGGATGCCAACCTGCTGCACTCGTCCAGCGAGGGCAAAATCCTCGAAGATCCGGCCGTCGAGGCGGATGAGATCGTCTATCAGCGCACCATCCGCCCCGAGGACGCACCGGACGTGGCCACGGTGATTTCCGTGGAGTTCGAGCGTGGTGACGCGGTGGGCATCGACGGCGAAAAACTCTCGCCTGCCACGCTGCTGACCAAGCTCAATGCACTGGGCAAGGCCAACGGCATCGGGCGGCTGGATCTGGTGGAAAACCGCTTCGTCGGCATGAAGTCGCGCGGCGTGTATGAAACCCCGGGCGGCACCATCCTGCTGGCGGCGCATCGCGGCATCGAGAGCATCACGCTCGACCGCGAAGCCTGCCACCTGAAGGACAGCCTGATGCCGCGCTATGCGGAACTGATCTATAACGGCTTCTGGTTCAGCCCGGAGCGGCGCATGTTGCAGGCGCTGATTGATACCAGTCAGGCAAGTGTCACTGGATCGGTGCGGCTGAAGCTCTACAAGGGCAATGTGTCCGTGATCGGCCGCGAAAGCCCGAACAGCCTGTATTCGATGAAGCACGTGACGTTCGAGGATGATCAGGGTGCCTATGATCAGTTCGATGCGCAGGGCTTCATCAAACTGAACGCGCTGCGGCTCCGCCTTGGGGCGATGGCCGGGCGGCGTGGGGGAAACCTGTAACATGACCATTTCGATGTATTCGGCCAGCGTGCCGCTGCTGACGCGCTCGCTGACCGCGCTGGGCCAGATTCTGGCCAAGGGTGCAGCCTTCGCTGCGGCCAAAAAGATTGACGAATCAGTGCTGCTGAATGCCCGTCTGGCCCCGGACATGTTCGCGCTGGCCCGGCAGGTGCAGATTGCCAGCGACACCGCCAAGGGCTGCGTGGCGCGTCTGGCCGGCGTGGATGTGCCCGGCTGGGCGGATACCGAGGCGACGTTCGCCGAGTTGCAGGACCGCGTGCAGCGCACCATCGACTTCATCGGCGGCTTCACCGCCGGGCAGATCGACGGCAGCGAGGACAAGGCCATCGTGCTGAAGTTCCGCACCGGCGAGCAGGCGTTTACCGGCTACAGCTACCTGACCACGTTTGTGCTGCCGAACGTGTATTTCCACGCCACCACCACCTACGCGATCCTGCGCCACAACGGTGTGGAACTGGGCAAGCGGGATTATCTCGGGGCGTAAGCCGAAAGACCGCCGCGCAAAACCCCTCCCTCGGCCCCTCCCTCAAGGGGAGGGGAGAAGAATAGCCCCCTCCCCGTGAGGGAGGGGGTTGGGGGAGGGGGCGATGCCGCACGTTAGGGAGGGCACCAGCCATGAACGCCCCCGCCGCCTTCCTGCTGGCCTTCCCGGCGCTGTTCTCGATCGTCAACCCGATCGGCACCGCCTTCATCTACAACGAAGTCACCGCGCACCTGCCGCCACCAGAGCGCACATGGCTGTCGCTGCGGGTGGGGCTGTATTCGCTGGCCACGATGCTCGGCGCGCTGTGGGGCGGGGCGTATGTGCTGAACTTCTTTGGCGTCAGCCTCGCCGCGCTGCGCATTGCGGGCGGCACGGTGGTGGCGTTGCAGGCGTGGAAGCTGCTGACCCAGCCGGAAGAACGCGAGGCGCGAAAACAGCAGGAGGCCGGCAGCCCCGGCAGTGCGGCGCAGGA
>CAIPHQ010000385.1 GCA_903864895.1 uncultured Rhodospirillales bacterium
GCCGCACATTGCTAAGAAAACCCCAACCAGTCATCGGCTGATCCGGTCAGGCCGCACGCACGGCGCATCAGTTGCCTTATCGGCGCCTGCGTCACAGCCGGTGGCTCCGCAGCCTATTAATAGGCCCATCGGCGCTACATCGCGCCTGTAACTTCCTTCAGCGACCCGAAATGGCGCTGCTTGCCCGCGCCCTGTACGGCGAAAATCCCGTCCACCTTGCCGTCTTTCCACGGCCCCGGCATCCGCACCGGCACGGCTTCCATGCGCGGTTCATTGGTCAGATCGCCGCAGATCATCATGCTGCGGAAGTGCTCGTAATCGCGGTATTTCAGCCCGGTCACGTCTGACCACAGCGGCCACGCGTCCGCCTTGGACATTTCATAGAACAGGATGCGGCGCGGCTTGCCGGACAGGTTCAGCGCCGAGCCGTGAATGGCGCGCACATGATGCACGCTCATGTCGCCCGCCTTGCCATACACCGGCACGGCGCGGTCCAACTCGCAGCGATGCGCCGCGTCCTCGATGCCGCCGACGAAAATGCCGTCGTCGTTGTGATGGCTCAGGATCTGGCCCGTCTGCGTGTCCGGGATGACCATCAGCGGGCCGTTCTCGGCGTCCACATCGTCCAGAAACACGCCTGCGGCCAGCACGTCGTCGTTGGTGTGCGGATAGAACGCCCAGTCCTGATGCCACTCCACCGGCGCGCCATACCCGGCGGCCTTCATGTTCAGCTTGCTGCCAAACAGCCGTATATCCGGGCCGAGCAGTTGTTGCAGCGGGGCGATCACGCCAGGGTCGCGCACCACGTCCCAGAACAGCCGGTCACGCGCCACCGGGTCCTTGATGCGGCGCACGCGGGGTTGTTCCGGCGTGTGGGTGTCCTCGAAATCATAAATCTCGTTGCTGGCGGCCACGCCGTGGGCGCGGGCCACGCAGGCGTCGATCCAGTCGCGCACTTGTTGCAGCCGGGCCGGGCTGAGTGCCTGCCGCACGAGGCAGAACCCGTCGCGATGATAGGCGGCCACTTCATCCTGAGTCAGCAGCACCACATCCTCCCTTGCGCCGGGCTTCGCAGGCCCGGTTTGGCATCAAGCACCCCATGCAGGCCGGGGCAAGTCAAGCGGTTTCGCCACCATCCGCCAGCCCCAGCACGTCCTGCGTGTGCTGCGCGATCATCGCTTCCTCATCGGCCGGGATCACCAGCACTGCCACGCGGCCAGTGCCGATGCGCGCCGCACCGGCCGCATTGGCCGCCGGATCCAGCGCCACGCCGAGCCAGCCCAGCAGGTCAGCCACATGCGCGCGCACCACGGCAGAATGTTCGCCAATTCCGGCGGTGAACACGATCCCGTCCAGCCCGCCCAGCGCCACCACAAGTGCGGCAATCTGGCTCGCTGCACGGTGGCAGAACATCGCCACCGCCTCGGCCGCCTGCGGGTCGGTGCTTTGGGTCAGCGCCCGCATGTCGGCGCTGAGGCCGGATACGCCGAGCAGGCCGGATTCGTGGTAGAGCATGTGCTCCACCTCGGCAGCACGCATGCCGCGCGCCTGCATCAGGTGCAGCACCACGCCGGGGTCGAGCGCGCCGCAGCGCGTGCCCATCATCAGGCCATCCAGCGGGGTAAAGCTCATGGTGGTGGCCACGCTGCGCCCGTCCCGCATGGCGCACAGGCTGGCCCCGCTGCCCAGATGCGCCACCACCACCCGCCCCTGCGCCAGCGCCGGGTCGATGCCGCGCAAGGCGCGGGCAATGAACTCATAGGACAGGCCGTGAAAGCCGTAGCGTTCAATTCCGGCTTCGGTCAGCGCGCGCGGCAGCGCGAAATGGCGAATGACATCAGATTGGCCGCGATGAAAGGCCGTGTCGAAACAGGCGACATTGGGCAAACCGGGCCGCACCGCCTGCAAGGTACGAATGGCGTGCAGGCTGTGCGGCTGGTGCAGTGGGGCCAGGGGCACCAGGGCATCAAGCTGCGCCAGCACCGCGGCGTTCACCCGCACCGCGCCCGCCAGATCGCGCCCGCCATGCACCACCCGGTGCCCGGCCGCGACCAGCCTGGCCGAGCCCAGATGCGAGTCGATCCATGCCAGCAGGGTACCCAGCACATCCTCATGCACTGCCGCCGCGCCATCCGGCCATTGCTGCGCGCCGATCTCGGTACCGTCCGGCGCACGGGCAGTGAAACGCGGCGCGTGGCCCAGATTTTCAATCTGGCCATGCACACTCTGGCGCAGCCCCCCCGCCCCGAGTTCGAACACGCCGAATTTCAGGCTGGACGACCCGGCATTCAGCGTCAGAATCGCCCGGCTCACGCCTTGGCCGCCCGCGCCGCCGCCAGAATGGCCGCCACCGCGCAGGAGGCCATGCGGGTGCGCAGGCTGTCCGCCCGGCTGGTCAGCACAATCGGCACCCGCGCGCCCAGCACGATACCCGCCGCATCCGCCCCGGCGAGGAAGGACAACTGCTTGGCCAGCATGTTCCCGGCCTCCAGATCCGGCACCACCAGAATATCGGCATCCCCTGCCACCGCCGAAACGATGCCCTTGGTGGCGGCTGCCGCCTTGTCGATGGCGTTGTCGAACGCCAGCGGGCCGTCAATGATGCCGCCGCTGATCTGGCCGCGCTCGGCCATCTTGCACAGGGCTGCGGCATCCAGCGTGGACGGCAGCTTCATCGTCACAGTTTCCACCGCCGACAGAATCGCCACTTTCGGCAGCTTCACGCCCAATGCCAGCGCAAGATTGATGGCGTTCTGGCAAATGTCGCGCTTGTCCTCCAGCGTCGGATTGATGTTGATGGCTGCATCCGTGATGATCAGCGGCTTCGGGTAACTGGCGATATCCATCACGAAGGCATGGCTGATGCGCCGCTCGGTACGCAAACCGAGCGTGCCGCTCATCACCTCGTGCATCAGTTCATCGGTGTGCAGACTGCCTTTCATCAACGTGGCCACTTCACCGGCGCGGGCCAGCCGCACCGCTTCCTCGGCAGCGGCGTGGCTGTGCGCGGTGGGCACCAGACGGTAGGCGGAAATATCCAGCCCGGCAGCGGCGGCCACGGCGCGGATTTTCGCCTCCGGTCCCACCAGCACCGGCACGATCAGCCCGGCCCGTGCCGCCGCCACGGCACCGCCCAGTGACGGCTCGTCGCAGGGATGCACGATGGCCATCGCCATCGGCGGCAATCCGGCGCAGGTGTCGATCAGGTGGCGGTAATTGTCGTGCCGCTGCAACTGCACTTCCGGCAATTGCGCGCGCGGCATCCGCACGCGCTCGGTCGGCGCAATCACCTCGGCGGTGCCCGAAATCACGATGGCCCCGGTCTGGTTGGCGGCCAGACAGTCGAACACAACCACATGCCGCTCTTCCCGCTTCTCCCGCGCCGTCACGGTCACGCTGACGGTGTCGCCCACGCCCACCGGGCGGTGAAATTTCAGGTTCTGCGAAAGGTATATGGTACCCGGCCCCGGCAATTCGGTGCCCAGCACGGCGGAAATCAGCGCACCGCCCCACATGCCGTGTGCCACCACATGATGAAACAGGTCCGACGCGGCGAACGACTCGTCCAGATGCGCGGGGTTGATGTCGCCCGAGACGATGGCGAACAGTTCGATATCGGCCTTGGTGAGTTGGCGTTGCAGCGTGGCGGAGTCGCCGGGTTCGATGTCGCTGAAAATCCGGTTTTCAATGAAACCTTGCGTGTCAGGCATGGGGCACTCTCGGCTGTGATGCGCTGTCATCCCGGCGTGGCCGCGTCCGGGCACTGATCCAGGTCAAGCACGCGGGGCGGGTGGCGTGACAGTTCTGCGTCAGGTGGCCAGCGCCACCAGCAGGATCACCCCGGCATTAAACGTCAGCAGCACGGGCGCGAACCGCCTAGCCCAAGGCCCGCCGCGCAACCCCGCCCGCCCGGCGACGCCAATCACCGCCAGAATGGGAACGGTGCCAAGCCCGAAGGCCAGCATCACCCCCGCCCCGCCCAGCGGCCCGGTGGCGGCGGCGGCGGCGGTCAGCGCCGCATAGACGAAGCCGCACGGCAGCAGGCCCAGCATCAGCCCGGTCGCGAACGTGCCACGCGGGCCGGAACGGTCCAGCCGCTGCGTGATCCGGCGCAACACCCGGCCCAGACGCGCCGCCGCCCCCAGTTTGTGTGCCGGGGCCAGCCTGCCCAGGGCGTGCAGCAGGAACAGCAATGCCGCGGCCAGCAGCAGCACCACGCGCAGCGTGCCGAACCACGGCAGCCCGGCCAGCACACTGCCAAGTGAGGCGGCCAGCGCCCCCAGCGCGGCATAGGTGGTCAGCCGCCCCAAATGATACGGAATCAGCAAACCCTGCGCCATGCGGCACGACTCGGTCATGCGGGCCGCCGGAATCCGCGCCATGCGGTCCGCCACCTGCCCCAGCACGAACGGGCCGCACATCGGCGCGCAATGCATCACGCTGCCCGCGGCCCCCGCCGCCACGAGGCCCGCCAGCATCCCGCCCTGCAAAAGCGCCGGGTGCGCGCCGCATATCTGCGCAATCAGCGTCAAAGGGTCCGTCATTGCCCGCAATCTAACCGGAAAGTGGCCCCCATCCGCTTGATTTGCATCAACGCCACTGTGGGGCGGAACGGTCAGGTTGCCTGCGTGTAATGGGGCTTGGAGTTTCCATGCAAGAGAATCTCGGCGACTGGATAGTCGGCATCTTGGTGTCGGTGTTGGGGCTGGCGGGGCTGTTCCTCTGGGCCGGTGCCCAAGACGTCGAAATGACGATCTTCGGGCTGGCGCTGGCCGGCTTTGCGGTGGTGTTCGTGATCGGCCTGATCAAACGCCACTACGACGAAAAAGACACCGTCCACGCAACCGCAAAGGCACGGGTGAACCCGCATGGCTAGCACAGCAGCCGCCGCAGACAGCGGCCTGCCGCCCGTCGTCTACAACGACGACGTGGTGCGCAAATTCACCATCGCCGCGATCTTCTGGGCCATCGTGGCGTTTCTGGTCGGGGTGGTTCTGGCCAGCGAACTGGCATGGCCGCAAGTCAATCTCGGCCTGTCCTTCATCAATTTCGGCAGGTTGCGCCCGGTGCACACATCGGGTGCCATTTTTGCGTTCGGCGGCTCGGCGCTGTTCGCCACCGCTTTCTACATCGTGCAGCGCACCTGCCACGTGCGGCTGTTCGGCGGCCGGGCGCTGGCCGACTTCATATTCTGGGGCTACCAGTTCTTCATCGTCATGGCGGCACTGAGCTATGTTCTCGGCTTTTCGCAAGGCCAGGAATATGCCGAGCCGGAATGGCATCTGGACCTGTTCCTGACCGTTATCTGGGTGTGTTTCGCCATCGTGTTCATCGGCACCGTGATGATGCGCACCGAGCCGCACATCTACGTGGCCAACTGGTTCTACATGGCGTTCATCCTGACGGTGGCGGTGCTGCATATCGGCAACAACATCGCGCTGCCGGTGAACATCTATACCGCCAAAAGCTACAACATCTTCTCCGGCACGCAGAATGCGCTGGTGCAGTGGTGGTACGGCCACAACGCGGTGGGCTTCTTCCTGACCGCAGGCTTCCTGGGCATGATGTACTACTTCATCCCCAAGGCCGCCGGCCGCCCGGTGTATTCCTACCGGCTGTCGATCGTGCATTTCTGGTCGCTGATCTTCATGTATATCTGGGCCGGTCCGCACCACCTGCACTGGACCGCGCTGCCCGACTGGGCACAGACACTGGGCATGGCGTTCTCCATCATGCTGTGGATGCCGTCCTGGGGCGGCATGATCAACGGCCTGATGACGCTGTCGGGCGCGTGGGACAAGCTGCGCACCGATCCGGGTCTGCGCTTCTCGGTGACCGCCGTGGGCTTCTACGGCATGTCCACCTTTGAAGGCCCGGTGATGTCCATCCGGTCGGTGAATGCGCTGAGCCATTACACCGACTGGGGCATTGGCCACGTGCATTCCGGCAGCCTCGGCTGGGTGGCGTTCATCAGCTTCGGCGCGATCTATTATCTGGTGCCGTCACTGTGGAACCGCAGCGGCCTGTATTCCAAGAAATTGGCTGCGTGGCACTACTGGATCGCCACGTTCGGCATCGTGCTCTACATCAGCTCGATGTGGGTGGCGGGCATCATGGAAGGCCTGATGTGGCGCGCTTACGACAGCCAGGGCTTCCTGCAGTACTCGTTCCTGGAAAGCGTGGTGGCGGTGCATCCGTTCTACGTGATCCGTCTGCTCGGCGGGCTGTGCTTCCTCAGCGGCGCACTGATCATGGTCTACAACCTGATCATGACCGTGCGCAGCCAGCGCACCAATCCGGGCATTGAACCCTTCTCCGGCGCGATGCCGGTTGCCGCGGAGTAAGGCGCCATGTTCATCAAACACGCGACCATCGAGCGCAACGCCATCCTGTTGCTGGTGCTGGCGCTGGGCGCCATCTCCGTCGGCGGGCTGGTGGAAATCATCCCGCTGTTCACCATCGAGACCACCGTGGAGCATGTGAAAGGCATGCGCCCCTACACGCCGCTGGAGCAGGAAGGCCGCGACATCTACATCCGTGAAGGCTGCTATCTTTGCCACAGCCAGATGATCCGCGCACTGAAGGATGAAGTGGAACGCTACGGCCACTACAGCCTTGCCGCCGAGAGCATGTATGACCACCCGTTCCAGTGGGGCTCGCGCCGCATCGGCCCGGACTTGGCCCGCGTCGGCGGCAAATACTCCAGCGACTGGCATTACGCGCATCTGAAGAACCCGCAGGCGCTGGTGCCGGAAAGCCTGATGCCGCACTACGCTTTCCTCGCAGACAGCGCGCTGTCCTACGACAACATCACTGACAAGCTGCACACGCTGCGTGCGGTGGGCGTGCCCTACACCGACGAACAGATCACCAACGCCAGGCTCGATCTGGAAACCCAGGCCAATGCGCTGGCGGATCCGGCAGCCTTGCTGGCGCGCTATCCGAAGGCCGTGAGCGTGCCCGGCAATGCAAAGACCGTCACCGAACTCGATGCGCTGGTGGCCTACCTGCAAGTGCTGGGCACGGAAGTGGACTTCGCCGGCACCAACGAAGAATCGCTGCAGCAGTAGGAGCACGCCATGCACGACTTCAACATGGTCATTCTGTGGCTGCGCGACCATTCGGTGCTGCCGATGATGGCGGTCTTCATCATCATCGCCGCCGCCACTTACTGGCCGGGCCGCCGCAAATCCATCGAGAGCCACGGCGCCATTCCGTTCCGCGACGAGGGCTGAGGAAAATCACATGCCCACAAAGATCGAGAAGGACTCCCACACCGGCACCGAGACCACGGGCCATGTCTGGGACGGTATCCGCGAACTCAACACCCCGCTGCCGAAGTGGTGGCTGTATGTCTTCCTTGCCACCGTGGTCTGGAGCGCCGGGTATTTCCTGCTGTATCCGTCCATTCCGCTCGGCGGCCACTACTGGAAGGGCCTTTGGGGTTATTCGTCGCGCGGTGACGCCATGGCCGGGGTAGCGGCCATCCACGAACAGCATGCGGCGGCGATGGAGCAGATTGCCAAGACGCCGATTGCCGATGTGGAGAAAGACCCCAAGCTGATGCAGACCGCACTGGTGGCCGGGCGCATCACCTTTGCCAACAACTGCCAGCCCTGCCACGGCCAGAACGGCAGCGGGCGCGTGGGCTATCCGGCGCTGGGCGATGACGTGTGGCTGTGGGGCGGCAAGCTGGCCGACCTTGAAACCACGCTCACCCACGGCATCCGCAGCGGCGACCCCGACGCGCGTGTCAGCCAGATGCCGGCCTTCGGCACCGATGGCACGCTGAAGCCTGAGCAGATCCAGCAGGTGGCCGACTATGTGGGCATCTGGTGGGGCCTGACCGGCAAGGACGTGGACACCAAGGCTGGTGCGGCGATCTATGCCGAGAACTGCGTGGCCTGCCACGGCGAAAAAGGCGAAGGCAACCGCGACGCGGGCGCCCCGCCGCTGAACAGCAAGGTACATCTGCTGGATGGCACCCGCGCCTCCATCGTGGCACAGGTCACCCACCCGCAGATGGGCGTGATGCCGAACTGGAACACCCGGCTTGACCCTGCCACCCTGAAGAGCGTTGCGCTCTACGTTCATTCGCTGGGTGGAGGCGAATAACACATGTCGGTGGTCTCGCGGCTTGAACAGCCGCCGTCGTCAGAATCACTCTACGCCAACCGGGTCCGCGTCTATCCGAAGGATGTGCGCGGTCCGGTCCGGCGGATCAAATGGGCGGTTCTGACGATCTGCCTGCTGGTCTACTACGTCACGCCGTGGCTGCGGTGGAACCGCGGCCCCGGCGTGCCGGACCAGGCCGTGCTGATCGACCTGTTCAACGAGCGATTTTACGTTTTCAATCTCGTGCTCTGGCCGCAGGACATTTACCTGCTGACCGGACTGCTCATCTCGGCGGCCGTGCTGCTGTTTCTGGTCACCAGCCTGTTTGGCCGCCTGTGGTGCGGCTATTCCTGCCCGCAGACGGTCTGGACCGACCTGTTCATGTGGGTCGAACGCCGCATCCAGGGCGACCGCAACACCCGGATGCGCCGCGATGCCGGTGCGATGAGCTTCGACAAGGCGTGGCGCAAGGCCGCCACCCACGTCATCTGGCTGGCCATCGCGTTCTGGACCGGCGGCGCGTGGACCATGTACTACGTGGACGCGCCAACCGCCGTCAGCGAATTCTGGCACGGCACCGCCGGGCGTGAGTTGTACGGCGCCATCCTGCTGCTGACCTTCACCACCTATCTGCTGGCCGGTTGGGCGCGTGAGCAGGTGTGCACCTATATGTGCCCATGGCCGCGGTTTCAGTCGGCCATGCTCGATGAGCAAAGTATCATCGTCACGTACCAGGGCTGGCGCGGCGAGCCGCGCGGGCATGGGCGGCGCGGACAGGCGGCCAAAGTTGCAACGCCTGCGCCGAAACTCGGCGACTGCATCGACTGCGCCGCCTGCGTCCATGCCTGCCCCACCGGCATCGACATCCGTGACGGCATCCAGCTTGAGTGCATCAACTGCGGCCTGTGCGTCGATGCCTGCAACGACGTCATGCACAAAAGCGGCGGCCAGCCGTGGCTGATCACATGGGATACGCTGGCAGGCCAGGCCGCGCGGCGCGAAGGCAAGCCGCATCATCTGCGCCTGCTGCGCCCGCGCACGGTGATTTACACCATCGCGCTGACGCTGATCGTGCTGGGCATTGTGGTGGGCATGCTGACCCGCTCGAAAATGACGCTGTCGCTGATCCACGACCGCGCGCCTTTGTATGTGCGGCTGAAGGACGGCGGGTTGCGCAACGGCTTTACGCTGAAACTGGCCAACAAGACCATGCTGCCGGGCGACTACACGCTCACGCTGTCGGGCCTGCCCGGCGCGTCTCTGATGCTGGCCGATACCAATCCGGCCCCATCCGAGGCGCTGCACCTGACCGTGCCGCGCAGCGAAGTCGCCGCATTCCGTGTGCTGGTGCAGGGCAACCCGGAAAAGCTGCACGATGGCTCGATGCCGATCACCTTCACGCTGCACAGCAATGTCAACGGCA
>CAIPHQ010000386.1 GCA_903864895.1 uncultured Rhodospirillales bacterium
CTCGCCGTGACCGTGGACGGCGTGGTGGTGGCTGATCTGTGGGGCGGCCATGCCGATGCGGCGCGCACCAGGCCGTGGCAAGCGGATACGCTGGTGAATGTGTGGTCGGTCACCAAGGGCGTGGTGGCGCTGGCGGTGGCGCAACTGGTGGAACAGGGCAAGCTGGATTACGCCAAGCCACTGGCCGCCGTGTGGCCGGAATTTGCCGCCAACGGCAAGGGCGGCATCACGCTGGATCTGGCGATGTCGCATCAGGCCGGGCTGAACGGCATCGACGTTGCGATCACCGATGACGAATTTCTGGCGTGGACGCCCTACGTCAACGCACTGGCCGCGATGCAGCCGCTGTGGGAGCCGGGCAGCCGGTGCGTGTATCACATGCTCAGCTACGGCCATCTGGCCGGTGAGCCGATCCGCCGCGTCACCGGCGGTACGGTAGGGCAGTATATCGCCACCCACATCGCTGGCCCGCTGGGCGTGCCGTTCTTCGTGGGCGTGCCCGAGCGCGAAGATTATCGCTGCGCGGAAATCGTGCCCGGGCCGCTGGTGAATGCGGCGATGGATATGCTGGCCGAGGGGCCGTACTGGCACAGCGTGCGCAATCCGAAGCCGGAAGCCACCATTCCCAACCACCGCGCATGGCGCGCTGCCGAGGTGCCGGGCGGCAATGGCCACAGCAATGCCCGTGCGCTGGCCACCATCTATGGCGCGCTGGCCATGGGCGGCGTGTGGAACGGCACACGGATCATCACTGAAGCCGGTCTGAAGGCCGCCACTTCAGTGCGGGTGCAGGGCGAGGACGCCAGCTTCAAACTGCCCACCGCCTATGGCGCGGGCTTCCGGCTGGAAGACGTGTTCTATGGCCCCAATGCCGATGTGGCCTTCGGTCATTCCGGCTGGGGCGGCAGCTTCACCTTCGCCGACCCGCGCGCGCGGATCGGCTTTGCCTATGTCACCAGCTACATGCGCGAGTTCGAGGACGGCATCGACGTGCGGCGCAAGCGGCTGGTGGATGCGGTGTACGCGGCGCTGTAAGCGCCGCGCTACCGCACCCGGCTGACGGTGTAGTCGGCCACGCCCATCAGGGCGCTGCGCAGGTCACTGTCCGGAAAGATCGCCAGATCGGCCTTGGCCCGGCCGGCGAACGCGGCGGCGCGGTCCAGCGTGATGCGGATGGCGCCGGTTTCCGCCATCAGCCGCATCGCCTCATCCAGATCGGCCTCGGTCTGCTCGCTGTCCTCGATGGTGCGGCGCCAGAAGGCGCGGCCCGTCTCGTCGCTGCCCGCATAGGCGGCCAGCACCGGCAGCGTGACCTTGCCCTCACGGAAATCGTCACCCACGGTCTTGCCCAGCGTCGCCTGATCGGCGGCGTAGTCCAGCGCGTCGTCCACCAGCTGGAAGGCGATGCCCAGATGCATGCCATAATTGCGCAGCGCCACCGCCTCCGGCTCCGGCCGGTCGGCCACCACCGCACCCACTTCGCAGGCGGCGGCAAACAGCGCGGCGGTCTTGCCCTTGATCACGTCCAGATAGCGATCTTCCGTGGTGGTCAGGTCGTTCTGGGTGACGAGTTGCAGCACCTCGCCTTCCGCAATGGTCGCGGCGGCGGCCGACAGGATGCGCAGTACGTCGAGCGAGCCGTCGGCCACCATCAACTGGAACGCGCGGGCGAACAGGAAGTCGCCCACCAGCACCGAGGCCTTGTTGCCGAACACCGCATTGGCGCTGGCAAGCCCGCGCCGCAACTGGCTTTCATCCACCACATCATCGTGCAGCAGTGTTGCGGTGTGGATGAACTCCACGCAGGCCGCCAGATTCACATGGCGCAGTCCGCCCGCGTAGCCGCACAGCCGCGCCGAGGCCAGCGTGAGCACCGGGCGCAAACGTTTGCCACCGGCGGCGACGATATGCGCGGCCAGTTGCGGAATCAGCGCCACCGGGCTGTCCATCCGCGCCAGAATGGCAGCGTTGCAGGCCGTCATGTCGAGGCTGACATGGCGCGTCAGTACGGTCAGCGCGTCCTCTCCGGGCACGGTGATTTCGGCGGGCAGATTGCTCACGATGCCCAAGATGAACTCCCGGCGGGGGTGAATCGCAGTCTTTGCGCGGCGCTTGCGCGGGGGCACCATATCGGCGGGGCCGAATGGGGGTCAAGGCAAGCCGATTCAAGGCTTTGCCCTATCTGGCAGCCATCGGGGAGACAAATGTGCGCGTGATCGTGACCACCAACAATCAGATCCGGCTGAGTTTTCTGGTCGCCCTGCTGACCGACGCGGGGATCGGCACCATCCTGCTCGACAGCCATATCAGCGCCGTGGAAGGCAGCATCGGCGCATTTCCGCGCAGACTGGCCGTGGCCGACGAGGATGAAGCCCAAGCCATGCGGGTCCTGCGGGAGGCCGGAGAGGCGTGAGCGGCCTGACGCACGGCACATTGCTTGGCGGACGGGTGGTGCATACGCAGCCGGCCACCGGGCACCGCACCGGGCTAGAGCCGGTGCTGCTGGCCGCCAGCATCCCCACCCTCCCCGGAGAGCGCGTGCTGGAAGGCGGCACCGGCAGCGGTGCCGGATTGCTGTGCCTTGCGGCGCGTGTGCCCGGCGTGGCCGGAGTGGGGGTGGAGCGGGATGCGGCCACGGCTGATCTGGCGCGCGCCAATATCGCCGCCAACGGGTTTGCCGGGCTGGACATTGTTACTGCCGATCTGCTGGCGGGACCTCTGTCCGGCCTGTTCGACCACACCTTCGCCAATCCGCCATGGCATGACGCACATGGCAGCCGGTCGCCGGACGCACACAAGGAATCGTCCAAGCGCGCTGCACCGGGCCTGCTGGCCGCATGGGTGGCAGCGCTGGCCGCGCCGCTGCGCTGGCGCGGCACGCTCACGCTGGTCATCGCCGCCGGGGTGGTGCCGGAGGTCTTGGCCGCCTGCGCCGCGCAGGGCTGCGGCAGTCCGGCGCTCCTGCCGCTGTGGCCCCGGCAGCCCGGACCTGCGGCGAAACTGCTGCTGATACGCGCCATCAAGGGCGGGCGCGGCCCGTTCCGGCTGCTGCCGGGTCTGGTGCTGCACGGCAGCGGGAGCACGTACACCGCAGCCTGTCAGGCGGTATTGAAGGGCGGCGCGGCGCTGGAATTCGACGCACCAGCGGCCCGGCATGGCTAAGTCTGGGTGCCCACCCGGCGCAAATGCCACAGCCGCTCATGCGCCGCGACAAGATTGTCCAGCTTGCGGCGGCGATTGCCGTCGGCGGTCAGCGGCCGGCGGGTGATGTAAGCTTCCAGAATGCGCAGCAACTGGTCGGCTACCTCCAGATCGCCCTGATCGCAGGCGTGATGGAAGGCGACCAGGATCTTGTCTGACAGTCGGCGCGAGTGGCGCTGCGCCGGGGCTGCGAGCACGTCGCGGCCGGGATCTTCCGTATCACCCACGCGGCCAGCCTTGCGCCATGCGAACGCACAACTCCCACAGGCATTCCGCGCGCCCCAGCCGCGGAATCATGCCCTGTGGGAACGGACGCTAAACCCGCGCCCGTCCGCTGACAACCAGTCCCGTCTCAATCAAGCACTCTGTCTCGCCCGATTGGGACGGGATGCGCCTATTGCGCCGCTTCAAACACCGAATCACCAAACGCGTCTTCCCACGACCCGGTGGTGGAGGCCTTGCTGTACTCGGTGGCGCGGTTTTCGAAGAAGTTGGTGTGCTCCACCGCGTTCAGCATGTCGTCGAGCCACGGCAGCGGGTTGCGCTCGACATTGTAATGCACATCCAGCCCCAATTGGGTCAGGCGGCGGTCGGCGATGAAGCGGATATAGGTCTTCACGTCGGCGGCGGTCAGGCCTTCCACCGGGCCGAGTTCGAAAGCCAGATCAATGAACGCGTCCTCGTGCTCGACGATGGTCACGCAGACCTCGTTGATCTCGCGGCGCAGCGCATCGGTCCAGATTTCCGGGTTTTCCTGCACGAAGGTGCGGAACAGCTTGATCATCGACAGGCAGTGCAGCGTCTCATCACGCACCGACCATGATATGATCTGCCCCATCCCCTTCATTTTCCCGAAGCGCGGGAAATTCAGCAGGATGGCGAACGAGGCGAACAGTTGCAGCCCCTCGGTGAACGCGCCGAACGCCGCCA
>CAIPHQ010000387.1 GCA_903864895.1 uncultured Rhodospirillales bacterium
GTGGACGCACCGCTGGACGACGCCAACGTGGACCGCTTCTGCGGCCTGCTGGACGACATGGTGCGCGACACCGGCACCCGGTTTCTGGTGGTGACGCACCACCATCTGACGATGGCGCGTATGGACCGGCTATACGGCGTGACCATGCAGGAACGCGGCGTGTCCCGCCTGCTGAGCGTGGATTTGCGGCAGGCGAGCGGGATGGTGGATGGCGTGGTGTTGGCGGCGGAGTAGGTGGAGGGCGCGTAGAATCCGCTTGGCAGCCAACACGGTATCTACTTCTTGCGCGCTCCCTGCAAAGCCGGTTCTCTACCGGAAATACAGCGCCAGCAGAATCGCCGCTGCGATGCAAATCAAGACTGGCACGCCGATGGCAAGCGCCGACAGCAGGCGGTCCTTCTTGCGGGTGTCGTCGCGGCCGGGGGAGAAGCTGACCACGTCTTCGCCCGGATGGTGCGGGTATTTCAGATGCGTGGGGCGCAGCGGGCGGGCGGCGGGGTCGGAGACCAGCACGTCGGCCAGTGTTTCGGCCAGGATGCGGCGAATGAAGTCGTTGCCGCGCATTTCAACCGGCACGAGCGGCGTGCCTTCACCCTGGAACAGGTCGAACTGCATTACGGTCAGCGGGCCGAACGGGCCTTCTTCCTCGTGCTGGCGCACGTTGCGGACGACGCCGCGCACCACGCCGCGCCCGGCGGGCTTGCAACCCCACCGGTCAAGATTGGACGGCCGGGCGGGTTTGCCGCTGCTCATGGCCTAGTGTTCCTGTTGAAGGGCGTCCGGATAGCGGATCGCCAGCACTTCTACCTCCTCGGGGCCGGACGGGGTGTGCATTCTGACCACGTCACCCACCCGGGCGCGCAGCAGGGCGCGGGCGATGGGCGCATACAGGCTCACTTCGCCGCGCGCCATGTCCGCCTCATCGGCCCCCAGAATCGTCACCGTGCGGGTCTCGTCCCGCTCATTGGCGAAGGTGACGCTGGCACCGAAAAACACCCGGTCGCGCTGCGGCTGCCGGGCGGGGTCCACCACCTCGGCGTTTTCCAGCCGCTTGCCGAGGAAGCGGGCGCGGCGGTCGATTTCACGCAGGCGTTTCTTGCCGTACAGATAATCGCCATTCTCCGACCGGTCGCCGTTGCCTGCGGCCCACGAGACGATTTCCACCACGCGCGGGCGTTCCACGCGCATCAACTGGTGCAGTTCCGCACGCATCCGGGCGGCGCCCGCAGGGGTCATGTAGTTCTTCGCGCCCTTCGGAATTGGCGGCGCGCCCGCGTCATCGTCATCGTCTGCCTGTGCCGTCACGCCCGCCGCACTCCTTGCATTCGGCTTTTGCCGCACCGGCGCGGTTGACGCGCCGCCGCTGCCGCCCCACCCATCGTGGATGTTCAGCCCGTTCGAGACCATCCTGCGCCCCACGGCGCTGCCGCCTGACCACGCACCGCCGCCGCTGGAGGGGCCGCGCGCGCTGTTGCGGTTCTACTGGCACTTCGTGCGGCAGTCGCGCGGGCTTGTCGCCGCCCTGTTCGCGGCGGGGCTTGCCGTGGCGTTTCTGGATTCGATGGTGCCGGTGTTCGTGGGCCGCGTGGTCACGCTGGTCTCCACCGTCGATCCTGCGGACCTGGTGCGCGAACACTGGACACAATTGGCGGGCATGGCGGCGGTGATGCTGTTCCTGCGGCCGGGCGCATTGTTGATGCAGAACCTGATCACCAATCAGGCCATCGTGCCCGGCTTGACCAATCTGATCCGCTGGCAAAGCCACTGGCATGTGGTGCGGCAAAGCTGGACGTTCTTTCAGAACGATTTCGCCGGGCGGGTGGCCAACCGGGTGATGCAGACCGGCCCGGCGCTGCGCGAAAGCGTGGTGAGCACCGTTAATGCCGTCTGGTACATTCTGGTCTATGGCACCAGTGCAGTGCTGCTGCTGGCGCGCACCGACTGGCGGCTGGCGGTGCCGATGGCGTGCTGGTTCGTGGCCTATGCGGCGCTGTTGCGCTTTTTTGTGCCCCGCCTGCGCGACCGTTCCCGGGCGATGAGCGAGGTGCGCTCGGCCCTCACCGGCCGGGTAGTGGACAGCTATACCAACATTCTGACCGTGAAGCTGTTCGCGCGCGCCACCGACGAAGACCAGTTCGTGCGCGACGCGGTGGACGAGCACCACGCGACCTTCCACGACCAGCAGCGCATGATCACCCGGTTCTCGCTGACGCTGTTCAGCATGAATGCCTGCATGGTCACCGGCACCGCCACCATGGCCATCTGGCTGTGGAGCGGCGGGCATATCGCCGTCGGCGCGGTGGCGATGGCGCTGCCGCTGGGGCATCAGATTGCACAGATGTCCGGCTGGGTGGCGCAGAACGTCACCAACATTTTCGAAAATGTCGGCGTGGTGCAGGACGGCATGCGCAGCATCGCGGTGCCGCGCCAGTTGCCGGATGCGCCGGGGGCCGGTGAGTTGCAGGTGGCCAAGGGGGCCATCGGCTTTCAGCACGTTACCTTTGGCTACGGCACCACGCGCGGCGTGCTGCACAACCTGTCGCTGGACATTGCGGGCGGGGAGCGGGTGGGGCTGGTGGGGGTGTCAGGTGCGGGCAAGTCCACGCTGGTGAACCTGCTGCTGGGGTTCTACGCGGTCGAGCAGGGCCGCATCGTGATCGACGGGCAGGACATTGCGGGGGTGACGCAGGAAAGCCTGCGGCGGCAGATTGCCATGGTCACGCAGGATACCTCTCTGCTGCACCGCTCGATCCGCGAGAACATCCGCTATGGGCGCCCCAGCGCCACCGAGGCGGAGGTGCTGGCCGCAGCCCGGCAGGCGGAGGCGCTGGAGTTCATCGGCACGCTGGAAGACTGGGCCGGGCGCACCGGGTTTGACGCGCATGTGGGCGAGCGCGGCGTGAAACTGTCAGGCGGGCAGCGCCAGCGCATCGCGATTGCCCGCGTGATCCTGAAGGACGCGCCGATTCTGGTGCTGGACGAAGCCACCAGCGCGCTCGACTCCGAGGTGGAGGCGGCGATTCAGGGGCAACTGGAAACGCTGATGCGCGGCCGCACGGTGATTGCCATCGCGCACCGCCTGTCCACCATCGCGCAGATGGACCGGCTTGTGGTGCTCGACCGTGGCCGCATCGTGGAGCAGGGCAGCCACGCGGCGCTGCTGGCGCAGGGCGGGGCTTACGCGAAGCTGTGGCTGCGCCAGTCCGGCGGGTTCATGGCGGCGGCAGACTAGGGGCGGCCAGTTCCGGCAGGCGGGCCAGATCTGCCGGTGCGAGCATCGCCACCCCGGCATTGGACGCTGCCTGAATGGCGAACAGCGCCGATTTGCCCGGTGTCAGCACCACCGGCCGCGCGCCCGGGAACGATTGCGCGGCAATCACCAGCGCGCGCAGTTCCAGATTGGTGATGGCCTTGCCCACCGGCACACAGCGGATCAGCGCGCGCGTGTCATCGTTCAGGACATCCAGAAACACCGCATCCGACTCGCTGACCTTGGCGGTGGAAACCGACCAGCCCGCCTGTTCGAGATAGGCGGTGCAGTGTGCTTCCAGATCGGCCTGCGTCAGGGTCGCGGGCCAGTTCAGCCCCGCGACCACGCTGCTGTCGGGCGCACGTTGCGCGGCCTCCGTCAGGCGGCGATTGCGGCGGGCCAGCAGAATCCGGGCGGCCGCGAACGCCAGCACCAGCAGCGCGCCAGCCAGTAGCAGTTCGTTCAGCAGGCTTGGGTCGTTCAATGACAATCGCAGCGCGATTGGCACCAGAACGATCCAGATGAACAGGAACCAGATCCAAAACATTGGCAGTCTCCGGGTGCGGCAGGGCGGGAGCAGCGCGCGGCGCTAGCGGCCGCTGAACGCGCCCGGCCGCCGCTCCAGAAACGCTGCCACCGCTTCCGCATGGTCGGCGGTGTTGTGACACAAGCCCTGCATCAGCGCGCATAAATCCAGATGCTCGGCCAGCGGGGCTGGCCCCTGCCCGGCTTTCAGCAACCGCTTGGCCAGCCGCAATGCCTGCGGCGGCTGGGCGGCGAAGCCCTGCGCCATGGCGTGGGCGCGCAGCAGCAGGGCTTCGTTGGGCACCACTTCCAGCACCAACCCGATGGCCAGCGCCTCGGCGGCAGTCAGCACCCGGCCCGAGAAGGTGAGTTCGGCGGCGCGCTGGTAGCCGACCACGCGTTGCAGGAACCAGCCGCCGCCATCACCGGGGATGATGCCAAGGGTCACGAACGTCTCGCCGATGCGCGCCGACTCGGCGGCAATACGCACGTCGCACATGCAGGCCAGATCGCAGCCCGCGCCGAAGGCGGGGCCGTTGACGGCCGCGATGCTGGGTACTTCCAGCCGGTGCAGCGCCAGCGCCATGCGCTGGATGCCGTGGCGGTAGCGGTTCTGCACCGTGTAGGCGTCGCCAGAGAAACTGGCGCCCTCGTTGCCCGGCAGCGCGCGGTCGCGCATGTGCTTGACGTTGCCGCCCGAGGAGAACGCCGCCCCCGCGCCGGTAATGACCAGCGCCGAAATGCCCTCGTCCCGGTTGATCCAGTCCACCACGGCGGCAATTTCGGCGGACAGCAGCGTGCCGGTCAGTTCATTGCGTACATCGTCGCGGTTCAGCGTGAGCGTGGCGACCCGCCCGGCGATGTCCAGCCGCGAGTCGATCAAATCCGGGGGCGTCATGCGCGCGACACTCCGGCCACCACGGCATCCACCGCATCCCCCAGGCGCGCCACGATGGCGTCGATCTCGGCGGCGGTGGCGTTGTACGGCGGCGAGGCAATCACATGGTTGCCGCGCACGCCGTCGATGGTGCCGCCCATCGGGTAGATTGCCAGCCCCCGGTCCAGCGCTGCCATCGCCAGCCGTTCATGCATTTTCAGCGCCGGGTCAAACACCGCCTTGCTGGCGCGGTCGGCCACCAGTTCGATGGCCCAGAACAGCCCGCGCCCGCGAATGTCGCCCACATGGGCGTGGTTGCCGAGACGGTCGGTCAGCCCGGCTTCCAGCCGCGCGCCCATGGCGCGGACATTGGCCAGCAGATCGTCCTCACGGATCACCTGCTGCACCGCGAGTGCCGCGGCGCAGGCCAGCGGGTGCGCCTGATAGGTGTGGCCGTGCATGAACGCCCCCGTCCCGGCGCGCAGACCCTCGATGACGTGGCCCGCGATGAGGATGCCGCCGATGGGCTGGTAGCCGCCGCCGAGGCCCTTGGCGACCATCTGGATGTCTGGCGGCACACCTTCCTGTTCCCATGCGTGCATGGTGCCGCTGCGGCCCATGCCGCACATCACCTCATCCAGAATCAGCAGCGCACCGTGGCGGCTGCAAATCTCCCGCACCCGCTTGAAGTAACCGGGCAGTGCGGTGACGCAGCCGGTGGTGGCGCCCACGATGGGCTCGGCACAGAAGGCGATCACGTTGTCGGGGCCGAGACGCTGGAACTCGGCTTCCAGTTCATCGGCCAGCCGGTCCACATAGGCCGCGTCCGACTCGCCCTCGCCCTGAAAGCGGTAGGCGAAACACGGCGAGACATGGCTGAACGCGCCGGACAGCAGCGGCAGGTACAGCGCGCGGCGCATCGGGTTGCCGCCTGCGGCCAGCGCGCCGAGCGTGTTGCCGTGATAGCTGAGTTGGCGGCCAATGACGCGGGTGCGCTGCGGCTGACCGATCTCGACAAAATATTGCCGCGCCAGCTTCAGCGCCGCCTCCATGGCTTCGGAGCCGGAGGAGACGAAATAGGCATGCGTCAGCCCGCCGGGCGCGTCGGCCAGCAGGGTATCGGCGAGTTCCTCGGCGGCGGCATTGCTGAACAGTGCGGTGTGAACATAGGACACCTTGTCCATTTGGGCCGCGATGGCGGCATTCACCCGCTTGTTGTTGTGGCCAAGGCAGGCCACGGCGGCGCCGCCCGAGCCATCAATGATGGCGCGGCCGTCTTCCATGAACAGATGGATGCCGTCGCCGCGCACGGCCAGCGGCGGATCGGCGGCAAGCGAGCGGTGCAGGATGCGGCTCATGGGGCGGTCACTCGGTCTGGAGGAGAGGCAACAATCGGGCGGAAACGGCGCGGCAGCATGATTACCGCGCATTGTGCGGTGCAACCACACTTGACGCACCTGCGCCCCAACGGTAGCTAGCCGGCGCTTTCCGGCAAGACTTCTTGCCAAGGAACGCGAAGATGACACAGGGCGGCGACCACGGTGACGGTTCGTTCGAGGCACGGTTGCGTGCCGCGAGAGACCGCCACGGTTTGGACCCGAAGCCGGTTGAAGCGCCCAGGCCGATGGCAGCATCGGCGATGGGCGTGGGGATGCGGGTGGGCGTGGAGTTGCTGGCGACGCTGGTGGTGGGCCTTGGCATCGGCTGGGGACTGGACCGCTGGCTGCATACCAGCCCGATCTTTCTGGCACTGTTCGTGGTGCTGGGCGGGGCGGCGGGTGTGATGAACGTATACCGGCTGATGGCGCCGGGGCGGATGCCCGGGTCGAAATAGCCGGGCGGGACTGTAGGCAAGCGGGCGGTGACGCCCAGAGCGTGAGGACGAGACCTTGGCCGGCGAAGCACACACCATTGATGCCCTGGGCCAGTTCAAGCTGCACACCGCGCTTGGTCCGATCGGCGCCTCGGTCAATTTCAGCCAGTCCAACCTGATGATGGTGGTGGCCGGCGTTCTGGTGCTCGC
The DNA here is from genome assembly GCA_903864895.1 of uncultured Rhodospirillales bacterium. Lineage (GTDB taxonomy): Bacteria > Pseudomonadota > Alphaproteobacteria > Acetobacterales > Acetobacteraceae > CAIPHQ01. The sequence continues at coordinate 6,676 of CAIPHQ010000387.1, forward strand.
GCTGATGTATTTCGGCGCCAAGCCCCGCGCCGTGGTACCCGGCCGTCTGCAGGCAGCGGCGGAACTGGCCTATGACTTCATCCACAAGATGTGCGTCGATCAGATCGGTGAGGAAGGCAAACGCTTTTTCCCGTTCGTGTTCACGCTGTTCTTCTTCGTGCTGTTCGGCAACCTGCTGGGCCTGCTGCCGTTCAGCTTCGCCTACACCAGCCATATTGCGGTGACGGCGGCGCTGGCGCTGACAGTCATCGTACTGGTCACGGTGGTGGCACTGTCGATCCACGGCATGCACTTCTTCACCTATTTCTGGCCGCACGGTGCGCCGAAGGCGCTGGCGCCGATCATCATCCCGGTCGAGGTGATTTCGTATCTGTCCCGCCCGGTCAGCCTGAGCATTCGTCTGTTCGCCAACATGGTGGCGGGCCACGTGATGTTCGAAGTGTTCGCGAGCTTCATGATCATGATGGCCGGGGCCGGCGCGATCGGCTATGTCGGCGCCGTGGGGCCGCTGGCCCTGAACGTGGTGCTGATGGGCTTCGAGCTGCTTGTCGCGTTCCTGCAGGCCTATGTGTTCGCCGTGCTGACCTGCATCTACCTCCATGACGCGGTGCATCTGCACTAGAAGCCGCGTCCCGGACCCGCCTTTCCGCAACCACGCCTATCTTAACGAGAAGGACTACCCCGCTATGGACGTCGCCGCCGCGAAGGCTCTCGGAGCCGGTATTGCTGTTATCGCTCTCGCCGGTGTCGGCGTTGGTATCGGCAACATCTTCTCCTCGCTGGTTACCAGCGTCGCCCGCAACCCGTCGGCCCGCGACCAGGTGTTCGGCCTGGGCATTCTGGGCTTTGCGCTCACGGAAGCCGTGGCGCTGTTCGCGCTGCTGATCGCGTTCCTGATCCTGTTCACCTAACAGCCGGGAGCGGCGCCCCCATGGGCATTCGCATGGCCAAACGCGGGCGGGCAGTTGCCGCCGCCGTGGCGCTGATGCTCGCCGCCGCGCCCGCCCGGGCCGGCGAGGGCATGCCGCAGCTGGACTTCGGCAATTCCCTGACGCAAGCGCAGGTGGTGTGGCTGGCGATCATTTTCTTCGCCCTCTACCTGCTGTTGTCGAAATGGGCCCTGCCGCAGGTGGCGAGCGTGCTGGAATTGCGCGCCAACGCCATCGCCGGCGACCTTGATGCGGCGCGCAAGGCCAAGGCTGAGGCGGATGCTGCGGCAGCCGAACAGGCCAAGGCCACGCGTGAGGCACACGCTGGCGCGCAGGCGGAAATCAATGCGGCGCTGGCCGCGGCCAAGGCGGCCACGGACAGCGAATCGGCCGCGTTGAACGCCAGGCTCGACGCGCAGATCGCTGATGCCGAGCGCCGCATTGCCGCCGCCCGGGTGGCTGCGATGGGCGCGCTGGAGCAGGTTGCCACTGAAACCGCGCGTGACGTGGTGGCCCGCCTGACCGGCACGGCCATCGACGGGCTGGTGGTGAACCGTGCGGTTGCGGCGGCGCTTGCCGCTCGCGCGCAATAAGGAATCCGGCGATGCATGAAGAGAGCCTGTTCGCCGATCCGGCATTCTGGGTCTCGGTTGCGTTCGTGATCTTCTTTGTGGCGCTCGGCCCGAAGATCTGGGGCGCGCTGGCCGGGATGCTGGACAAGCGCACCGAGACGGTGAAGGCCGAACTGGCCGAAGCCGCGCGGTTGCGGCAGGAAGCCGAGGCCATGCTGGCCGACGCCGCCAGGCAGCGCACGGCGGCGCTGGCTGAAGCCAAGGCCCTGCTGGACGGTGCCAAGGCCGAAGCCCAGCGCCTGAGCCGGGCAGCGGCGCTGGAGACTGAAGCCGCGGCGAAGCGGCGCGAGAAGATGGCGATGGACCGCATTCAGGCGGCCGAGAAGTCGGCGGTGGATTCCGTGCGCTTCGCGGCGGCCGACATTGCGGCACAGGCGGCCGAGCAATCCATTCGCGAGGGCTTTGGGGCCGATGCGGACGGGCAGTTGATCGACCGCGCCATTGGCGGTCTGGCCAGCGCTTTGGCACCCCGCCGCGCCGCCTGATCCGTCTGACACACCCACGTCAAACGCCCGGACCGCAGCAGCGGCCCGGGCGTCTTGCTGTACGGGGTGGGCCATGGCGTGGCCCATTCATGCTTTGTTGACCATTTTCCTGCGGGATTCGTGATCTGCGCCACAACCGGCGCGCGGTCTGCTGCGTAGACCAATCATCGACGATCACCGGAAAATGGAGACCGATCATGATGCACCCAACGACGCCCGAAATCGCCCCCTGCCCCGGCTTCACCAAGGCACTGGGGCCGGACCGGCACTTGCGCTACCCGGATGTCTCGCCGGACGTGCTGGCGAATGAGACTGCCCGGGAGTGGGCGGATCAGTCAGTTGTGGCGGGGTGGTGGGACGGTTATCTGCGCCGCGTCCTGCCGTCTGCGGCGACGCTGGTCTCTGCTCAGCGTTGAACCGCTGCAGCGGGATCTAGCTGACCGACAGCCAGACGATGGCCGCCGCCGCCGCAGTGGAGATGGCGTATTCCACGGCCACGAGCAGCGCGGGCTTGGGGGTGTAGCGGCTTCCCACGATCATGCGCCGCGGCATATGACGGCCCCGTTCGACCATCATCGACACGCAGGGCGGCGGCGGGCGGCGAAGCGGGCGGGAGATGGAGGCGGTGGCGTACAGCGTCTGGGCTTGGGTCATGGCGCGGTATCTCCGTCTGTCACTGCCAGCGGCGGTTGCTGCCGTTGCGTGTGGTAGACAGAGGATGCGGGCGCAAGCTGACGTGAAGCTGACGAAATTCAGCGTGTGGGAAATTTTCCCACGTAATCTTCAAAGTGTCATTTTCGTGTTTTCCGCACCGTGGCGGCCAATAACCGTATTGGCTGGATCACCATGCCGGCGTCGCACGGGACTCCTCCAGACTATAGCCTATACGCAATATTACTGATTTATGACCAGATAAGTCAGTGAACCCAATGTTGCGATCAGGACCAGATACTCGAACAGCACCAGTCCATGCGGTTTGGCAGCATTCTGCGATTCCGCAATGAATTTTTTTCCGAAATATGACGCAGACCCCTGATTGGACGGAAAGCGCCCATTCTGCTGGACTGCGAAAACCGGGCCATCGGCGCGGCCGCCTGTGCGGCCTGCTGGACTGCTACGCATGAAAACCATCCCCATTTTGCAGAATTTCATCATTTTTGATGCAATTCCACCATAAAGACTGTGTTTTTGCCATGACCCCACCCCTCAGCCTGCTCGATCTCCGCCGGTAAGTTGCCCTGCTTGGCTAACGGACGAAGGCTATCCTAAACGCATTGATTTCGTAAAGCCCTTATCAACGTTTATCTTTATCTCGGAAATCAATTTTCACGCCACGAGATACGGCTTCATCCTTAGCCGTGCGGCAACGCACTGGCCATGAAAAATTAATGATTAATATCATAATCACACAACTGTGACCACAGAGCTGATCTGTGTGACTCAACGGAGCCGCTCGAAGCCGGGACATGGCGTCTGCGGGATGGCGGCAGCCGCCATGCCGTTCTGTCCGCTGCGCGCACGTCTGTGGTCAGGCCCCGGCCACGCCGCCGGGGTGGCCGGGGCCTAGCCTTGGGATTGGCTCTGCATCGCTGCCGCTGGTTCGGCCAGAGGCCGCCAGTCCCGGAAGAAGGCGGTGCCGATCTCGGCCGCCAGCAAAATCAGATCACGTTGAACACCGTCGAGAAACTGGTGCAGGCCGTCATGGATCACCCGTTCCACCGGGCGGCCCAGCAAGGCCGCGCGCAGTTCCTCGGTGCGTTCCAGGGCTGGCACGGTGCCGCGCAGCTTGTAGCGGCCGCGCAACTGCCCGAGCAGCCATTCCATCTGCTCCACACACAATGCGACACTGCGCGGGAACGCCAGATCGGTCAGCAGGAACGACACTACATCGGCGGGCGTGAACCCCGGCGGGGCCACGCGGCGGAAGGCGTGGTAGCCGGCGGCGGCGCGCAGCACGGAAAACCACTGCGTCAGTTCAGCCACCCGCCGCTCCTCGCCGGCCTGCGGCACCAGCAGGTGGTAGCGGATGTCGATCAGCCGCGTGGTCTGGTCGGCTCGCTCGATCAGGCGGCCAAGCTGGTAGAAGCACCACCCCTCATCGCGGAAGAAGGTACCCTCGGTGATGCCGGTATGCGCCTGCACGCCTTCCTTGATGCGCGCGCACAGCCGCGACAGCCGGTCGCCCTGCAGGGCGGCGGGGGCGATGTTGCTCATCTCGCGGTGGAACATGTTCAGCTGCATCCACATCTCGGTGGAGATCAGCGGGCGCAGCGTGCGGGCATTGGTGCGGGCCGACTCGAGGCTGGCGGGCACGCTGGTGGGGTTGGCGTGGTCCAGCAGGTAGAACTGCTTCACCTGCTCCGCCCCCGGCGCCAGACCGCGCCGGGCGAAGCCTTCCTCATCGGCGTTGATGCGCACCAGCGCGAACCAGCTTTCGGTCTCCCGCCCCGGAGTCTCGAAAGACTGGGTGACATCGATCAGGCGGCCGAGATTTTCCACCCGCTCCAGATAGCGGGCCATCCAGAACAGGCTTTCGGCATAGCGCGCCAGCAGCGGGGCTTCACGCATCATGGCTCAGCCCTCCCGCCCGGCGGCAGGGCCAGCCTGCGGCCCTTCATCATCGAGCACCCAGGTGTCCTTGGAGCCGCCGCCCTGCGAGGAGTTCACCACCAGGCTGCCCTCCTTCAATGCCACACGGGACAGGCCACCCGGCAACACCCAGGTATCGCGCCCGGTGACCGCGAACGGGCGCAAATCCAGATGGCGCGGCCCGATGCCGGTTTCCGTCAGCGTGGGAGCCACCGACAGCGAGATCACCGGCTGGCTGATCCAGTTGGCCGGGTCGGCGATCAGCGCGGCGCGCGCCGCCTCAAGTTCCGCCTTGCTGGCACGCGGGCCGATGGTGATGCCGTAGCCGCCCGACTCGCCGACCGGCTTGACCACAAGCTGCTCCAGCCGGTCCAGCGTGTAGGCGAGGCCCTCCGGCTCACGGCAGATATGCGTCTCGACGTTCGGCAAGATCGCGTCCTCGTCCAGATAGTAGCGAATGATGCGCGGCAGGTAGGCGTACACCGCCTTGTCGTCGGCCACCCCGGTGCCCACTGCATTGGCCAGCGTGACATTGCCGCGCCGCCACGCGCCGATCAGGCCCGGCACGCCCAGCAGCGAATCGGGGCGGAACACGGTGGGGTCGAGGAAATCGTCGCCGATGCGGCGGTAGATGGTGTGCACCGCGCGGCGGCCCGCCGTGGTGCGCATCCACACCCGCTCGTCCTCGACCACCAGATCGGCACCCTCGACCAGCGGCACGCCCATTTCGCGGGCGAGGAACACGTGTTCGAAATACGCCGAGTTGTAGATGCCCGGTGACAGCAGCACGACCTGCGGGTCGTCCACGCCTTCGGGGGCAATTTCCACCATCGCCGACAGCAGCCGCCGCCCGTAATCGTCCACCGGGCGCAACGGCATGCCCGCCATCAGATCGGGAAACGCGCGTGACATCAGGTGGCGGTTTTCCACCACATAGGACACGCCGGACGGGGTGCGCGCGTTGTCCTCCAGCACCAGAAAATCACCTGCCCGGTCGCGCACGATGTCGATGCCGCAGATATGCACGTAGGTGCCGAACCGCACCGGGAAATCGGCCATTTCCGGCCGGTAATTGGCGTTGCCGAACACCAGTTCACCCGGGATCACGCCGTCCTTGACGATGCGCCCCTGGTGATAGACGTCGTGCAGGAAGGCGTTCAGCGCCGCCACGCGCTGCTTCACACCGGCTTCCAGCTTGCGCCACTCGGCCGCGGTCAGCACGCGCGGGATGCAGTCGAACGGCAGGATGCGGTCAATGGCAGCGGCCTGCGAATAGACCGTGAAGGTCACGCCGAGATTGATCAGGTCGGTCTCGGCGGCCGTGGCCCGCGCCCGCAGGGCGTCCAGCCCGATGGCGGCCAGGCGGGCGCGGATTTCCGCACTGGTGCCCATGTCGTCGGCGCGCTGGCTGGTTAGCTCACAAAAATATGGACCCGGCTGGTAGTCCCGGAACGGGTCGTGGGTGATCGAATCCATGCAAGGCTCACTTGGCTGTGTCGGCACTGCGCGCCAGAACAACAGCATAACAGGCTTGCGACGATTGCAATCCCTGTTCGATCAAGGGCGGTCTGCGGCGGGGCGTTGGCGCGGGCCGCACTCCGCCCCGCAGGCTATGAGGATTTGCTGTTGCATCGACGCCACTTAGCCCGCTAACCCAATGGCAAACCGGAACTGGCGCCGGATTGCGCCGCCGGTCCCCCTTGTTTGATCTGGAGAGCAGCATGCGATCCCTGAGTTCCGTCTCCCGGCACGCCGCCTTGATTTTGGCCGCCACGATGCTGACCGCCAATGTCGCGCAGGCGGCGGACCCGTGCCTGAAGCCCACGGAAAAGACCGCGTTCAATATTGTTGCGCTGCGCAGCCAGTTGATGGTGACGGCGGTGACCTGCCAGGCCCATGAACTGTACAACAGCTTTGTTGCCCGCTTCCGGCCTGATCTGATGGGCAGCGAAAAGGGCATCAACGGCTACTTCAGCCGCACCGCAGGCGGCCGCGCGCAGCAGGCGCATGACGACTACATCACCTCGCTGGCCAATACCCAGAGCGAGGACGGCTTGCAGCGCGGCACCGATTTCTGCGGCAAGCGCGTGCCGATGCTGACCGAGGTGTTGGCGCTGAGCGACTCGAAGAGCCTCAGCGACTATGCCAACGGTGCCGAAGTGATGAACGCCATCGCCGTTACCGAGTGCCCGCCGCCGGCCGACAAGAAGGCCAAGACCTCGGTGAAGACGGCCAGCACCACCACCGCAAAGCCCGCCACCACAAAATAACCGGCGTCAGCGCCGGTACGGCAACAGGGCGGGTGCTGCGGCACCCGCCCTTTTTTTGTGCCGTCTGAGGTGCCGCCGCCGTGCGCGTGGCTCGTACAAACAAAAAGGGCGGGCGCTTGCGCGCCCGCCCTGTCTTGTCGCAGCAACCGGCCTGATTACTTCAGGACGATTTCCACGCGGCGGTTCTGCGGCTCACGCACGCCCTCGGCGGTCGGCACCAGCGGGTGCGTGTCGCCGAAAGCCTGCACCGAGATCAGCGACTTCTGCACGCCCAGATGCACCAGTTCGGCGGCCACGTTCTCGGCGCGCTTCATGGAGAGCTTCTGGTTGTAAGCCGCGGTGCCGGTGCGGTCCGCATAGCCGGACACTTCGATGCGGGTCACCTGCACGCGGGCCACGTTGGCGGCCGCTTCGCCGATGATCTGCTTCGCACGGGCGCTCAGGTCAGCCTTGTCCCAGTCGAAGAACACCAAGTAGGTGCGAGCCGGGGCCGGAGCCGGGGCGACGACCTTGGCGGGCGCCGGCGGCGGCGGCGGCGGCTCGACGCCGAACGCGTAACGCACGCCGAACAGGAAGGAGTTGTTGCCTTCCGGCGCGATCTGCACACCGGTGAAGGTGTGGTTGTTGAACGTGCCCATGTAGCGGTATTCGGTGGTCAGCGACAGGCCGGGAACGTCCGAGATCGGGAACGCAGCGCCGAGGATCGCCTGCGCGGCGAAGGCACCCTGGTTGCTGCCGCTGAAGGTCGTGCCGTTGCTGAGCGAGCCGCTGCTCATGCTCTGGCCCTGGTAGCCAACGCCAACGCCGACATACGGGTACACGAAGTCGGCACCGACATCGATGTCGTACAGGCCGTTCACCATGGCGCCGAACGTGTTGTTCTTGGCCGAGGTACCGTTGCTGCCCGACTGGTTGGTGTAACGCTCGGACAGTTCGCCTTCAACGCGGAACCCGTTGCCGAAGCCGTAACCCACGCTCACAACGCCCGCGAAGCCGGTGCTGGTGTTGAAGTTGCTCACGCCGGCCGGCGCGATGATCTTCTCCGGCATCAGGATGTTGAAGCCAGCGCCGACGCCGACGTACACGTTGTCCACCGGCTGGGCGAGCGCCACCGCCGGCAGCGCCAGCACGCCAGCCATCACAAGGGCAGTGCGAATGTTCATATCCAGCTCTCCTTATTTCTTTACACGGTCAGGCCATAAACGGCACCGGTGCAGGCGCCGTCCGGCGGTGACCGATTAAGCGCAACTTAGAGCGCCTTAATCGTTGTTGCCAACCTCCTGTGACGCACTGCACCACCGCCCCGACATTCCGCAGCGTGTTGTTGTAGTTTTGCCACAGGCTGTGGCCGTGACGGTACATATCCCTATAGAATCGGCCAACACCCTTTTTCTTCAAAGGGATAGCCGAAATCTAGCGATAGACGATTTCGACAACGCGATTTTGCGGCTCGCGTGCGCCCGGGCTGGTGGCCAGCAGCGGCTGCGTATCTCCGGCCGCGTGAACCTGAATCTCGTCTGCTCGCACGCCCCAGCGTTGCATTTCTGCCGCCACAGCCCCGGCACGGCGCTGCGACAGCGCCAGATTCGCCTGCGCGGTGCCCGACGCATCGGCATGGCCGGTCACGTCGATTCGGGTGTGCGGGATCTTGGCCGAGTTGCGCGCCGCCTCGGCGATCACATCACGTGCGCGCGGCGTCAGGTCGGCGCGGTCCCAATCGAAGAACACCAGATAGGTGCGCGAAAGCTGGGCGGCGGGCGCGGGCACCGGGGCCAGCGGCGGGCGTTCCCCCTCACGGCGGGGGGCGGCATCGAGCGCATAGCGCAGGCCGAGCATGACACTGTGCGCGCCGGTGTCCGACGCCGTGACATGGGTGGCATTGCCGGGCTGGCCCGGCGTGCTGCCGGGGGGCGTGCCGGTGGCGGCAAAACTGCGTGACCCGGCGGTGTCCGAGTAGCGGTATTCGGCGGTCACGGCCAAGCCGGGCACCTGTGCCACCGGGAAGGCCGCGCCGAGGATCACCTGATAGGCCAGCAACCCCAGCGTCTGCCCGGCGATGACGGGTGTGGACCCGCCTCCGGGCGCGATATTGCTCGCCGCCATGGAGACGTTGTTCCAACGCTGCCACGCATAGCCGCCGCCCACCCCGATATAGGGCACCATCCACGGGGTGCCGATATCAAAGTCGAACAGCAGGTTGGTCATGATGCCCAACTGGCCCTGCGCGCCGCTGCCGTTGCTTTGCCGATTCTGGCGGTAATTCGCCTCCAGTTCCAGCCGAACGCCGTTGCCGAAGCCATACCCGGCGCTGGCCGACGCCACGAAGCCGGGGTTCCAGCCGGCCGTGGACGGCGCACTGGCCACCACGCCGCTCACACCGGGCGTGCTGCCGGACAGGTTGGCCACGCCGGTGCCGGTGGAGGGCAGCAGGTTCACCCCGGCCCCCGCGCCAACGTAAAACCCTTCCAGCGGTTCAGCCTGCGCGGCGGCAACGCCGCACGCCAGCACACCGGCGGCCAGCATTGGAGAGCGGAGCGCGTTCATACCCATCCTCATGCGACCCCTTCTATCTAGAGTCTGGCTGCCCGCTGCGTAAGGGGTCAGCGCACGGGCCGGATGGCGGAGTGCCCTGCGCCGGGCCAATCTCGGGCCATGGACATTACCCCCCGCATCGCCGCGCTGGACACCGCCGCCATCGCCGCCAGTCTGGATTCGGCTGGATTTGCACGATTTCCGCTGCTGAGCGCGCCGGAGTGCGCCGCGCTGCGCGCGCTGTACGGCGCGCCAGTGTTCCGCAGCCGGATCGTGATGGCGCAGCACAATTTCGGACAGGGCGAGTACCAGTATTTCGCCGATCCGCTGCCGCCGCCGGTGGCCGCCCTGCGCACCGCCCTGTATCCGCCGCTGGCCGTGGTGGCGAATGGCTGGGCGCGGCGCCTTGGCGGGACGGCCGATTTTCCGCCAACCCATGAAGCCTTCCGCACGCGCTGCCATGTGGCCGGGCAGACCCGCCCCACGCCGCTGCTGCTGCGCTACCGGGCCGGTGACTATAATTGCCTGCATCAGGATTTGTACGGCGACATTCATTTTCCGATACAGGTGGCCGTGCTGTTGAGCGCGCCGGAGGCGGACTTCTCGGGCGGCGAGTTCGTGCTGGTGGAACAGCGGCCGCGCATGCAGTCACGCCCTGAAGTGGTCGCATTGCGGCAGGGTGAGGCGGTGGCCTTCGCGGTCAATCAGCGCCCCGCCACCGGCAAGCGTGGCGACTACCGGGTGACGCTGCGCCATGGAGTCAGCCGCATTCACGCCGGCGAGCGGATGACGCTGGGGATCATCTTTCACGACGCGCGCTAGACAAACACCGCCTCGAACGGCGGCAGCATGTCGGGCGTGTCGAATTCCACCACCCACAGATCGGGGTCGAACTTCAACTGCCGCTCTATATAAGAGTCAGCCGCAGCCTGATCGACCGGGGCGGCCCCGGTGGCGCGCAGCCACGCGGCCTCGCCACCCGCGGCGCGGGCCTGCGACAGCACGCACAAACCCTCCCGCCCGCGCAGCACCACCAGCACGCCGCCCGCATCGGCATCGCCGCGGCGCAGCACCGCGCCGTAGCGCCCCGAGGCATTGCCCAGCCGCAGCGCCGCCTGCACCCAGATTCCGGCCTTCACGCGCGCTTCGGTCATGGCATCTCCTTGCGGCCACCTTGAACCAGCGTCACGCCGCTGCCACAACCGGCGCACCGCGCATGAGGACAGCATGACGAAGCAGATGAGCGAGGGCCAGCGGGCCTATGAAGCAAAGCGTGCCGCCAAGGCGGGCATGAGCCTGGACAAGTGGCTGCTGAGCAAGGAGCGCGAGCGGCAGGAAGCCGAGCGCGCCCGTGAAAAGGCCAAGGAACCGCCGCCGCCGCCGAAAAAGCCCGGCTTCTTCGGCCGCCTGATCGAGCGCGCCAGCAAGCCGATCGAATAAAAGAGGCGTCACGCCATATGCTGCCACACGCCGTCGCGGCGGACGATGGCGTGGTACAGCCCGCCTGCGACATGCGCGCCCAACAGCGCCAGCAGCGCCGCAGCCCCCCACCAGTGCATATCGGCCAGCGCGCGGGCCGCCGGTTCCGGCAGGCGGGCGAAAAACCACGGCACCTCGAACAGCCCATACCAGTGCAATGGCGCGCCCCACGCATTGGCGTCCGACAGGCCGATCAGCGGTTGGAGCAGCAGCACCGCATGCAGCGCCACCTGATTGCCGCCCGCCAACAGGCGGATGGCGCGCGGTGTGGTGGCGGGCAGTGGCGGCGCGCCGAAGCGCCAGCGCAAGCCGAGGCGAACCAGCACCAGCAGCCAGACCGTGGCACCGGTGCTTTCATGCAGATGGTACAGCGCCAGTTTCAGCGGGCCGTCGCCGGGGTCGAAATACACAATCCAGCCGCCAGTGACGAACATGCACAGAATCACCGCAGCGGTCAGCCAGTGCAGCAGGCGCAGGGCGGGATGGTAGCGGGAAACCGTGCCGGACATGCCCGTATGCTCCGTGTGACATGAATGCCAGCGTCGCCGCGCATGCCGACTGGAGCGTCGATCCGCGCAAACGCTGGATCAGCGTAGCATACCGTAATGGCGCAGCGTGGCGGCTGGAAGCACCGCGACTCGTCGGTGATCTGCCCGCGCTGTTCCCCGCTCTGCTGACTGAAGCCGGGGGCGGCGCGGTGGCGCTGGGTGTGGATTTGCCGCTGGGCCTGCCGCGCGGTTTTGTGGCAGCACACGCCACGGCCGCGGATTTTCCCGCCTTTCTGCGCGGTCTGGCCGGCCGCCCCGAATTTTTCGAGGTCGCGGCCACCGAGGCCGATATCTCCCCTGCCCGCCCGTTCTACCCGGCGCGCGGCCAGCGCGGCATGACCCGCGCGGCGCAGGTGGCAGCACTGGGGCTGGCCGGGCCGGAGGATCTCAGCCGCTGGTGCGACCGCGCCACCGCCGAGCGGCCGGCCGGGGCCAGCCTGTTCTGGACGCTGGGGCCGAACCAGACCGGCAAGGCGGCGATCAGCGCATGGCGCGACCTGCTGCTGCCCGCGCTGCACGGCCCCAACCCGCCGCTGCTGTGGCCATTCGACGGCGACTTTTTCGACGTCCTGCATCCGGGACGCGTGACCATTGCCGAGACCTATCCGGCGGAGGCTCTGCGCCATCTGGGCCTGTCGCTGCATGGCAGCAAGCGGCGGCAGGCTGACCGCGCCGTGCTGGCGGCACCGTTGCGCGCTTGTATGGACCGTCTCGCAGTCTCCGCTTCCCCACGGTTGCTGGCCGCCATGGATGACGGCTTCAGCGGCGATGCGGCCGGTGAGGACCGGTTCGACAGTGTGCTGGGCGTGTTGTGCGTGCTGAACGTGCTGGCAGGCCACCGCCCGGGCGGCATCCCGCCCGACCCATGGCTGCGGCGCTGGGAAGGCTGGGTGCTGGGGCAAACCGCGCTGCCCCGCTAGACAGCAGCGCGCGGGGCTTCGTACAACGGCGCATGTCCGAGACAAACGCAAACGCGCCGGTCGTACCTGTCATTCTGTCCGGCGGCTCCGGCACGCGGCTATGGCCCGTCTCCCGCGAGAGTTTCCCCAAACAGTTCTGGCCGCTGCTGTCCGACCGCTCGATGATCGAGGAAACCGCGCGCCGCGCCATCGGGCCGGGCTTCGCGCCGCCGATTGTGGTGTGCAATCAGGACCATCGCTTCATTGTCGCCGAACATCTTCGCCATGCCGGAATTGCGGGCGGGCGGATTTTGCTGGAGCCGATGGGCCGCAACTCCGCCCCTGCCGTGGCCGCGGCGGCGATTCTGGCCGCCGAGACCGACCCGGACGCGGTGCTGTGGATGATGGCCGCCGATGCGGCGATTTCCGACCTGCCCGCGCTGCACCGCCTGCTGGCCGCCGCCGTGGCCGCCGCGCGCGCCGGGCGGATCGTGACCTTCGGCATGAAGCCCACCGCCCCGGAAACCGGCTTCGGCTATATCGAGGTGGGGCTGCCGCTGGAGGGTTTTGACGGCGTGCATGATCTGGCGCGCTTCGTCGAAAAACCCGATGCGGCCACCGCCGCCACACTTGTCGCCTCCGGGCGGCATTTGTGGAATTCCGGCATGTTCGTGTTCACCGCGCGCACCATGCTCGCCGAACTGGCCGCCCACGCGCCTGCGGTGCTGGCCGCCGTGCAACTGGCGATGGACGAGCGGATTGCGGATCTGGATTTCATCCGCCTCGCCCCCGGCCCGTTCGCCGCCTGCCCGTCGATCAGCCTGGATTACGCGGTCGCCGAGCGCACCAGCCACGCCGCCGTGGTGCCCGCTGATCTCGGCTGGTCGGACGTGGGCAGTTGGGGCGCGTTGTGGGATCTGGGCGCCAAGGATGCGCAGGGCAACGTCTCGGTTGGCGACGTGTTGCTGGAGGGGGCGACCGATTGCTACGTGCGAAGCGACGGCATCGTGACCGCCGTGGTGGGGCTGGACAACGTGGTGGTGGTGGTGACCGAAGACGCGGTGCTGGCCATGCATCGCGACCGGGCGCAGGACGTGAAGCGTGTGGTGGACCGCCTGCGCGCGGCGGGGCGGCAGGAAGCGGTTGCACATAACCGCGCCTATCGCCCGTGGGGCTTCACCGAGACGCTGTTTGCCGGGCCACGCTTCCGGGTGCAGCGTGTGGTGGTGCAACCGGGCCAGCGCATGTCGCTGCAAAAGCACTTCCACCGCGCCGAGCACTGGACCGTGGTGCAGGGCATCGCGCTGGTCACCCGCGATGGCACGGACATTCTGGTGCGCGAGAACGAAAGCGTCGACATCCCGGCCGGCAGCCTGCACCGGGTGAGCAATCCGGGCAAAATTCCGCTGACGCTGATTGAGGTGCAGACCGGGGCGTATCTGGGGGCCGATGACGTGGTGCGGGTGGACGATCCGCCGGCGGGTTGAGACGGTTCAGCCTGCCACGGCCCGCCCGGACTTCGCCGTCCAGTCCAGCCAGCGGCGCGACAGGCGGTCGAAGATGGCGTAGCTGACCGACGCGTACAGCACGAACAGCAGGGCCACGAAGAACATGCGGTCCAGATAGGCGAACTGCTCCGAATACACGATCATGTAGCCAAGCCCGGATTGCGCGCCGAGATACTCCGCCCCCAGCACTGCGCCCCAGCCGGTGCCCAGCGCCAGCAACATGGTGGCGCGCAGTTCCGGCAGAATCGCGGGCAGGATCACCGTGCGATACAGAGTGGCACGGCTGGCGCCGAAGGTGCGGGCGTTGTCGATGAAAATCTGCGGCACGTTGCGCACCGCATTGGCCACACCAGCGAAGAAGATCACGCCGATGCCGTAGGCCACGAACGCGACCTTGCCGATGAACTCGGTACCGAACCACAACTGGAACAGCGGCACCATCGCCAGCAGCGGCAGCGTGCGCAGGAATTGCAGCGGCGAATCCACCACCCGGCGCGGCCACGGCGACCACGACACCGCGAGCCCCAGCACGGTGCCCGCCACAGCGCCCACGGCAAGCCCGGCATAGAGCCGCACGATCGTGTCGAACGAGTTGCTGATGATGGCCAGCACGGCGGCGGTATAGCTGGGCGGCGCCCCCTCGGCGACCGACGGCACGCCAAGCCCGCCGCCCCAGTAATCCGCCAGCGACAGCAGCGTGCGGCCGAACACGATCTCCCACCCCGGCACCATGGGCTCACCGGGGGCAGCTTCAGCGGTGTAGATCAGCGACAGGATTTCCCACACGCCCGCCATCGCGGCGATGGCGGCCAGACTGGCCCAATTGCGCGCGAGCCAGCCGGGCCGCGGCGTCATCGCGCCGCCTCCAGCCCCAGATGCGTCAGCAGGATGTGCTTGATGCGTACCATTTCCGGCAGCAGCAGCGCATCGGTGGTGCGCGGGCGATCCGCTGCCACTGGCAAATCATCGACAATCTGCCCGGCGCGCATCACCACGATGCGGTCGGCCAGAATCATCGCCTCATCCACATCATGGGTGACGAACATCACGGTGCGGCGGCGGCCTGCCTCACCTTCCGCCCACAGCGTCAGCAGCACGTCGTGCAACTGCCGCTTGGTGACGTAATCCAGCGCGCCGAACGGCTCATCGAGCAGCAGCACATCCGCCCCGTTGGCGAACACGGTGGCCACCGCCACGCGCTTCAACATGCCGCCCGACAATTCGCGCGGCCACGCCCCGGCGACATGCGACAGGCCCACACGCTCCAGATAATGCGCTGCCGCCGCCTGCCGCTCGGCCTTCGGCACGCCCCGGCAGGACAGGCCGTATTCCACGTTGGCGGCAACGCGCATCCACGGAAACACGCTGTCTTTCTGAAACACCATGCCGCGCGACGGGCCGGGGCCGGTGACGCGTTGGCCGTTGACCACCATGCTGCCGCCGGTGGGCGGCACAAGGCCCGCGATGATTTGCAACAGCGTGGTCTTGCCGCAGCCGGAGGGGCCGACGAGGCAGACGAACTGCCCGGCCTCGATACGCAAATCCACGGCGGAGAGCGCCTTCACCTCCGCCCCGTCGGCGCGGCGATAGCTGCGCGACAGCGCGGATGCTTCGATCTTCACGTCGCCCATGCCTACTCCGCCCCGGTGCGCGCCGGTTGGTTCCACGCGGCCAGCCGGGCAATGGCCCATGCCGCCGCCACGTCGCACAGCACCGCCACCACGCCCAGCACCAGCAGACAGGCGAAAATGCCTTCCACATCGGTGGCCCCGGCCAACAGCTGCACGATCTTGCCGATGCCGTATTGCGCGCCCATCAGTTCGGCAATCGCCTCCAGCCCCCATGCACCGGCGAGTGCGATCCGCACGCCGCCGAGGATTTGCGGCACGGTGCCGGGCA
>CAIPHQ010000388.1 GCA_903864895.1 uncultured Rhodospirillales bacterium
CAGAACACGCTGCGCCTGGCGGTGGTGGGCTTCGTGCTGCTGGTCGCCGCCGCCTATGGCTATCTGCACGTGTTTTCCGGGCGCGGTGCGTTCATCCATATCGGCGCGCTGGTAGGCTCGATCATGGTGGGGAACGTGTTCTTCATCATCATCCCCAACCAGAAGATCGTGGTGAAGGATCTGCTGGCCGGAAAAGTGCCCAACCCGGCGCTGGGGTTGCAGGCCAAGCAGCGCAGCACGCACAACAACTACCTGACGCTGCCGGTGGTGTTCGTGATGCTGAGCAACCACTACGCCTTCACCTACGCCACCAAATATGCGTGGCTGGTGCTGGCGGCGGTGTTCATCGCCAGTTTTCTGGTGCGGCACTGGTACAACCTCGGTCATGCCGGGCTGAAGCCAAGCTGGCTGCTGTGGCCCGCGGCGGCGGTGCCGATGCTGGCGGCGGCCGGGCTGACCATTCTGGGCCAACCGGACAACACGGTGGCCGCCGGCAGCGTGAGTTTCGCGCAGGTGCAGCAGATTGTCGGCACGCGCTGTGCGGTGTGCCACGCCGCCAAGCCGACGTTCGAGGGCATCGACGAAGCCCCCAAGGGCATCATGTTCGACACGCCGCAGCGCGTGGCCGCACAGGCGGCGCAGATCTACCAGCAGGCGGTGATCACCCGCATCATGCCGTTGAACAATCTGACCGAAATCACCGAGGAGGAACGGCAGATGCTGTCCGCATGGTTCCAGTCCGGAGCACCCGCGCAATGAGCGCGGGGCGTCTGACCACGCATGTGCTGGACACCGCCACCGGCCGCCCGGCATCGGGAATGCCACTGGATTTGTACCGCCTGATCGAAGGCGAACGTCTGCATCTGGGCCATTTCCGCACCAATGCGGATGGCCGCTGCGACGCGCCGTTGCTGGCGGGCGGCGCGTTGCTGGAAGGCGAATACGAAATCGTGTTCGGCGTGGCGGCATGGCGCGCGGGCGGGTTTTACGACGAAGTGCCGATCCGCTTCCGCGTCGGCGATCCGGCGGGGCATTACCACGTGCCGCTGATTCTGGCGCCGTTCGGGTATTCAACCTACCGGGGCAGCTAGCTCCGAAAGGAATGAGCCGCAGACAAGACTTATAAAAATCTTCTGCGCCCATCTGCGGTTTAAGTCTGTTTCTCACGAACGGGGCCACCATGCGCCTGCTGCTCGCCAACCCCAACACCACGCAAGCCGTCACCGGCACCATCGCCGCCGCCGCCCGCGCGGTGGCCGCCCCCGGTACCGAAATCGTGCCCGCCACCGCCCGCTTCGGCGCACGGGTCATCGGCACGCGCACCGAAATGGCCATCGCCGAACACGCCAGTCTTGATCTGCTGGCGCGCGAGTCGGATGGCTGTGATGCGGTGGTGATCGGCGCATCCATCGATTCCGGTCTGCGCGCCGCGCGCGAAATGCTGGCCGTGCCGGTGCTCGGCCTGACCGAGTCGGCGCTGCACGTGGCGTGCCTCACCGGCGGCAGGTTCGGCACCATCACATTGTCGCGCCGCAGCGCCTATCCGTTGCGCGAGATGGTGGAGGCGTACGGCCTCATGGGCCGCTGCGGCGGGATGCGGGCGGTAGATGCCAACCCGCTCGACCTGCTGGCAGCGCCCGAAAAAATAGCCGCGATGATTGTGGAGCAGGCCGGGGATTTGCTGGCGCGCGACATGGTGGATGTGATCGTGCTGATCGGCGCGGTGATGGCCGCCATGCCCGCCCGCGTGCAACCGCATGTGCCGGTGCCAGTGATCGAGGGTGTCAGTTGCGCGGTGGCACTGGCCGAATCGCTGGTGCGGTTGCGCCTGCCCAAGGCGCAGGCCGGGGGCTATGCCGGGCTGCCGAAACGCGACCTGATCGGTGTCGATCCGGCGCTGGCAGCGCGTTTCGGGGCATAGGCCGCAGCGAAATCCGCTGATATACAGGCAGCTTCACTGTCCAGAATGAGGTTTTCATGACCCCGACCGTCGCCCAGAAGGCCCCGTACCAAGTCGCCGTTGAAGCGGGCAAGGATTACTGGTGGTGCGCCTGCGGGGAAAGCAAGTCGCAGCCGTTCTGCGACGGCTCGCACAAGGGCACCGGCTTCGTGCCGCAGCAATACACCGCCGAGAAGACCGGCGATGCATGGTTCTGCGGCTGCAAGGCCACCAAATCCGCGCCGATGTGCGACGGCAGCCACAACAAGATCTGATTTGCCATGACCGCCCTGCTGGACAGTTCCGCTCGCGGCCTGTTCGTGGTCTCGGTGACCCCGTTTCTGGAGAACGGGGCGCTGGATCTGCCCAGCGTGGCGCCGATGGTGGAATTCTACCTCGCGCAGGGTGCCACCGGCATCACCGTACTGGGCGTGATGGGTGAGGCGCCGAAACTCACGCTGGCCGAATCGGTGGCCTTCACGCGCGAGGTCATCCGCTGTGCTGCCGGCCGCATCCCGGTGGTGGTGGGCGCCACCGCGCCGGGCCTGGCCGCGATGCGCGAATTGACCGAACAGACCATGGCCGAAGGGGCGGCGGGCGTCATGGTCGCAGCCCCGGCCAGCCTGCGCAGCGATGCCTCGATCTTGCAGTACTATCAACAGGTTGCTGACACGATTGGCCCGGTGCCGTTCGTTTTGCAGGACTATCCGCCGCTGGCAGGTGTCACCATCCCGGCCAGCGTCATCCGCGCCATCATCGACAGCGTACCCACCTGCGTGATGCTGAAGCATGAGGATTGGCCGGGGCTCGCCAAACTGTCCGCCGTGCGGGCCGAACCTGTGTCACGCCGGGTCAGCATCCTGTCCGGCATCAATGGCCTGTTCCTGCCCGAAGAACTGCGGCGCGGCGCGGATGGTGCGATGACCGGGTTTTCGTATCCGGAAATGGTCACCGCCATGCTGGCAGCGCGCGCGGCAGGCGATGATGACCGCGCCGGTCTGATCCACGACGCCTATCTGCCGCTGCTGCGCTACGAATTGCAGCCCGGCGTGGGGCTGGCTGTCCGCAAGTATATCCTTGCCCAGCGCGGCGCCATTGCCTGTGCCGCGCAGCGCAAACCCGGCACTGCGCTGTCGCGTGACGACATCGCCGATATCGAAACCCTGCTCGCCCGCCAAGACCGCCGCCTGTCCGCCATTCTTTAGCGCAATCTGGAGCCCGCATGTCCGCAACCCTGACCGCGCCCGCCAAGGTGCATGACCCGCGCAGCAATTCGGGCATCGTCGCCGCATGGCGGCAGCGCACGCCGGGTTCGGCGGAACTGGCACAGGAAGCCGGGGCGATCTTCCCGTCCGGCATCACGCATGACGGGCGTTTGGTCGATCCGTACGGCCCCTACATCACCCGCGCGCTGGGCGCGCATAAATGGGACGTGGACGGCAACAAATACATCGACTTCTACGGCGGCCACGGTGCGCTGATTCTGGGGCAGGCGCACCCGGACGTCACCGCCCGCATCGCCGAAGCCGCCACGCAGGGCACGCAGTTCGCCGCGGGCAACCTGGATGAAATCCGCTGGGCGCGGGCGATCCAGAAGCTCATCCCGTGCGCCGAGCGCGTGCGCTTCACCTCATCGGGCACCGAAGCCACGCTGATGGCGCTGCGTCTGGCCCGCGCCTTCACCGGGCGTGAGAAGCTGTTGCGTTTCAAGGGCCATTTCCACGGCTGG
>CAIPHQ010000389.1 GCA_903864895.1 uncultured Rhodospirillales bacterium
CCATCCGGATGCCAGTTACCGACGTGACCAGCGGCCAGACCTACGCCACGCTGAGCGACGCCATCACCGGGTCGTCGGCGGGCGACGTGATTGATGTGCCCGCCGGCACCTATGTAGAAAACTTCCCGGATATCAGCCACAGCCTGACCATCCAGTCATCGGGCGGCATGGCCTATCTGTCCAACCCGCAGCCGGACCCGCCCAACACCCGCGCCATCATCAACGTGCCCGGCAACGCCAATGTCAGCCTGACGCTGAGCGGGCTCGACATCTCCGGGGCCAACAACGACATCACCCATCCGGCCAGCATCGGCGGCTCAAATGGCGCTGGAATTCTGTTCGAATCGGGCAACGGCGCGCTGAGCGTGCTGAACAGCCATATCCACAACAATCAGGACGGCATCCTGACCGGCGGCACCACATCCGCCAGCACCGGCGGCATGACGGTCAGCATCGTCAACTCCGAAATCGACCATAACGGCCTGCCGCAAAGCAACCCGCGCTACGGCTTCGACCACAATCTGTATATCGGCGATGCCGACCAACTGACCGTCACCGGCAGCTACATTCACGACGCAGCGGGCGGGCACGAGATCAAGACGCGCGCCCATGCCTCCAGCATCACCGGCAACCGCATCTTCAGCCTCGATGGCGCGGACAGCTACGCGATTGATCTGGCCGATGGCGGCAACAACATCGTGCAGAACAACGTGATCGAAAAAGGCGCCAATTCCGCGCAAGCCCGCTTCGTGGATTTCGGCGGCGAGGGCACCTATCTGTTCAGCTCCCTGCTGCTGGACAGCAACAGCTTCATCAATGACGACATCACCGGCTCGCTCGGCGGCAACGCCATCGCGCTGATGAATGCCTCGTTCGACTACGTGTTCTTCGCGCCGGACGCAGCCGATATCACCAACAACCTGTTCTACGGTCCCATCGACCCGTATCAGGACGTCTACGCCCCGCCCTACGACACTCTGGCCAACAACCAGTTCCTGCCGCTGTCCGCCGCCCCGCCGCTCGATACGTCCCCGCCGTTCGACGTGCCTGCCCCCGGCATGGGCGCGGTGCTGCTGCTGGCGGCGGTGGTCACGCGGTTGCGGCGCCGCGGCGGGTGCCGAACGGCGTGAACAGCGCCGCCAACGGGCATTTTCAGGGCCAGGACGTGCCGTCCACGCCGGGAAGTTGCCTGCAACGGCTGCCCGGAGTCGCGGCGTCGCGCACCGCCCCCGGCGGCGTGGTGGCCTGACGCCGTTCAAACCAGCGTGCCAATCACACGAGTGTGCCCGTGCTGAACGGGCGCGGGGCGGTGCCGCGGTGCAGGTGCCAGGCGGCGGAATGCAGGTGCACCTTGTGCCGCGCCCGCACCTGCAAGCCGATTTCCACCGGCCCCGCCTCGTGCGGTGCCTGCGCCACGCACCAGATGCGCTGCCACGCCCCGCGCGCGGCCTCGCCCGCCGGGGTGGACCGCACCTCGGTCAGGCCGTGGCAGACCACACGCACATCCTCCGCCGGGCACCCGGCCGGCCGCCAGACATGCAGGGACGCGCAATAGCTCTCCCCGCCAATCAGCCCGCCCGGCACCAGATGCCGCCACGCCAGCCCCGCCCCGTCCCGGCATGGCGGCACGGTGTGCGCGGCCACGGCGCAGCCCGGCTGCGGCGGCGGCACCGCGCCGTCATCCGGTTGCGTCCCGGCATGCCCCCCCGGATGCCCCCCCGGATACCAGCGCGTGCCGTGGCAGCGCTGCGGGAACAGGATCAGGTTGGACTCCAGCGGTTCGGACGGCCCGGCCACCGCCCCCGGCGCCGCACCGGAGCGCCACAACAGATGCGCCGCACTGCACAGCGCGGGCCAGACCCGCGACACTTGTTGCGGATGCGCGGGCGGGGCGAAGCGGTCGATATGGCCGCGCAGCAACCCCGGTTGCAGCACCGCCACCGTGCCCGCCGGATGCGCTGCGTCCTCCGGCACCACCCAGAGCCGCGTGGTCGGCCCGCGCGCACGCAGCGCCGCGTGCAGGCGCGCGATCTGCGGCAGGCAGCGGCTGCCGTCGCCGCCCTTGCGGACGCACATCCTCTCCCCGCCGCGCAAATCAGCGCGCAGCTGGTCCACCCGAAACCG
>CAIPHQ010000390.1 GCA_903864895.1 uncultured Rhodospirillales bacterium
CCGGCGATCTGGCGGTGCTGCACCCCGATGGCTACGCCAAGATTCAGGACCGCTCGAAAGACATCATCATCAGCGGCGGCGAGAATATTTCCTCGCTGGAAGTCGAGGAGACGCTGTACCGCCACCCCGCCGTGCTGCACGCCGCCGTGGTGGCGCAACCCGATGAGAAATGGGGCGAAGTGCCCTGCGCCGTGGTGGAACTGCGCCCGGACGTCACCGCCACCGAAGCCGAAATCATCGCCTTCTGCCGCGAGCACATGGCGCGCTTCAAGGTGCCCAAGCGGGTGATCTTCCGCGAGGTGCCGAAGACCAGCACGGGGAAGATCCAGAAGCATGTGCTGCGGGCGGAGGTGCGGGGCGGATAGTGGGGTTATCGCGCCGTAATATTTCGCCATTGCCGGGCTTGACCCGGCAATCTCCGGCGTTTGCTTCCAAGGGCTGCGTGCTTTACGGGATCGCCGGGTCAAGCCCGGCGGTGACGATTGCAAGTTCTGGGTCAGGCGGCGCATGGCAACTCAGCGCCAGTCTACTTTGCCTCCCGGCCAGAAGGCGGCGTCTACTGTGGCCCTCGGGCCAATGTCCACGACCAGGTACATCGCATGTACGCCTGTTCCATGCCGCGCAAATTTTTCCCAACTGGCCATTATTGCGATCAGTGCAGGGCCAACGTCCGCAAGCAACCGGTCCGCATGTTGCACATAGACCACCAGGGGCATCTTGTCTGCCATATCGCCCAAGTGTTCCAGCAACGCTTGATACGAAGAGTCCACCGGAACGTCAGCGGCTTTTGCAATCTGATTGAACAGTTGCACAAGTCCGCCGCCCTCATAGGCGACTGTCAGCAGGCGCGCACCCTGAAGATCGCGTCCCTGCGGGAAGCTGTCGTCCGGCATGACGGTAAAGACGCGCGGTTCCCCGCCCAGCCAGGGTTTGGGGTGGCGGCTGAATGAGAAGTCAGTTTTCTGCTTCATTGACCGAAGCGTAGCCGGAATTGCGCGCCTGTCTCCAGAGCGGCATCATGCCGGGCGGGTGCCTTGGCGTGCGCAATGCTGGAACGCTGCCCCAGAATTTGCCATGCTGCATCACCCTGACACCGGAGTGCAGCTTTGGGTGCGATAACCATCAGCCTGCCGGACAGTCTTGCGGCCTTTGTCGAGCGCGAAGTGGCGTCCGGCGCATATGGCAGCGCCAGCGACATGGTCGGCGAGGGACTGCGCCTGCTGGCCGGGCAGCAATTGGACTACCTGCGCCATGAGGTCGGACTGGGCCTTGCGGATTTGCAGCAGGGCCGGTTGTCCGGCCAATCCGTCATGGACATTCTTGCCGAGCTTGAGGCGGAGGATAAGCGGACGGCGTGATCGTGCTGCCGTACCGGCTGACCGCAACGGCTGCAGCAGATTTGCGCCGTGTGCTGCGCTGGTCTGGCAAGCAATTTGGCCCGGACCAGCGCGCCGCTTATGCGGGCCTGATTGAACGGGCATTGGGGATGGCGGCCGAAGACCCCAACCGGATTGGCTCGCGGGACAGAAGCGATCTTGCGCCGGGTGTGCGTTCATTTCGGATTGATTTGGCGGCCGCAAGGCGAGGGGCCGCATCGCACATCATTTACTATGTGCTTGGGCCAGCAGAAGCAGCACAGACGGGCATCGTCGTGTTGCGCATATTGCACGAAGGCATGCTGGCCGAGCGGCACGTCGTGCGATAGCGGCACCTATGCGGCCGCCTCCAGCAACTCCGGCCCGTCATTGCGCACGCTGTTCACCCGCGTACTCACCGCCCAGATGCGCAGCGGTGTGTCAGACGTGTGCATCAGCGCGGCAAAATCCCCATCATCCTCGCCCAGCCACACCGGCCAGTCCGCCGGTTCCAGAATCACCGGCATCCGCTCGTGCAGGAAGCGCAGCGCGGGGGCGGCATCGGTGGTCAGGATGGTGAAGCTGCGGACAATCTCGCCCTCCGGCCCGCGCCAGCCGTCCCACAGCCCGGCGAAGGCCAGCATCGTGCCGTCCGCCCGCGCAATGGCGTGCGGGGTCTTGGTGGTGCCGGTGGTCTGCCATTCGTAGAACGCGTCTGCGGGGACAATGCAGCGCCGCCTTGCCAGCGGGTCGCGGAACATGGCGGACGTGGCCGCCGTTTCGCTGCGGGCGTTGATGGGCTGGCGCATCCTGGGGTCTTTGGCCCAATGCGGCAGCAGGCCCCAGCGCAGCAAGTCCAGATGCCGCGCGCCGGTCTGCGGGTGGCGGCGCACCACCGGGGCCGGCCGTGTGGGGGCCATGTTCCAGGTGGGCGGCACGTTCGGCGGCGGGTTGACCGCGCCGAACAGGGCGCGGATTTCGTCGATCGGGCGATGGAACACGAAACGGCCGCACATGCCCGTACAATCGCGCGGGCAGGGCGGGCGTGCAACCGCGCCGGTTGCCCCGCACCGCGCGCCGCCCTATTTTGCGCGCCTTTCTCTCGAACCCGCCGAGTACCCGATGCACCTCACCGCCGAACGCCTGGACCGGATCAGCCCGAGCCAGACCATCGCCATCTCCTCCAAGGCGCGCGCGCTGAAAGCGGCGGGGCGGGACATCATTGGCCTGTCGGCCGGTGAGCCGGATTTCGACACCCCCCAGTTCGTCAAGGACGCGGCGATTGCCGCGATTCAGAACGGGGAGACCAAATACACCGACGTGGCCGGCACCATGGCGCTGCGCAAGGCGGTGGCCGAGCGGTTCCGGCTGGATTCCGGGCTGGACTACAAGCCGGAGGAGATCATCATCTCCACCGGCGGCAAGCAGGTGATCTTCAACGCCATGGTCGCCACGCTGGATGCGGGCGATGAGGTGATCATCCCGTCGCCGTGCTGGGTGAGCTACCCGGACATCGTGCAACTGGCCGACGGCAAGCCCGTCATCGTGCCCTGCGGCCAGAACAACGGTTTTAAGCTTCGCGCTGAAGACCTCGAAGCCGCCATCACGCCGCGCACAAAGTGGTTCATGCTGAACAACCCGTGCAACCCCACCGGGGCGGCGTATTCGGCGGAAGAACTGCGCGCCATCTGCGACGTGCTGCTGCGCCACCCGGATGTGTGGATCTTCACCGACGACATCTACGACAAGCTGGCCTACGACGGCTTCAAGCCCGCCACCATCGTGCAGGTGGAACCCAAGCTGCGCGACCGCACCATCACCATGAACGGCTGCTCGAAAGCCTACGCCATGACCGGCTGGCGCATCGGCTTCGCGGGTGCGCCGCTGGCCATGACCAAGGCGATGGACAAGCTGCAAAGCCAGTCCACCAGCAACACCAGCAGCATCTCGCAGGCCGCCGCCCTGGCCGCGCTGACCGGGCCGCAGGATTTCATTGCCGAGATGCGCGCCGTGTACAAGCAGCGCCGCGACCTTGTGGTGGAGATGCTGAACAAGGCGGCGGGCATCAACTGCCACAAGCCGGAAGGCGCGTTCTACGTGTTCCCGTCCGTGCATGGCTGCATCGGCAAGACCTCCGCCGGCGGGGCCAGGATCGACAGCGATGAGGCGTTCGTGATCGCGCTGCTGGAAGAACATGGCGTGGCCGCCGTGCATGGCTCGGCGTTCCTGTATCCGGGGCATTTCCGCATCAGCTACGCCACCGACACGGCGAGCCTGATTGAAGCCTGCACGCGCATTCAGGCGTTCTGCGCGGGCCTGCACTGAATGCCCGGTTTCGCCGCGCGGCTGGAAAAGGCCCGCGTTGCGCCCACCATCGCCTTGACCGTCCGCGCGCGGGAGTTGCGCGCGGCGGGCAAGGATGTGGTGACGCTGACCATCGGCGAGCCGGATTTCGCCTCTCCGCCGCACGCCATCGAAGCGGCGCACGCGGCGGCGCTGCGGGGGGAGACCAAGTATCCGCCGCAGGATGGCACCACGCAGCTGAAACAGGCGGTGCAGCGCAAGTTCCGCCGCGATTACGGGCTTGAGTACGCCGCCAGCGAAATCGTGGTGGGCAACGGCGGCAAGCAGGTGATTTTCGACGCGCTGCTGGCCACCGTGGAAGCGGGCGACGAGGTGCTGATCCCCACCCCGTTCTGGTCGGCCTACGAGTTGATGACGCATGTGGTGGGCGGCACCCCCACTTTCGTCAGTTGCCCGCAAAACAACGGTTTCAGACTTCGCCCCGAGGATCTGGATGCCGCCATCACGCCGCGCACGCGCTGGCTGTTCCTGAACGCGCCGAACAACCCCACCGGGGCCGCCTATTCGCCTGCCGATCTGGCCGCCATTGGTGCCGTGATGCTGAAGCATCCGCATGTCTGGATCCTGTCCGACGACATGTACGAGCACCTTGTGTATGGCGGCTTCGAATACAAAACCCTCGCCGCCGTGGTGCCGGAATTGCGCGACCGGGTGCTGACCGTCAGCGGGGTTTCCAAGACCTATGCCATGACCGGCTGGCGCATCGGGTTCGGTGCCGGGCCGAAGAACCTGATTGCCGCGATGGGCAACATGCAGGGGCAGGCCACGGCGGGCGTGTCCAGCGTGGGGCAGGCGGCGGCGGCGGCGGCACTCGATGGGCCGCAGGACAACGTGGCCGAAATGCGCGCCATCTATCAACGCCGCCGCGATCTGGTGGTGGACGCGCTGAACGAAATCCCGGGCATTTCCTGCCACCGCCCGGAAGGCGCGTTCTACGTGTTCCCCAACATCGCCGGGTGCCTGGGCCGCACCAGTGCGGGCGGCAAGCTGATTGCCACCGATGAAGACTTCGCGGTCGCATTGCTGGAAGAACAGTATGCCGCCGTGGTGTTCGGCGCGGCGTTCGGCATGAGCCCTTACTTGCGCCTCAGCTACGCCACCGATGACGACGCGCTGCGCGAAGGCTGCCGCCGCATTGCCGCCTTCGTGGCCGGGTTCAAGTGACGGCCGCCATCCGCCCGGGCCGCGATGACGACGCGGCGGGGTTCATCCGCGTCGTCAGTGGCTGCTGGGCGGAATATCCCGGCTGCGTGATCGACATCGAAGGCGAAGCGCCGGAATTGTTTGCGCTGGCCAGCTACACCGCCGGGCGCGGCGGGCAGGTGTGGGCCGCCGAGCAGGACGGCACGGTGCAGGGCCTTGTCTGCACCTATCCGCGCGCCGATGGCGCGTGGGAAATCGGCAAGATGTATGTGGCAAGCGGGCTGCGCGGCGGCGTCGTGGCGCAGACGCTGCTGCGTACGGCGGAAGATTTTGCCCGCGCGCACGGCGCCGCCCGCATGAAGCTGTGGAGCGACACGCGCTTCGACCGCGCGCATCGCTTCTACGAAAAACACAGCTACGTGCGCAGCGGCCCGATCCGCCCGATTGCCGACAAATCCAACACCATCGAATTTGCCTACGCCAAACCGCTGTCGGGCATCGCGGTGGAACGGCTGGACGCTGCTGCCGCCGCCGCCGCCGAAGTGCCGCTGGCACGCATTCTGGCCGCCTGCGTCAACGATGGTGCCGCGGTGTCGTTCATCGCGCCGCTGGCGATGGATCGGGCGCGGGCGTTCTGGAAATCTGTCGCCGGCGGCGTGGCGCGCGGGGAGCGTATTCTGCTGGCCGCGTGGCTGGATGGCGCGATGGTGGGCACCGTGCAGGTGGATCTCGCCATGCCGCAGAACCAGCCGCATCGCGGTGACGTGGCGAAGATGCTGGTGCATCCCGAAGCGCGGCGGCGCGGCATTGCGCGCCTGCTGGTGGCCCGCGCCGAAGCCGAAGCCGCCGCCGCCGGGCGGCATGTGCTGGTGCTGGACACGCGTGAGGGCGATTCGGCCGAGGCGCTGTATCGCGCCGCTGGCTGGAACGAAGTGGGCCGCATTCCGGACTACGCGCTGAACTCCGACGGGACGCCGCACGCCACGGTGTATTTTTTCAAGCGCGTGTAGCGCCCCAGCGCGCCAGACACGCCGCAAACGCCGCCACCAAAGCCGGAATATCGGCAAACCGGTACAGATTGTCCGGGTGGCCGTCCTGCCCGCCCGGCGGCACGATGTCTGCCACCAGAGCGGGCGAAACATACTCCGCCGCGCCACCGCCGGGCGCCACGTCGCGCAGCGTGGCTGCACGGTCCCAGCGCAATATGCCGGGGCTGGCGTGGACAAGCCCCGGCGTGGACGTGAAATAGCCAATGCGGTGCTGCAGGGTGCCGTGATGCGCGAAATAGGCGGCGCTGCGCCCGGCGAGGAAAATACTGTCCAGCAGGCCGCCGCCCACCGCCTGATGCACGAACGCCATTGCTGCTTCACCAGCCTGCGCCTGCACCATGCCGCACAGCGCGTGGGCGAAACTCTGCTCGCGCGCGATCATGCGGCGTGCCACCGCGTTGTCGTAGTCCGGGTTGGCGGCGAAATCCTCCGGCACCGCAAATCCGTCCAGCACCACGGCAAATTGTCCACTGTTCAGCAAGAAAACGCACAGTGCCGCCAGCGCCTCGGCCAGATTGCCGGCGGTTTTCTCACGCACCCGCACCGTCAGCCACACCGGCCGCCGCCCGGCCTGCGCCGCGCGCGCCACGAAGCCGCGCACTGCGGCACTGGCGCGCAACTCGGCCAGGGCACGCACGCGCGCCGCCACCTGTGGCAGCACCACCACGCCGCCCGGCGCGAAGGGCAGCACATGGTTCGGGTCCAGCCCCGGCAGGGCGCTGGCGGGCAGGGGAGTCACGTGCAGGCCGGGAAAATCCGCGAACAGATCCTGCACCGGCCCCAGCGGCTGATGCGTGGCCAGCACGCGCGCCGCCCCGGTGTGGCGCAGGATTTCCGCCAGCGCGCCCAACTGGTTCCAGGCATGGTGCGCGTAGTTGCGATCCCCCAGCACCACCACCGGCGCACCGGGCGCCGGGCTGGCCCAATCGAGCCCGGCGGCGTCAAACAAGGCCATCGCCCGCGCGCCGCCCGCCGCATCCAGATTCCAGCGCGCGCCGCGCACCGCAACCACCGTGCGCTGCGCGGGCAGCACCACCGCACTCAAGGGCTGGCCGAACCCCACCCGGCTGCTGGCGAGCAGCAGATCGCGCCGCCCCTGCACGCCGAACACCATGGCCTTGCCGTCCAGCATCACGGACGGGCCGGAGCGCAGCACCGCGCCGCTGTCCGGCAGTTTCAGCGAGAACTGGCCGGTGCGCGCCAGATCACGATGGTGGTTGCGCAGCGCCCGGTCCTCGGCGCGGCGCGGGCTGTGCAGCGTGTCCAGTTCGCACAGCACCTGATCCAGCAGCTGCACCTGACGGCACAGCGCCCACAGCTCCGCGCCGAACTCTGCGGTGCTGAACGCAAGCTGCCGCCACGCCTGGCTCATGCGGCCTTGCGCAGCACGAACATGCTGGAGCGCCACAGGGCCGCCGGCGGCACCGACAGATCGTCGAACACTTCCAGCACCGCGCATCCGGCTTCGGCGGCCAGTTGGAAAATCGCCGCCTGCGGCAGCACATGCAGGTCGCTGGCCGCATCCCCTGCCGGTGGCGGCGGCGTGGCCAGCGCGTAGCTGTAGCCGTAGCCGTAGGTGAGCGCCTGAAACACCGCCACGCCGCCGGGGCGCAGCAGTGCGAACGCGCGGTCCAGCACGCGCGCGGCCAGGGGCGGCGGGCTGTGTTGCAAGGCGTGGAAGCTCACGAACAGGTCGAACGGCGTCTGCATCCCGAAGCGCAGATCGCCCGCCAGAGTCAGTTGCGCCCGCGCCCCCGCCTCGCGCGCCCCCGCCTCCCGCGCCGCTGCCAGTGCGGCAGGCGCGGCGTCGCAGGCGGTCACGTGCATCTGCCGCGCGAGTTCGCCTGCCAGCGCGCCGCCGCCGCAGCCCAGTTCGAACGCCGCGCCGCGCAGGGCCAGCCCGTTGCGGGCCAGACAGGCGCGCAACACTGCCGCCTGCGCCTGGCCGCCCCCGGCGCGGTCAGCCGCTTCGGGCGGCGCATCCCATGCCAGCCGCACGCCGTCCAGCATCGCCAGCAATGCGGCATCCGGCGCGTGCCATTCCACCTGCAACGGCGGCGCATCGGCGGCCACCACGCGCGGGCGGCGGTGCAGGATCGGCTCGAACTCCAGACTGTTCAGAAACGCCTCACGCAGCCGCCCCACCGTGCCGAAGCTCATGGCGTAGTGCAGCATCGCCTCACTTTCCGGCGCGCGGCCCAGCAGGAACTGATAGGCCAGCCGCGCCGAGGCTTCAGTGAGCGGTTCGTCCATTCACGCCTCGGCGTGCGCCTGCAGGAACGGCAGCACGGCGGCGTGATACGCCTCGGGCGCGTCCCAGAACGGCAGATGCGCCGAGTTGCGGAAGAACGCGAGCTTGGCCCCCGGAATATGCTCGGCGGTCATCCGCACGAATTCCGGCAGCACGTAGTCCCATTCGCTGGCGGTCAGCAGGCAGGGCATGGACAGTTTCGGCATGTCGTCCAGCCGGTCCCAATTGCGCAGATTGCCCGAGCAGTTGAAGAAATGCGGGCCGAACATGGTGTCCCACGGCCCGCGCCCGATCGCCTCCGGCCCCAGCGAGTCCAGCAACGCCTGCGGCCACACGTCCAGACGGCACATGTGGCGGTACAGCAGCAGCGTGCGCGCGGCGGCGTATTCCGGGTGCTCGGTGCTGCCCTCCGCCTCCCGCTGTGCCATCATCCGCACCGTGGCCTCACCGAGTGCGGCCTTGCAGCGTTCAAAGCCGCGCGCCACCGGCGGGATGCTGGCGGCGATATTGCCGATCACTGCGGCGCGCAGGCGGTGCCCGTGCGCCAGCGCGTATTCCATGGTCAGAATCCCGCCCCAGGAATTGCCCAGCAGCAGAAACCGCTCCCACCCCAGATGCGCGCGCACGTCGTCCAGTTCCTGCACGTAGCGCGCCACGCTCCACAGGGATTTGTCCTCCGGCCGGTCCGACTTGCCGCAGCCCAACTGGTCCCAACTGACCACGTCGAAGCCGTGATCCGCATAGTGGCGGTGGGCGTGGAACAGATAGCTGCACGGCACGCCGGGGCCGCCATGCGCCAGCAGCAGCTTGTGCGGGTTGCCCGCGCCGCTGCGATAGCCTTGCAGACGGTGCGCGCCGGTGCGGAAGCCGATTTCATCCCAGGTCTGGCTCATGCGGGGTCCCCATCGCGGCGGCACGGCTTGGCGCGCCTGCGGAAAAATTGACGGCGGTCATCGTATCGTTGCATCGTTACGGCACGGTTCGCAGCGCCGGAGACGCCAAGCATGAGCGATAACCCCGGCCGCCACAACGCCGCAGCGCTACGGCTGGAGTATGACGGCGAGCTTGGCGCGCTGTACCGGATCTTTCTGGTCAATCTGGGCCTGACCGTCATCACGCTTGGCATCTTCCGGTTCTGGGCCAAGACGCGGATGCGCCGCTATCTGTGGGCGCATATGCGCTTCGGTGGCGAGCGGTTTGAATATACCGGCAC
>CAIPHQ010000391.1 GCA_903864895.1 uncultured Rhodospirillales bacterium
CGGCTCGGCGTTGAGCTATCTGGGTCTGGGCGTGCAGCCGCCGACGCCGGAATGGGGTTTGATGGTGGCGGAAGGCCAGAACTTCATCGCGCAGGCGTGGTGGATCGACCTGTTTCCCGGCCTTGCCATTGTGCTGATGGCGTTCTCGTTCAGCCTGCTGGCCGATGGTGTGGCCGACAAGCTGGAGCGGCGCGCGTGATGGCCAACATGTTGCTGGACGTGCGCGGCCTGTCGGTCGGCGTAATGCAGGGCGGGCGCAGCACCGCGCTGGTGGATGGCGCATCGTTCAGCGTGTCCGCCGGTGAGGTCATGGGGCTGGTGGGCGAAAGCGGCTCCGGCAAGACCATCACCTGCCGCGCCATGATGCGCCTGCTGCCTTCGGCGGCAACGCAGGTCACCGCAGGGCAAGTGCTGTTTGAAGGACAGGATTTGCTGTTGCTGGGCGACGGCGCCATGCGCGCGGTGCGCGGGCAGCGGCTGGCGATGATTTTCCAGAATCCGCTGAGCCACCTGAACCCGGTGATGACCATCGGCGCGCAGATTGCCGAACCGCTGCGGCGCAATCAGGGCCTGTCGCGCCGTGAAGCCCATACGGAAGCGGTTGATCTGTTGCGGCAGGTGGGCATTCCGGACCCGGCGCGGCGCATCAGCGACTATCCGCACCAGTTCAGCGGCGGGATGCGGCAGCGCGCGATGATTGCAGGCGCACTGGCCTGCCGCCCGGCGCTGCTGGTGGCCGATGAACCAACCACGGCGCTGGATGTGACGGTGCAGGCGCAAATCCTGCGGCTGCTGCTGGACCTGCGTGACCGCACCGGGCTCGCCATCGTGCTGATCACGCATGATCTGGGCGTGGTGGGGCAAACCTGCGACCGATTGGCCGTGATGTATGGCGGGCGCGTAGTGGAACGTGGCCGCGTGGCCGAAGTTCTGGCCCGCCCGCGCCACCCGTACACCGCCGGTCTGCTCGCCTCCCAACCCGGGCGGGGCGTGCCGGGCACGAAACTGCCCTCCATCTCCGGCCAGCCCCCGGCCCCCGGCGAACTCACCGAGGGTTGCCGCTTCCGCCCGCGCTGCACGCTGGCGGCGGACATCTGTGCCAGCAGAATTCCGCAACCGCACGCCATTGCCGATGGCTGGATCAGCGCCTGCCATCGCAGCGCCGAAACCCAGGCACTGGAGCCTGCAGCATGAGCACGCATCCGCTGCTGGCGGTGGAAAATCTGGTGGTGTCGTTTCCGGTGCCGATGGGCCTGACCGACATCGCAACGCTGCGCCGCCGCCGGGTGCGCGCGGTGGCGGGCGTGGATCTGATCGTCAATCGCGGCGAAACGCTGGGCCTTGTGGGCGAAAGTGGCTGCGGCAAGTCCACGCTCAGCCGCGCCATTGTCGGGCTGGTGCCCACCGAAGCCGGGCGGGTGCGGCTGGATGGGCGTGACCGTGAGGGCATGAGCGCGCCGGACCGCAGGGCGTGGCACCGGCGCGTGCAGATGGTGTTTCAGGAGCCGCACGCCTCGCTCAATCCGCGAATGACCATCGGGCAGACGCTGGGCGAGGTGTTCCGCGTGCATCGCATCTGCCCGCCAGCGGAAATTGAAGCGCGTGTGGGCGATTTGCTGGAAGCCGTGGGCCTGCGCCGCGACTTTGCCAATCGCCGCCCGCACGGGCTTTCCGGCGGGCAATGCCAGCGTGTCGGCATTGCGCGGGCGCTGGCGGTGGAGCCGGACCTGATCATCGCCGATGAAGCCGTCTCGGCGCTGGATGTGTCGATTCAGGCGCAGGTGCTGAACCTGTTCATGGAGTTGCAGCGCGCACGCGGCGTGGCCTTGCTGTTCGTCTCGCACGACCTGACCGTGGTGCGGCATTTATGCCAGCGCGTGGCGGTGATGTATCTGGGCCATGTGGTCGAGATCGGCCCCGCCGATGCGGTGCTGCACGCGCCGCTGCATCCGTACACCGCAGCCCTCGTGGCGGCAATTCCGCAGCCGGGCAAACAAAGTCTGGCCGACACCGCACTGATGGGCGAGCCGCCAAGCCCGCTCAATCCACCGTCCGGGTGCCCGTTCCATCCACGCTGCGCGCGTGCCATCAGCATCTGCGCCAGCGCCATGCCGGAACCGCGCCGGATCGCGCAAACCACGGTGTGGTGCCACCACGCCGAGGATACGCCTGCCCTTCAACCCGAGAGGATCATCTGACCATGCTGACCACACTGAAGCGGAGTTTGCTGGCCACCGCACTGCTCGGCGCGATGGTGCTGACGCTGCCAGCCTATGCGGGCGGCACGATCAAGATTGCGCGTGAGGCCGACAGCACCACCTTCGACCCGATCATCAGCCAGCAGAACCCGGATTGCTGGATTTTCCCGAACATCTTCGCAAGCCTTGTCCGCGCCACGCCGGATGCCACCAAGGTGGTGCCGAATCTGGCGGAAAGCTGGACCACGTCCGCCGATGGCCTGACCTACACGTTCAAGCTACGCGCCGGGCTGAAGTTCAGCGATGGCACACCGATCAAGGCGAGTGACGTGAAGTTCAGCATCCTGCGCGCGCGCGATACCAAGGAAAGCGCGTGGGCGTCGCTGTATTCCGGCATTGCAGACATCACTGCCCCCGATGACACCACGGCGGTGTTCACGCTGAAGGCACCGTCCGCCGTGTTCCTCGCCAACATTGCCATGTTCGCTGCCGGCATCATCCCCGAAGCAGCGATGACCAAGATGGGGGCGGAAGCCTTCGCGCAGATGCCGGTGGTGTCTGGCGCGTACAAGCTGGAGGAATGGAAACACGGCGAGAGCGTGATTCTGACGAAGAATCCGTATTTCTGGAATGCGGCCAAGGTGAATCTGGACCGTATCGAGTGGCTGCTGATTCCGAATGACAACTCGCGCATCCTGAAATTGCAGGGCGGCGAAGTGGACGCGGCCATCATCATTCCGTTCAACCGCGTTGCCGACTTGCAGAAAGACCCGAAGCTGAAGGTGCATCTGGATCCCTCGACGCGCGAGGACCATATGGTCGCCAATTTTGCCCACAAGCCGCTGGACAACAAGGACGTGCGGCAGGCGATCTATCAGGCGCTGGACCGCAAGGCGATTGTGGACGCGGTCACCTTCGGTATCGGCGAAGTCGCCAACTCGTTCATCTCGAAGGGTGCGCTGTTCTACAATGCTGCGCAGAAGGATTATCCGTACGACCCGGAAGCCTCGAAGAAACTGCTGGCCAAGGCGGGCGTGAAACTGCCGCTGAAGCTTGACCTGCTGATCTTCGCCGGTGACAGCGCGCATGAACAGACCGCCGTGCTGATGAAGGATCAGCTGGGCAAGGTCGGCATTGAAATCAACGTGGTGAAGCAGGAAGCCGGGCAGGCGTTCGACACCACCTCGGCAGGCAACTACGATCTGGCGCTGAACTATTGGACCAACGACATCATCGACCCGGACGAAAAGACCGCGTTTTCCGTCTATGGCGACGACGTGACCAAGTCGTACTACACCAATTACAAAAATGAGGAAGTGACCAAGCTGGTCGATGCCAGCCGCACCGAGCTGGATGAGGCCAAGCGGCAGGCGATCTACTACAAGATCCAGCAGACCGTGAAGGACGACATCCACTGGATTGATTTGTATTACAGCCCGTACCGTAACGTGTCGGCGGCCTATGTGAAGAATTTCACGCAAAATCCGCTGGGCGGCTGGTCGCTGGAAGAAACCACCATCGAGAAGTAGTCCGCACACGGCGTGGCGGTTCACCGCCACGCCGAACCTGCGCTCTGGCGCAGCGGGCACGGCTTGGGCATGCTTCCGGAAAATCAGACCTCCGGGGGAACGCTTCCATGCCAGACTGGCGGCTGTCCGAAGCCGAACTGCACACCTACCGCCAGCACGGTCTGGTGCGTCCCGCCGCCCGGTTTGCGCCGGATGAGGTAGCCGCAATGCGTACCCTGCTGGAGGACACGCTGGCCACCACGCCCGGCACCCGCCCGGAAAGTCTGGTCTGTCCGCATATCGCGGGCATGAGCGGGGTGCAGGCAGACATCGCCGCGCGCTGGCTGGAAGTGGCGACCGGCAAGCGGCTGATTGATCTGGCCGAACAGGTGATCGGCCCAGACATCGTGCTGTGGGGCAGCCAGGTGTTCTGCAAACCGGCGCGCACCGGCATCGCGGTGCCGTGGCATCAGGACGGGCATTTCTGGCCCATCCGCCCGCTGGCCACCGTGAGCATCTGGATCGCCATCGACGACGTGACGGTGGATAACGGCGCAATGCGCTTCATTTCCGGCAGCCAGCGCACCCGCGAATTGCTGCCGCACGCCGATACCAGCGACGAGGACAAGGCGCTGAACGCCGAGTTGCTGCCGGAACACATCGACCTGGCGAAGGCCGAGTACGACACGCTGCCCGCCGGCGGCATGTCCTTGCACGACGTGTTTCTGGTGCACGGGTCAGACCCCAACCACTCCGCCCACCGCCGCGCGGCGTTCGCCATCCGCTACATGCCCGCCACATCGCATTACGACCGGGGCCATGTGCGCCCCGGCACGCAGCATCTGAACACGCAACTCGCCGCACGGCCGATCTTCCTGCTGCGCGGCCATGACTGGACCGGCAAGACCGGAATGATCGACCTGCGGCCCGCCGCCTAGCCGAG
>CAIPHQ010000392.1 GCA_903864895.1 uncultured Rhodospirillales bacterium
CGAGGGTTTCCCACAGAGTTATCCACAGAATCCGTGGATAGACTCGGGTTAACTTCTATGCAGGCGGACGCCGCCGGTCTGAACAGGTCCGGAACGCCGTTCGTAACGCTTCCGGCCGACTTTCGGAAAGTACCGCGAAAATCATCCACCTGCAGCCGATTCTGCCCAAGATTACAAAGAGATGGCAGTCTCACTGGAACGTGATCGGCAATTTGGAATGAAATTTGGCCAATTTCAATCGCTTAGCCGACATGACTGGAATCTGGGCAAACCGCGAAAACCCCGGAAAACCGCCGCCCACGGCGCATTGGCTGCAAGTTGCCCACCGAGTTATCCACAGGAACGGGGGGTATCACAGCGGCTTGAGCCACGCCGCGCAGACGCCTAATCACGCGCCATGACGCACACTGAGTCCCCACCGCCGCCGCGCGGCGTTACGGTGATCGAGACGGCACTGGAAACCATGCCGCTGTCGCCCGGCGTGTACCGGATGCTGGATGCCAAGGGCGACGCGCTGTACGTGGGCAAGGCGCGGGCGCTGAAAAAGCGCGTGACCTCCTACACGCAAATCGCCCGTCTGCCGGAACGCCTGCGGCGCATGGTGTCGGAAACGGTGTCGATGGAAATCGTCACCACGCACACCGAAGCTGAAGCGCTGCTGCTGGAAGCCAACCTGATCAAACGGCTGAAGCCGCGCTACAACATCGTGCTGCGCGACGACAAATCCTACCCGTGGCTGCTGCTGACCGAGGATGTGGCGTATCCGCAGATCACCAAGCATCGCGGCGCCCGCGCCCGCAAGGGCAGCTATTACGGCCCGTTTGCCTCGGCCTGGGCGGTGAATCAGACCGTCACGGCGATGCAGCGTGTGTTCCTGCTGCGCAGTTGCGCTGACACGGTGTTCTCCAACCGGTCCCGCCCCTGCCTGCTGCACCAGATCAAGCGTTGTTCCGCGCCCTGCGTCGGGCGCATCTCGGAAGCCGATTACGCAGAACTGGTGGCGCAGGCCAAGGCGTTCCTGGGCGGCAAAGCCTCTGCCGTGCAGCAGAAACTCGCCACCGAGATGGAACAGGCCGCCGAGGTGCTGGAGTTCGAGCGCGCGGCGGCAATCCGCGACCGCATCCGGGGGCTGACGCATGTGCAGGGCACCGGCGTGATCAACCCGGAGAGCATCGGCGATGCCGATGTGGTGGCCGGGTGGCAGGCGGCGGGGCAGACCTGCGTGCAGGTGTTCTTCATTCGCGGCGGGCGCAACAACGGCAACCGCGCGTTTTTCCCCACGCACACCAAGGCCGAGGAAACGCCGGAGGTGCTGGCCGCGTTTCTGGCGCAGTTCTACGACGACAAGCCGCCACCCCCCCTGGTGCTGCTGAGCCACGATTTGCCGGAACAGGAATTGATTGCGGAAGCGCTGAGCCTGAAGGCGCAGACCTTCGGCACCGGCCGCAAGGTGGAGGTGGCCACGCCGAAACGCGGCGAGAAGCGCGCGGTGATGGAGCACGCCGAGACCAACGCGCGCGAGGCGCTGGAACGCAAACTCGCCGAGACCGCCGGACAGGGCAAATTGCTGGACGCCACCGGCGAGTTGTTCGGCCTGCCCGCCCGGCCCGAACGCATCGAGGTGTACGACAACAGCCACATCATGGGCACCAACGCCTATGGCGTGATGATCGTCGCAGGACCCGAGGGCTTCACGAAGCAAGCCTACCGCAAGTTCTCCATCCGTGGCCCCATCGCGCCGGGCGACGATTTTGCCATGATGAAGGAAGTGCTGGAACGCCGCTTCGGCCGTGCGTTGAAGGAAAACCCGGACCCGGACAGCACGCCGCCCGACTGGCCGGACATTGTGCTGATCGACGGCGGCGCCGGGCAACTCTCCGCCACGCAGGCGGTGCTGACCGATCTGGGCATCGACGACATCAAACTGGTCGCCATCGCCAAGGGCGTGGACCGCAACGCCGGGCGGGAGTGGTTCCACACCGAGGGGCGGGCGGCGTTTCAACTGCCGCCGCGCGACCCGGTGCTGTATTTCCTGCAACGCCTGCGCGACGAGGCGCACCGCTTCGCCATCACCACCCACCGCGCCGGGCGCAGCAAGGCGCTGGTGACCAGCGAACTGGATGAAATCGGCGGCATCGGACCAAGCCGCAAACGCGCTTTGCTGAACCATTTTGGCAGCGCGCGCGGGGTGAAGAACGCCGGTTTGGCCGATCTGGAAGCCACACCCGGCATTTCCAAGGCGATGGCGAAACTGGTGTACGCCCACTTCCACCCGGCCTGAACGGCAGGCTCAGCGCCGCTCGGAAATCCGCCGCTGCAATGCTTCCAGCAACACGGCGGCCAGAATGATCAGCCCGGTGGCAAAGCCCTGCCAGAAGATCTGGATGCGGGCCAGATTGAGGAAATTGCGGGTCAGCGCGATGATCACCACCCCGATGATCGAGCGCAGGATGTTGCCCTGCCCGCCCGACAGGCTGGTACCGCCGATCACCACCGCCGCGATCACCTCGAATTCCAACCCCTCGCCGGTGTTGGGCGACACGGCACCGAGCCGGGAGATGCTCACCACACCGGCCAGAGACGCGGTGAAGCCCACGATCATCATGCAGTAGATCTTGATGCGGTCCGCGCGGATGCCGGACAGGATTGCCACCGTGCGGTTGGCGCCCACGGCGTACACACGCTTGCCGAAGGCCGTCCATTCCAGCACGAACCAGCCAGCGGCATAGACCAGCACCGCCACCCAGACGATGTTCTGCACCGGCACCCAGAAGATCAGGTCTGGCAGCGCATAACTGTCCAGAAAACCCGAGAACCGCACCGGCAGCGGCAACTCGACCCAGCGGTTCTGGCCGAAATGGCGCACCACCTCCGGCATGTCCGGAATCGGCTGCCCCTGCGTGACCACCAGCGTCAGGCTGCGGCCGACCATCAGCGTGCCGAGGGTGACGATGAAGGAGGGTATCTTCGCCTTGGTCACCACCACCCCGGCGAACAGGCCGAACAGCGGGCCGACCAGCAGCGGCACCAGCAGGCCCAGCGCGATGAGCCAGCCATCC
>CAIPHQ010000393.1 GCA_903864895.1 uncultured Rhodospirillales bacterium
CGCTGGCCAGCCGCAGCGCAGCGCCGCCCCCGGCCCCCACCAGCAACAGCGACGTGGCGGCCGACACGCCCAGTGGCGCTGCCAGCCGCAATGCCTCATCGGTGAGGCCGGGCAGAGGGCAGCCCTCGCCCCACAGCGAGTCGGTGATCTCCAATCGTTGCCTGGGCCAGACCGGCAGCGGGGCCACGACCGGTGGTGCGGGGCCGCCCAGCGGGCCAGCCGGGGACGGCGCATCCGGCGGGGCGTTGCGGCGCGCCCCGCCCAGCCATGTCAGCACCGCCGCCAGCACCATGCATCCGTTCCGCGTTGTGCGGCTGCCACGCTGGCACACGGCGGTTAACGCCGGGTTGCGGCATTGACGTGCCGGGCCTGGCACGCGATGTGCGGCGCGGCACAGGAGCACCTTCATGGCGCAGCAGGACGGCACCCCGACCAGAAACGCCTCGAACAACAGCACCTGGGCTGCGTTTCTGGTGATGACGTTCCTTGTGGTGGGCCTGCTCGGCCTGTTCGCCAGCTTTGCCGCCCCGCTGCCGCTGGAACGGGCGCTGGCCCGAGATGCCGCGCTGGATGCCGCGCTGGTGGCCGCCCACGGCCCCAATGCGCAGGCCGATATCACCGCGCTCAGCGACCGTCTGGCCGACAGCGCGGCCACCCTGTTGCCGGTGGGCGGCGACATGGACGCCAGAATCGCCGCCGAGCGCGCGGCGATGCGCACGCGCCTGACCGCCGAGGCGGGTGAGGTTGCAACCCGGCTGCGCTGGATGATCTGCGTGATCACGGTGCTGGCCGCCGGATTCGGTGTGGCCATTCTGCGCGTGTCACGCCGGGGCTAGAGCCGCACGCGCCTGCGCCGCGCATGTCTGGCCCCGGCCTGTGCCGGGTTGGTTCTGCGCGCGGTTTGGGCTATGGCCTCGCCTTGACGCCGCGTGGCGGCCGCAGGCGGATTCGCAGCGGCCGTGACCCACGCGATCAACCCACGAGCGTTACCCCGCATGACGGCCCCACCGGGCGCCGTGCCGGGGGGCGCGACGAGAATGCGAGACGATGGCCGGATATAATCCAAACAATTTCAATGACCGCGCGGCAGCCGCCGCGAAGGCGAAACAGGCTCTGATTGAACGCTTCAAGGCCATGCCCGGCCCCGACGACCCTGCGGTGCAGGCCGCAGCCGCCGAGCGCAAGGCCATTGCCGAAGCGCGCGACAAGCGCAATGCCGAGCGCAAGGCCACCCGCATCGCCGAGGAAGCCAGGCTGAAGGCCGAGGCCCAGGCGGCTGCCATCGAGAAGGCCCGCGCTGAAGCTGAAGCCAAGGCCGAAGCTGCCGCCCGCCAGCGTGCCCTGCTCGCCGAGCAGAAAGCCGCCCGCGACGCCCGCTACGCCGCCCGCAAGGCGCGCAAGTAACTCAAACCTGCGGCGCGGGCGCCACCGGCGCTCCCGCCTCAGCCAACGCCGGCACCAGCGCGCGGTAATCTGCCGCGCGCGGTGTATTGGGCCGCCACGCATAGCCCAGCATGCGTGATGCGCCCGGTGCTGCCAGCGGGCGCAGCACTACATTCGTCCCGGCCGTGACCCCCGCTTCGACCGCGATTCGCGGCAGCAGCGTGACCCCGAGCCCACCCGCGACCATCTGTACTAATGTATGCAGGCTGGTGGCCGCGAAGCCGTCGCCATCGTCCTGCCGCAACCGCCCGCAGGCGGCCAGCGCCTGATCGCGCAGGCAGTGGCCGTCCTCCAGCAACAGCAACCGCTCGGCGGCAAGCGCCGAAACCGGCACCTCGGCGCGCTCTGCCAAGGGGTGCCCCGGCGGCAGGGCGGCGATGAAGTCGTCGCGCACCACCGGCATGTGCTCGGTGCCGGCGCAGTCACACGGCAGCGCCAGCAGCGCCACGTCCAGTTGACCGGCGGCCAGACGGTCCAGCAGGCGATCCGTGGTGTCCTCGCGCAGGAACAGCCGCAATTTCGGAAACGCCGCACGCAGCGCAGGCATCAGGCGCGGCAGCAGGAACGCGCCCACGGTCGGGATCACCCCAAGCCGCAGCGGCCCGCTCATCGGCGCGCGGGCGGCGTCTGCGGTCTCGACAACCGCCTCCAGCGCCGCCATTGCCGCGCGGGCGCGGCCCAGCAACTCGCAGCCCAAGGGCGTGAACAGCACCTTCTTGCTGCCGTCACGGTCCAGAATGCGGGCGTCCAGTTGCCGCTCCAGCGCCAGCAGCCCCGCCGACAGGGTGGACTGCGTCACCGCGCAGGCATCGGCGGCGCGGCCGAAATGCTGGTGTTCGGCCAAGGCCAGCAGATAGCGCAGTTGTTGCGGGGCGGGCAGCGGGGTCATGGGCGATGATATAAGGCTAATGATCGGTCCGATCGATCATTTTCCCCATTTTCTTTCATTGGACGATAATGCTGCGGTGCGGCATATCCGCGCCACGCCCG
>CAIPHQ010000394.1 GCA_903864895.1 uncultured Rhodospirillales bacterium
CAGATCGGCGAGAACATCGCCGTCTCGCCCGGCAAGGTGGTCTATCAGAACGATTTGCTGCAACTGATCCAGTACGCGCCCGCCACCGCCAAGGTGCTGCGCCGCCCGTTGCTGATCGTGCCGCCATGGATCAACAAGTTCTACATTCTGGACCTGCGGCCCAAGAACAGCCTGGTGCGCTGGGCCGTCTCCCAGGGGCATACCGTGTTCATGGTGTCCTGGGTGAACCCGGACGAGACGCTGGCCGAGAAGAACTTCGAGAACTACATGCAGGAGGGCATTCTGGACGTGCTCTCGGCCATCGAGGCGGCGACCGGGGAGCGGGAGATCAACGCCATCGGCTATTGCCTCGGCGGAACACTTCTGGCCAGCACGCTGGCGTGGATGGCGGCGCATGACGACGGCCGCATCAAGTCTGCCACGTTCTTCGTGACGCTGATGGATTTTCAGGAATCCGGTGAGTTGCGGGTGTTCATTGATGAAGAGCAGATCAAGATGCTCGAAGAAAAAATGAGCAAGCGCGGCTTTCTGGAAGGCAGCGAGATGGCCACCACGTTCAACATGCTGCGGGCCAACGACCTGATCTGGTCGTTCGTGGTGAACAACTACCTGATGGGCAACGACCCGTTCCCGTTCGACCTGCTGTACTGGAACGGCGATTCCACGCGGATGCCCGCCGCGATGCACAGTTTTTACCTGCGCAACATGTATCAGGACAACAAGCTGATCGAACCGGGCGGCATCACGCTGGCCGGCACGCCGATTGACCTCGGCAAGATCAAGGTGCCCGCGTATTTCCTGTCCACGCGGGAGGACCATATCGCCCCGTGGCGCGCCACCTATCGCGGCACGCAGGCGCTGCAAGGCCCCAACCGCTTCGTGCTGGCCGCCTCCGGCCACATCGCAGGCGTGGTGAACCCGCCCGAGGGCGGCAAGTACAGCCACTGGATCAGCAACGAACTGCCACCCGAGCCGGAAGCGTGGTTTGCCGGCGCCACCGAAATCGCCGGGTCATGGTGGCCGGACTGGCAACGCTGGATTACCGCGCTGGACAAGCGGCAGGTGAAGGCGCGCGTGCCGGGGGAAGGGAAACTGGCAGCGATTGAGAACGCGCCGGGCAGTTACGTGAAGGTGCGTGCGAGTTAGGCCGACCTATCCCCGGTCATCGGTGATGACCGGCCGGCGGCGCGGGGCAGGGCGGGACTGCAACGCGACTTCGATGATAGCTTCCAGCCGGATGACCCGTTCTTTCAACGCCACGATCTCATCAGCCATGCGGTCAAGCCGCTGGCTTTGCGATTTCACCCTCTCGTCGATCAGAATGACCGAGCGAATGGCGGCAATCGCATCGCCGTACAGGCTCATGCGTCAAGCTCCGCAAGCCGATGCAACGCCGCGTCCAGTTTCTGGTCCGTCCGGTCCAGTTGTGCCAGCGTCTCCAGATGGGTCTGTTTGAACAAGTCCAGCAAGGCTCCCAGTTCTTCAGCTTCGCCGGGACGGGCGATGTCGTAGGCTTCCACTGCCCGGCGCACCAGTTCGGCGCTGGAAATGTCACCAGCCATCGAGGCCTTGGCCTCAAGTGCCAGTTTTTCCTCTGGCGACATCAGCACGACAACCCGCGATGACGCGACCATATGTACTCTCCCGTTATGCACATGCACATGTGCAGGGTAGCAGGCGCGCCGGGCGGTTTCCAGTTCCGTTCACACCCGCCCCAACCCCACCCGGAACCGCGCCGCCAGATCGGTGTAGATCGGCACGGTCGGCTCGAACTTGCGGCCCCATTCCTCGGCGTCCAGCACGCGGACCAGTTTGGCGGGGGAGCCTTGCCACAATTCGTAGCGGCCAATGCGCTTGCCGGGTGTCAGCAGGGAGCCTGCGGCCAGCACGCCGCCTTCCTCGATCACCGCGCCGTCCAGCACGGTGGACCCCATCGCCACGAAGGCGCGGTTGTGCAGCGTGCAGGCATGGACAATCGCCGCGTGGCCGACCGTGACATCGTCGCCGATGAGTGTGGGGTAATGGCCCGCATTCACATGGATGATGGTGCCGTCCTGAATGTTGCAGCGGGCACCGATGCGGATGATGTTGCTGTCGCCGCGCAGCACGCAGTGAAACCAGATGCTGCTTTCGGCGCCGATTTCCACATCCCCGATCACCGCCGCCGTGGGGGCGATGAAGGCGGTGGGGTCGATGCGGGGCGACTTGCCCTCGAAGCTGTACAGGGCGGGGTTAGACATGGGTAGCCTCCGGTTGCGCCGAATTGCCGGGAATGGGCGCCGGAAGGCCCAGCATCAGCAATAAATTCTGCACGGCAGCGCCCGAGGCGCCCTTGCCGAGATTGTCGAGCCGCGCCACCAGCACCGCATGGCCGCGTGCATCGTTGGCGTGGACGCGCAGTTCCAGCAGGTCGGTATCGGCCAGCGTATCGGCCACCAA
The DNA here is from genome assembly GCA_903864895.1 of uncultured Rhodospirillales bacterium. Taxonomy (GTDB): domain Bacteria; phylum Pseudomonadota; class Alphaproteobacteria; order Acetobacterales; family Acetobacteraceae; genus CAIPHQ01. The sequence continues at coordinate 2,440 of CAIPHQ010000394.1, forward strand.
CTTGCCGTCCGTCTGCGGCGGCAGCACCCGCACCTGCGCGCTGCCCCGGTAATAGGCGGCCAGCGCCTCATGCAGGTCAGCCCCTTTCGGGCGGCCGTGCAGCAAGTCCAGATGCAGCGGCACGCTCACCAGCATCCCCTGCCGGAAATGCCCCACCGAGGGCACGAAGATCGGGCGGCGGCGCAGCTTGGCGTAGGTCTGCAACTCGGCCACGTGCTTGTGTTCCAGCGCCAGCGCGTAGAGTTCAAACGCCGGGCCGCCCGAGGTCTCATGCGCCTCGATCATCGCCTTGCCGCCGCCGGAATAGCCGCTGACTGCATCAATGCTGATCGGATAGTCATCCGGCAGCAGCCCTGCCTCCATCAGCGGACGCAGCAGCGCAATCGCTCCGGTAGGGTAGCAGCCGGGGTTGGCCACACGCGGGCTTGCGGCGATGGCAGCGGCTTGCCCGGCGTCGAGTTCGGCGAAGCCGTAGGTCCAGCCTTGGGCGACGCGGTGGGCGGTGCTGGCATCCAGCAGTTTTGGCGCGACGCTGCCCAGCCCGGCGGCCAAAGCCGCACTTTCCTTGGCGGCGTCGTCCGGCAGGCACAGAATCGCCACATCGGCGGCCGCCATTGCGTCGCGCCGTGCGGCGGGGTCCTTGCGGCGGTCGGGGGCGACGCTGACAAGGTCTATCTGCGGCAGGGCGCGCAGGCGCTCACGGATGCCAAGCCCCGTGGTTCCGGCTTCACCGTCGATGAATACGCGCGCTGTCTGGGCCATGCCTGAGTCTCTCCGTGCCCGCAGATTTGCTGCGGACCGGCGCGGGTGCAAGCGGGGCGGCGCAGTGCTGCCGCGCGCAGCCCTCAGTTGCAGTTGTATTTCGAATACAAGCGCACCTTGGCCAGCGGCGGCGGCACGAAGGGCAGCTTGCACAGATGCGCCCGGATGGTCTGGAAACTGGTGGCAATTTCATCGGTGATGTCGTGGCCGATCACGAAATCCATGCTGCCGGATTCCAGCAGCGCGCGTGTGTTGCCGTGCAGTTCATGGCCAATGAACACCACCTGGCCTTGCAGCCCGGCATCGCTGATGGCGCGCGCCATGCCGACATTGCCGCCGGCCACGTTGTAGATGCCAATCGGCGGGCCGTTGTCGGCGATGTATTTGCGCACGCTTTCGTACGAATAGTCGGAATGGTCGTTGGAGTTGACGCGCTCATCCACCTTCAGATGCGCGAATTCGGCGCGGATCACGCGGCGGAAGCCAAGCTCACGTTCCTCCTGCGCGCGGTAGGCGGCGCTGACGCCCAGCAGCAACTTGCCGCTGCGCGCGCCGACGAAGCGCCCCATCAGATACGCCGCCGTCGCCCCCGCCGCCGCCTGGTCGCTGCCGACATAGGCGAGGCGGTTGGAACTCGGCAGATCGGTGGTCACGCACACCACCGGCACGCCCCGTTCGGTCACCGCGCGCACCGCGCGGTTGATCATCAGGTGTTCGCGGGCCACCAGGACCAGCCCATCGGCATTGCGGGCGGCGCGTTCGATCAATTGCGCGGTGGCGACCGGGTCGGCTTCCTGGCTCGGCACTGCGGTGGTGGTGCACTCCACATCCGGATGGGCGGCGGCGTAGAGGTCCACCGCCTCCAGCAGCATGCGGTTGAACGTGGCACCGGACTCGGTGAGCACCGCGATGCGGTGGCGGCGCGGGGCCGGGGGCGGCTCACTGCGCTGCACCCCGCCGAGGCTGCGCAACGCCTCCATCACCTTCTTGCGCGTGGCATCGCGCACCCGCCCGCGCTTGTTCAGCACCCGGTCCACCGTGGCGGTGCCGACGCCGGAGGTCTGCGCGATCTCGGCGATGGTGGGGCCACGCCAGCGTGTTTCATCAGGATTGCCGCTCATGGCGGCATCATATGATGCTGATCACGTCATATCAAACATTGGTTGCCGATGCATCAGTGGCCCTGACCCATCCCGGGCACCTGATAACGCACCGCAAGCACCGTGACCGGATACCGGGCGGGGCGTGTCCCGGCCGGTTATTTCCCTTCGCAGTTGCCGCATTTTGTCTGGCGCGCGGTAAGACCTCAGATTAGCTTTCGCCGGAGGATTTCAGATTTCCTGGGGCTGGCATGACCGACACCGCGATTACGGCCGAGATCATCGCCGCCGCCGAGCGTCTGGCGGGCGTGGCCTATACCGAGGCCGAGCGCGCACAGATGCTCGACAACATCGCGGCGCAACTGGATCTGGCGCAGCAGCGCCGCCGCGTGGCGCTGCCGCCCGCACTTGCCCCGGCCACCAAATTCGACCCGCGCCTGCCCGGCTTCATCATGCCGCCGGCTGCCCCGTTCCGCCCGGAAATGGCCGAAGCGCCGCCGTTGCCTGAGGATGAGGCGGATATCGCCTTCGCCCCGGTTGCAGTGCTGGCGCGCTGGGTGCGGGCAGGGGTGCTGAGTTCCACGCGGCTGACGCGGATCTATCTGGACCGCATCGAACGCCTCGCCCCCAAGCTGGAATGCTTCGCCGTCGTCACCGCCGATCTGGCGCTGGCGCAGGCGGCGCAGGCCGACAAACTGCTGGCGGACGGCACCTATCTCGGCCCGCTGCACGGCATTCCATGGGGCTGCAAGGACATTCTGGACACGGCTGGCATCACCACCGGATGGGGGGCCGAGCCATGGCGCAACCGGGTGCCGGACACGGATGCCACCGTGGTCAAACTGCTGGCGGCCGCGGGCGCGGTGCTGCTGGGCAAGCTGACCGTGGGCGCGTTGGCCTATGGCGATATCTGGTATGGCGGGCGCACCCGCAGCCCGTGGAATACCGAGGAAGGCTCGTCCGGCTCCAGCGCCGGGTCCGGCTCCGCCACAGCCGCGGGGTTGGTGGGGTTCAGCCTTGGCACCGAAACACTGGGCAGCATCGTCGCCCCGTCCACCCGCTGCGGCACCACCGGGCTGCGGCCAACCTTCGGGCGCGTGCCACGCAGCGGCGCGATGCCGCTGTGCTGGACGCTGGACAAGATCGGCCCGATCTGCCGCAGCGTGGAAGACACCGCGCTGGTGCTGCACGCGCTGAACGCGGTGGACCCGGCGGACCCGTGCCAGATTGCCGCCCCGTTCAGCTACGACGCCGCCGCGCCCATCACGGGCCTGCGCGTGGGCTATTATCAGGCCGATTTCGACGATGCGGGCGCGCATGATCTGGATCGCGCGGCGCTGGAAACCCTGCGCGGGCTTGGCGTGGAACTGGTGGCGTTGCAGCGGCCCGATCTGCCCTATGGCGCGCTGATGAGCACGCTGATGGCCGAAGCCGCTGCCTCGTTCGAGGACATGACGCTGTCGGACGCGGATGACACGCTGACCTGGCAGGAACCCGGCTCCTGGCCCAACACGTTCCGCAAGTCGCGCTTCCTGACCGCCATCGACCATATTCAACTGGACCGCCTGCGCCGCCGCGTCATGCAGGACATGGACGCCGCGTTACAGGGCGTGGACGCCATGATCGGCCCGTCATTGGCCGGGCCGATGCTGATCATCACCAACTACACCGGCCATCCGTGCCTCGTGCTGCGCAGCGGCTTCAAGCAGAGCGAGACGCGCAGCCCGCTGTCCCTGGCGCGCGCGCGGCTGGATCAGGGGGAGGCCAGCAAGGGGCCTTTACATACTGTGCCGCACACCATCTGCCTGTGGGGCAAGCTGTTCGATGAAGGCACCATTCTGCGTCTGGGCCGGGCGCTGGAAGCCGCATTCGGGGTGGCCACGCGCCGCCCGCCGGCCGGTTGAGACCGTTTTTGCTGCAACTCTGGGGGATAGAGTGATGAACGACGTACGCCTGACACGACGCGGCCTGCTGGCGGGCACCGCCGCCGCGGCAAGCCTTGCCACCTTCGGCACCGGAATCAGCACCGCGCGGGCGGAAACGCCCGGCAATGTGCTGGTCATCGGCCATGTTGCCGAGTTGCAGACGCTGGACCCCGCGCAGGCGGTCACGATCAGCGACTTCCGCATCCTGTGCAACATTTACGAAGGTCTGCTGCGCTACAAGGACGGCAGCCTGGATGTCGAGCCGAGCCTTGCCGAAAGCTGGACGCTCAGCCCCGACGCCAAGACCTATACCTTCAAGCTGCGGCAGGGCGTGAAGTTCCACGACGGCACCGATTTCAATGCCGAATCCGTGAAATTCAACTTCGACCGGGTGACGCAGAAGGATCACCCCTTCGCCAACACCGGGCCGTTCCCGTTCGTGTTCACGCTCGGCCCGATCGAGAAGACCGAGATCCTCGACCCGTACACGGTCGCGATCCATCTGAAAGAGCCGTATTCGCCGATGCTGACCATGCTGGCGGGCGCCATTGGCGGTCTGGCCGGCATTTCGCCCACGGCGGTGAAGAAATTCGGCAAGGACTTCGCCCGCAACGGCGGCGGCACCGGACCGTTCAAGTTCACGCTGTGGGAAAGCGGCCAGCGTTTCGTGCTGGAAGCCAACCCGAACTGGTGGCACGGCAAGGCCAAGCTGGCCGGGCTGGTGTATCGCCCGATCATCGACGAAAACGCCCGCGTGTCGGAAATGCTGTCGGGCGGCACCGACATCACCATCGAAGTCCCGCCGGACAATATCGCCACTTTCACCGCGTCGAAGAACTTCACCTTCTACGAGCAGGCCGGGCCGCATCTGTGGTACCTGATGCTGAACTGCAAGGAAAAGCCGTTCGACAACAAGCTTGTCCGTCAGGCCGCCAACTACGCCATCAATAAAGAGGCGCTGGTGACCGAAATCCTGAAGGGCACCGCCACCGTCGCCTCCGGCGTCACCCCGCCCGCGTTTACGTGGGCGCATGACAACGACCTGAAGGCCTATGCCTACGACCCGGCCAAGGCCAAGAAACTGCTGGCCGACGCGGGCTACCCGAACGGCGTGGACGTGACGTTCTACGTGACCGAAAGCGGCTCGGGCATGCTCTCACCGATCCTGATGGGCACGGCGATTCAGGCCGATCTGGCCGCCGTTGGCATCCGGGCCAAGATCGAGACGTATGAGTGGAACACCTTCCTGGGCAAGATCATCCCCGGCATGGAAGGCAAGGCGCAGGTGGCGGAACTGTCGTTCATGACGCAGGACCCCGACATGCACCCGTTCCTGGCGCTGCGCACCGGCGCGCCGGTGAACTCGGGCCGCTACAGCAATCCCAAGGTGGATGCCCTGATCGACGCCGCACGCGCCGAGCCGGACATTGCCAAACGCGGTGTGCTGTACAAGCAGATGCAGGAAATCCTGGCCGACGACGCGCCGTGGGTGTTCATCGCCAACTGGAAGCAGAACGCGGTGTCCAGCGCGGCCGTGAAGGGGTTCCAGTTGCACCCGTCGTTCACCACGCGGTTCTGGGACACGTCGAAGGCGTGATGCAACGCCCATCCAAGCCCCCTCTGCCCTTCAGGGCGGAGAGGGTTGGGGGAAGTGGGGCATGCTGCACACGGATAGTGCAGCTTTGCCCCGCCACCCACCTCACCCTGGCCCTCTCCGCCCTGAAGGGAGGAGCGGGAACTCCTGGTGCCGTGCGATGCTGAACTCCTACATCCTGCGCCGCTTGCTGCTGATCGTGCCGGTGC
>CAIPHQ010000395.1 GCA_903864895.1 uncultured Rhodospirillales bacterium
GAACGAGCGGTTTTCCTGCGTCAGGATCACGATGTGCTGCACATCGGCGATGGTGCCGGTCACGCTGGCAGCCGGAATGGCGGCGGCGCGGGCGATGCTGGCCGGCAGCGCCGAAGCAAGCGCTCCCGCGCCCATTGCCTGAAGCAATGCGCGGCGATTCATTTCAGTCATTTGACATGTCCCAAGCTCGTGTTGACGAACCGGGATGTCCTACTGGCAGTCCGTGACGGCCATGCGGCGTACGGATTAATAATTCGCTAAATATGATCTGACGCGGGACTGAATTAATTCTTCAATAATATTTACATATTTGCTCTGGCATTAATTCGCAATGCAGATCGGCCCGCCTGTGTCCGGCGGGCCTTTACGCTGGTTTACAGCTCGGACGGCAGGCGGCCTTCGTCATAGCCAATCCGTACAAAATGGTCGCGCGCGGAATCCAGATCGCCCGACGAGACGGCCTGCGCGATATCCGGGTACTGCTTCATGTAGAAGGCTTCGTCCAGTTCCAGATCGAACGGCCGGCGGCCTTCAAAATAGCCGTGATCGACAAAATGCTGCCGTGCGCTGCGATAGGCACCCGCCTTGATGGCTTCTGCCACGTCCGGGTAGGTGGTGCGGTACCAATCTTCGTCGATGGGCACGGCTTGCAGGAACTTCTTCACCAGATCCAGAAACTCATCATAATTCATGTCAACCTTGAGCTGCCCCTTCATCGACAGCAGCTTGATGGAGCTTTTCAAGGCCGAGAAAGGCACCAAATACTTCATTCTGACTCTCCAGAGCATCAGCCCGCGAACCAGCGAAATGCTGCTGTCCGGCGCTGCCGCTTATCGACCCATGATTCAGTCACGTGCGCGACGCTATAGCCAAAACCGATCAAAGCCTCAAGTTCTCAGGCTGTTTTTTCGTGTCCTTCCAGTGCAAATGTTCGTTGTACTTGTCGTGACAATGTCATCATGCGGCGGCATGCCTGATACACGTCGGCCACGCGGATGCCATGCAGGCACAGCAGATTGCGCGGGCAATCGGCCGCTTTGGCCAGATAGCAGGGACTGCACGTTGTCACACGGCGGACGCCGAATGCCGCCGGTCCCATCGGCCCCCATTCCACCGCATCGACGGAGCCGGAATGGATACCAACCGTGGCCACACCGAGGGCCGAGGCCATGTGCTTGGGGCCGCTGTCGTTGCCGACATACAGGTCCGCACAGCGCAGCAACAGCGGCAGATGCCGCAGGCTGAGTTTGCCTGCCACCGAAAACAGCCTGTCCTGATGGCGCACGCTGCGGCTCATCTCGGCGAACAACTCGGCCTCGTCCGGACCGCCGATCACCACGATATTGGCGTCCTCACTGGCCACCAGAAGATCGGCCAGGCCCGCGAATGACGCGGCCGGCCAGCGCTTGTTTTCGGCACCCGCGCCCAGATGCATGCAGATCAGCCGGCGCGACAGCAGTGCGGGGGTGATGTCTTGCAGTGCAGGCAGTTCGCGCAGCGCATCGCGCGCCGCATCGGCGTTGGCCACGGCGTGGATCACCCGCCGCTCATCCTCGCAGGCCACCGCCACCGCATCGACGAACTGCACCAACGCATCGGAAATATGCGTGCGCTTGTTGGTGCGCGCGGTGTCGCCTTCCCACTCCACCGCAATATCCAGCCACTCGGTGCGGTTTTCCTTGTCGAACCCGGCCAGCCAGCGCGCGCCGGTGTGTTGCAGGATGTGCCGCGTGTCTGGCTGACGCCGCAGATCCACCGCCAGATCGAATTCCAGCGGCGCCAGTTCCTGCTCCAGCGCCTGCAACTCCTTCTTCGCCATCGCGCGGCGGCCGCGTTCGGACTTCACATGGAAGAAGTCGAACTTGATCACCCGGTCGATGCACGGCTCCAGCGCCGCCAGCGACAGCGAGGCCGAGGCGGCCAGCACGGTGAGTTCGGCGTTGGGGAATTTTTCCTTGATGCGGCGGAAGGCCGGAAACGCCGAGATGAAGTCGCCGATATGGTCAACTTTCATTGCCAGAATGCGGCGCACCTTGCTGCGGGACACCACCGGGTGGCCGACATGCACCAGCTTGAACGGTTCCTGCTCCGGCACGTAGTCGTCCACGTCCTGCGCCAGATTCGGGTTGAAATACGGGTCACCGGCCAGAAACAGGTCGCGCCAGCGTGTGGTGAAATGCGCTGCATTGAACACGTCCCGCAACTCGCCGCGGCTGACCATCTCGTGGTGGGTCAATGTCACGAACGGCGTGTACAGCACCGAGCGCCCGCTTTCGCGCAGTCGCAGGCAGAAATCCAGATCGTTGTTGATGACCGAGTGTTCTTCATCGAACCCGCCGATGGCGTCGAACGCCTCGCGGTGCATCAGCATGCACGCGCCGGTGACGGAGATGACATTGCGCAGCGTGCGTGCCAGCCCGAACGGTCCGGGCTCATCCGGCGGCGAGAAGCGGAACGCGTGCCGCCCCACACTGCCCGCCAGAAACATGCCCGCGTGTTGCACCGTGCCGCCCGGATACAGCAGTTGCGGCCCCACCGCGCCCACTTCGGGGCGCTGCGCGTGTTCCAGCAAACCGTCGAGCCAGCCATCCTGCAGGATTTCGATATCGTCGTTCAGGAACAACAAATAATCGCCGCGCGCGTGGCGGGCGCCGATGTTGTTGAAGCGCGACCAGTTGAA
>CAIPHQ010000396.1 GCA_903864895.1 uncultured Rhodospirillales bacterium
CCATCCGCCGCACCATCAGTGAGGCCGATAACGTGTGGTTCAGCGCGTTGACCCACAACCCGGCCTATCTGCATCTGGACGAGGAATACTGCCGCACGGAAACCGAATTCGGCCAGCGTCTGGTCAACAGCGGGTTCACGCTGGGGCTGATGGTGGGCATTTCCGTGGGTGACACCACGCTGGGCACCGCGATTGCCAATCTGGGCTGGGACGAGGTGCGGTTCCCCAAGCCGGTGTTTCACGGTGACACGATGCGGGTGGAGACCGAGGTGAAGGAGTTGCGCGACAGCCGCTCGCGCCCCGATGCCGGAATCGTCGTGTTCCAGCACCGCGCCTACAACCAGCGCGGCGAACTGGTCGCGACGTGTCTGCGCAGCGGGTTGCAGCGCAAGCGGGGGGCGGCATGATCTTGCGGTCCTTCCTGTTCGTGCCGGCAGACAGTGACCGCAAGCTGGCCAAGGCGCTGGGCGTGGGTGCCGATGCGCTGATTCTGGATCTGGAAGATTCGGTCGCGGCATCGCGCAAGATCACCGCGCGCGGCATGGCCTGCGACTACCTCACCGCCCATGCAGGGGTGCGGGCGTCGCAGCTTTGGGTGCGGATCAACCCGCTGGCCGAAGGCGGGCTGGACGATCTGGTGGCCGTGGTACGCGCGCGCCCGGATGGGCTGATGGTGCCAAAAGCCTCCGGCCCCGCCGAACTGGCACGCATTTCGGACATGCTGGACGTGCTGGAGCGGCGGGACGGCGTGGCCGCGCCGATCCGGCTGTTGCCGGTGGCCACCGAAACCGCCGCCGCCGCGCTGGCGCTGCCGCTGTATGCCCATGCCGTGCTGCCGCGCCTGTATGGGCTGACATGGGGGGCGGAGGATCTGAGCACCGCACTCGGGGCCAGCACCAACCGCGATGCGAGCGGCGCGTTCGCGTTCACCTATCGCGTGGTGCGATCGCAGATGCTGCTGGCCGCCAAGGCGGCGGGGGTGGAGGCCATCGACACGCTGCACGCCGATTTCCGCGATGCCGCAGGGCTGGCGCGCACAAGTGCGGAGGCCGTACGCGAAGGGTTTTCCGGGCGGCAGGCGATCCATCCGGATCAGGTCGGGCCGATCAATGCGGCGTTCACACCCTCGGCGGACGACATCGCCCACGCGCAGGCCGTGGTGGCGGCGTTTGCGGCGCAGCCGGATGCGGGGGTGGCGGCGCTGGACGGCAAGATGATCGACCGGCCGCATCTTGTGCAGGCGGAACGGCTGCTGGCGCGGGCTGGCATGGCTGGCGGCGCGGCGCAGGGGTAAACTCCGCTTGGCTGGCGGGTCCGGCCAAGGAGACCGAGGGTGCCCAAGCATCGCATGTTGCTGCTGGCGGTTCTGCTGCCCGGATTGGCGGGCGGCGTGCTGGCGTGGCTGGGGCGGTGGCAGGAGGCGGGCTATGTGTGGGACGCCGCCGCGCTGCCTGTGGCGGGCACGCTGGTGCTGGCCACATGGCGCGGGTTGCGCGGCGGGTCGCTGGGCGTGGACATCATCGCGCTGCTGGCCATCCTGGGCGCGCTCGCACTGGGCGAGAGCTTTGCCGCCGCCCTGATCGGCCTGATGGTGGCGGGCGGCAACGCGCTGGAGGAATTCGCCGAAGGCCGCGCCCGGCGCGAGATGACGGCGCTGCTGTCGCGCGCGCCGCGCCTGGCGCACCGGCAGGATGCGGGCGGGCTGACCGACATTGCGGTGGAGGCGATTGCGGCGGGCGATCTGCTGCTGGTCAAGCCGGGCGAGACGTTGCCGGTGGACGGCAGCATCGACAGCATTGCCGCCCAGATTGATGAATCGGCACTGACCGGGGAGCCCTTGCCGGTGTCCCGCGCGGCAGGTGAGGCGGCACGCAGCGGCGGGGTGAATTGCGGCGGGCCGTTTCTGCTGCGCGCCACCGCGAATGCCGACGCCAGCACCTATGCCGCCATCGTGCGGCTGGTCCGCGCCGCCGAATCCGAGCGCCCGCCCATGGCGCGGCTGGCAGACCGCTGGGCGCTGGGGTTTCTGGCGTTGACTGTGGCCGGTTGTGCCGCCGCGTGGGCCATCAGCGGCGATCCGCGCCGGGCGCTGGCGGTGCTGGTGGTGGCCACCCCCTGCCCGCTGATTCTGGCCGCCCCGGTGGCGATGGTGTGCGGCATTTCGCGCGCGGCCAGGCGCGGGGTGATCGTGAAGGGCGGCGGCGCGCTGGAACGGCTGGCGCGGGCGCAAACCGCGCTGTTCGACAAGACCGGCACGCTGACCTCCGGCACGCCGCGCGTGACCGGGGTGGAGGCGCTGCCCGGCTTCGAGCCGGATGCGGTGCTGCGCGCGGCGGCTTCAGTGGACCAGATGTCGCAGCACGTGGTGGCGCTGGCAGTGGTGGCCGCCGCGCGGGCAGCCGGGCTGACCTTGCCCGCGCCGCTGGATGTGGCGGAAATCGCCGGCGGCGGCATTGGCGGCACGGTGGACGGGCAACAGGTGCTGGTAGGCACCGCCGCGCTGCTGACGGCACGCGGGTTTGCGGTGCCGTTTGCCGGTGCCGCCTCCCGCCTGTCCGCCGCAGCATCCGCCGCTGCGTGGGTGGCCATCGGCGGCAAGGTGGCGGGCGTGCTGCTGCTGTCCGACCGCATCCGCCCGGAAGCGCCGCGCGCCTTGCGGGCGCTGAAGGCGGCGGGGATCACACGGCTGGTGATGGTGACCGGCGACCGCACCGCGAGCGCCGAGGCCATCGGTGCCGCGCTGGGGCTGGATGCGGTGCATGCCGACCTCTCACCCGAGGGCAAGCTGGCGGTGCTGGCCGCCGAGCGCAAACTGGCCCCGACCCTGATGGTGGGCGACGGCATCAACGACGCGCCCGCGCTGGCGGCGGC
>CAIPHQ010000397.1 GCA_903864895.1 uncultured Rhodospirillales bacterium
ACCGGCACGCTTGCGCTGTCCTACGCCGCTGACCGGCGTTTGCTGAAATTCGCGCTGAACCGCTGGCTGCTGGGTGCGGGTGCCATCTTCGCGGTTGTTATCCTGCCACTGATCGGCAGCGACTACGTGTTCAGCGCGCTGCTGATCCCGCTGCTGGCGCTGTCGCTGGCGGCCGTGGGGCTGAACATCCTGACCGGCTATGCCGGGCAATTGTCGCTGGGAAGTTCGGCCTTCATGGCGGTCGGCGCGTTTGCCGCGTTCAATTTCAACCTGCGTTTGCCGGGGCTGCCATTTCTGGCCAGCTTCGCACTGGGCGGTGTGACGGCGGCGCTGGTGGGCATCGTGTTCGGCCTGCCCAGCCTGCGGCTGCGCGGTTTCTATCTGGCGGTATCCACGCTGGCGGCACAGTTCTTCGTGCAATGGGCGCTGACGAACTTCCCCTGGTTCACCAACTACAATTCCTCGGGCGTGGTGACCGCGCCGAAGCTGAGCATAGCGGGCGTGGATTTCAGCTCACCTGCAGGGCGTTACCTGCTCAGCCTTGGCATCGTGGCGGTGATGACATGGGCGGCGGTGAACCTGTCGCGCGGTCAGGCCGGCCGCAACTGGGTGGCCGTGCGCGACATGGAAGTGGCCGCCAGCGTGATCGGCGTGCCGGTATTCCGCACCAAGCTGCTCGCGTTTGCCATCTCCTCGTTCTACTGCGGCATCGCAGGTGCGCTGTGGGCGTTCACGTATCTTGGCACAGTGGAGCCTGCGGGCTTCAACCTCGACCGCTCTTTCCAGATTTTGTTCATGATCATCGTGGGCGGCCTGGGCTCCATTCGCGGCGCGTTCTTCGGCGCGGCGCTGATGCTGGTGTTCCCGCTGCTGCTGAGCCGCTTCGCCGATGCCGCGCTGGCCTCCACGCTTGATCCCGGAGTTCAGGAGAACATTCAAAAACTCCTGTTCGGCACGCTGATTGTCGTCTTCCTGATCGCCGAGCCACTGGGCCTCGCGCGGCTGTGGAAGACGTTCGAATCGGGCGTGCGGCGCTGGCCGTTCCGCGACTGAACGGACGGACTTCTCTGTTGCGATCTATCAGAAAGGCACACACATGAAGCTGCGATCTTTCCTGGCGGGTACTGCGATGCTGGCAGCGGCATGCGCTGGCGCCACCGCTGCGCAGGCGGACGAACAGTATTTTCCGCTGCAAAGCTACCGCACCGGCCCGTACGCGGCCGACGGCACCGGGTTCTTCGGCGGGTTCATCGACTACATGAACCTGATCAACACCCGTGACGGTGGCGTGGGCGGCGTGAAGCTGACCTGGAGCGAGTGCGAGACCGAATACGCGGTCGAGCGCGGCGTGGAATGCTATGAGCGCATGAAGACCCAGGGCAAGCCGGGTCCGGCGGCATGGAACCCGCTGAGCGTCGGCATCGCCTACGCGATGATCGACAAGATCTCCACGGACAAGGTGCCGCTGATCACCATCAACCACGGCCGCACCGATTCCACCGATGGCCGCGTGTTCCCCTACGTGTTTCCGCTGGTGCTGAACCCGTGGAGCGAAGCCTCGGCGATGACCAACTACGTCGCCACGCGTGAGGGCGGGCTGGATCATCTGAAGGACAAGAAGATCGTAGTCCTGTACCACGGCTCGCCGTACGGCAAGGAAACCATCCCCATCTTCGCGCTGCTGTCCAAGAAGTATGGCTTCGATGTCACCGAAATCGAAGTGCCGCATCCGGGCAACGAACAGCAGTCGCAGTGGCTGCAGATCAAGCGCATCAAGCCGGATTGGATCATCCTGCGCGGCTGGGGCGTGATGACGCCGGTGGCGATCAAGACCGCGCAGAAGACCGGCTTCCCGGCTGATCACATCATCGGCAACATCTGGAGCAATTCGGAAGAAGACGTGATTCCGGCCGGTGACGCCGCGAAAGGCTATCTGTCCATCACCACGCATCCGGCGGGCGATCAGTTCCCGGTGCTGAAGGACATCACCAAGATCATCTACGGCGCCGGTCAGGGCAACATGAAGGACCAGAAGCGCGTGGGCAGCGTGATCTACAACCTCGGCGTGGTGAACGGTATTCTGAACGTGGAAGCCGTCCGCATCGCGCAGGCCAAGTTCGGAAAGCGCGCGCTGACCGGTGAGGAAGTCAGCTGGGGCTTCGACCATCTGGATCTGGATGAAGCGGCCGTCGGCAAGCTTGGAGCCGCCGGTCTGGTGGAGCCGATCCATGTGACCTGCGCCGACCATGAAGGCGGCGGCTCGATCAAGATTCAGCAGTGGGACGGCACGAAGTGGAACGTGCTGACCGACTGGATTTCGGCCGATCGTGGCCTGCTGCGCCCGCTGATCGAGGAATCGGCCGCCAAATACGCGACCGAGAAGGGCATCACCCCGCGCGTCTGCTCGTAGCGCAAACTGGCGGACCCGGACATTCCGGGTCCGCCACCGCGTTGTGCCGGAGAATGATGATGAGCGACACTGAGCCGCTGCTGTCCGTGGACAATGTTGAGATCACCTATGGGCAGGCCATCCTGGCCGTACGCAGCATTTCGCTGACGCTGCACAAGGGGCAGATTGTGGCGCTGCTCGGCCCCAACGGCGCGGGCAAGACGACAACGCTGAAAGCCGTGTCGAACCTGCTGTCCGCCGAGCGCGGCGAAGTCACGCGTGGTGCGGTGCATTATCGCGGCGAGAAGGTGGCCGGGCTGGAACCGGCAGCACTGGTGGCGCGCGGCGTGGTGCAGGTGCTGGAAGGGCGGCACTGCTTCGCGCAACTGACCGTGGAAGAAAATCTGCTGACCGGTGCCGCGGCCGTGCCGCGTCCGCGCCGCGAACTGGCGCAGGATCTGGAGCGGATTTACCACTATTTCCCCCGCCTGCGCGACAAGCGGCGGCTGCGCGCGGGGTATACCTCGGGCGGTGAGCAGCAGATGACCGCCATTGGCCGCGCACTGATGGCCCGCCCCACGCTGGTGGTGCTGGATGAACCCTCGATGGGTCTCGCGCCGCTGGTGGTGGAGGAAATCTTTGAAATCGTCGGAACGCTCAATCGTGATGCCGGGGTGAGTTTCCTGCTGGCCGAGCAGAATGCCGCCGTGGCGCTGCGCTATGCCCACACGGCGGTCATCATCGAAAATGGCCGCGTGGTAATGGCAGGCCCGGCCAGCGA
>CAIPHQ010000398.1 GCA_903864895.1 uncultured Rhodospirillales bacterium
CGCCTGCGCGCCCCTGGTGCTGCGCGGGCCACGGCTGGCCGCCGCCAAGCGCCGGTTGCTGGCCCGCGCCGCCGAACTCGGGTGGCAGACCGGCACCGACCCGGACTTGCAGGTGCTGGCCGATGGCCGGGCGCTGCACGCTCATGTGCGGGGCCAGCATTGGCAGGTGGCGCTGCCGCCTGGCACCGCGCGCATCACGCTCGCGTCCCGAAGCTGGACACCTATGCACACGCGCCCGCGCGAGACCGATGCGCGCCGGCTGGGCGTGGCCATCGGGCGCATGTGGCGGGACGGACGCGCGGTGGCGCTGGACAGCCCGGCGCTGACCACTGGCTGGCTGCCACCCGAGCCGGACTGGCGCTGGACCGATGGTGCCGCGCAGATCGACGTAACCGGTGCGCGCGCGCTGGCCTTCGATGTGGCGATGACCGGCCGTTACTGGCTGTCCAGCAGCCCGGCTGCTTCCAGTTCGGCGATCAGCGGGGCGAGCTGCGCGGCATAGGGCTTCCAGCGCCCGATGCCGCGCGCGTTCACCGGCTGGCGCACCTGTGTGCGGCTGACGGTGCGCACCCGGCTGTCCTGCTCATAGAATTTCGCGCAATTGGCGTCCGGCGGCAGGTCCAGATGCGCCAGCAGGCGTGCAAGTGTGCCGTCGAAATCCGTCACCCAGTCCTGCAACGCCACGGTCAGCACCGGGTTCGGCAATGCCGCGCGCCAGTGCGCCATCAGCCGGTGCTGCTGGCCGATGGTCCAACCCAGATCGGCCAGATCATGCGCGTAGCCGTGATGGCCGTGGAAGCGGAACGTCCAGATGGACAGGCCGATGTCGCGCGGGTCGCGCACGCAATGGATGATCCGCGCACCCGGCAGCATCAGGCCCGCAAGCCCCATATACAGGTAGTTGCCGGGCATCTTGTCCACGATGCGCGCCTTGTCCGGGGCCAGCGCATGCAACTCCCGCAGGTAAATCCCGGCCGCCGCATCGAGCGTGCCGGTGCCCAGCGCCGCGATGCGCCGCACCGCCTCGGCCGTGTCGCGCCCGCCGCCCAGCACGCCGAACGCCTGCCCCAGCGCCGCACGTTCCCCCGCGCCATGCACAGCGGCGTGGGCGGACAGACTCTGCTCGCACAACGTGGTGCCGGAGCGTGGCATGCCCACGATGAACACCGGGGCCGGGTCCGCATTGCTGGCCCGCGCACCGTCAGTGACGCGGGCGTGGTTAAGCAGGCTGATGCTGGTGTCGATGAAATCCTGATGCGCGGCGCGGGAGAAGGGCTGGATTTGCCGCAGCAGCGTGTGGCCGCTCTGCCAGTTGGCAAAGGCCAGATCATGCGCGTCCTGCCCGGACCAGAACCGCGCCAGATCGTAATGCGCCATGATGCGGTGCTCTGGCACCGCATCCGGCCCCATCATCTCAAGCGCCTGCGCCATGCGCTCGGCCTCCCGCCCGGCCAGCGCCAGCCGCCGCCCGGCCTGCGCCAGCAGCAGCAACCGCCAGTGCCACAAGGGTGCGAGCGCCGGCGGGACGGGGCCGATCGCTTCGAAGCCGGCCAGCGCCACACGGGCTTCCTCACCCCGGCCCATTTGCAGCAACGCGAGCGCACGTTGCAGATGCCAGTGCCGCAGCGCCCGCGGATCGCCGGCCGGTGCCACGGCGGGGTCGAGCAGGTCGAGCGCTTCGGCCGCGCGCTCCTCCTGCAACATCTCTGCGGCCAGATTCAGCCGCGCGGCGGCATTGGCCGGGTCGGCTTGCAGGCTGCCGCGCAGCAGCACCTCGGCGGCCTCGGCTTCGCCGGTGATGCGCATGAACGCCGCCAGATTGGCCGCCGCCGCCTCATGCCCCGGTTCGTGCCGCAGCGCCTGCCGCATGGCCAGCTTGGCGTCCTCAATGGCGCCCTGCCGGTAGCGCGCGACACCCATGTTCACCCATGCTTCCGGCCATCCCGGTGCGATGCGCAGCGCGGCGGCGAAGGCCTGTTCGGCGCGCGCCGGTTCGCTCAGCGCCAGCCATGCCTGCCCGTACGCATAATGCGGCTCCCGCCGCTGCGGGGCTGCAAAACAGGCCTCACTGGCCGCGCGCAGCGCCGCCTGTGCGTCGCCGCGCTGCAAATGCCCGGCAAAGTCCTGCAACAGCGCGATATAGCGTTCCAACGCAGGCTCCTGCCGGGTTTCGGCGCAATGATTGTGGCCGCGCGCGCGGCCTGACAATACCGGACTCGGGCGGCAATGGTTGCCCGCGGCGCGGGCGGTATGGCACACCCCGCGCATGCAAAACCGCCGCACCCTGCTTGCCGCCGCCGTTTCCGCCGCAACGCTCGCCGCTGTCCCGCAGGCCTGGGCCGCAGGCAGCTTCGAGGCCTTTCTGGCCGGCGTACGGCAGGACGCGCGCAAGGCCGGGATCCCAGACGCCACGCTGGACCGTGCCTTCGCGGGCATTCATGTCAATCAGCGGGTGATCGAACTCGACCGCAAGCAGCCCGAGTTCACCATGACCTGGGCGCAGTATCGCAGCCGCATCGTCTCCCAGCCCCGCATTGCCAAGGGGCGTGACCTGTATGCCCGCCACAAGACGCTGCTGGACGAGGTGGCACAGCGCTACGGCGTGCCGGCGGGCATTGTGATGGGCATCTGGGGGTTGGAATCCAATTACGGCCAGTCCACCGGCGGCTTCAACGTGATCGAGGCGCTGGCGACGCTGGCTTGGGAGGGGCGGCGCGCGGCGTTCTTCCGCTCCGAACTGATGGATGCACTGAAGATTCTGGCGCATGGCGACATCGCACCGCAGCAGATGACCGGCAGCTACGCGGGTGCGATGGGGCAGACCCAGTTCATGCCCGATTCGTTCCTGAAATACGCGGTGGACTACAGCGGCACCGGGCGGCGCGACATCTGGAACGATCTCGGCTGCGTGTTCGCCAGCACCGCCAATTATCTGGCCCGCGAGGGCTGGCAGGCCGGGCTGGAGTGGGGTGAGGCGATCACGCTGCCCGCCGGGTTCGATGCCGCAATCGCCGGGCGCGAGCACCGCCGCAAATTGTCGGAGTGGCGCGCGATGGGCGTGCAGCGCACCGGCCACGGCCCGGTGGCCGAGTCCACGCTGGCGGCGGTGATTCTGCCGGGCGGCGCGGGCGGCGAGGCGTTCTTTGCCTATCACCCGAATTTTCTGGCCATCCGCCGCTACAACCCGTCGGATTTCTACTGCATCTCGGTCGGCCTGATCGGCGACGCGGTGACGGCTTGAACCGTCCCGGGCTGTCAGGGGCGGCACTGGCAGGGGCGGCGCTGGCAGGTCTGGTTCTGGCGCTGGCCGGGTGCGCCGGGCTGCAGCGCGGCAGCAAGCCGGGCGGGCTGCATTACGTGATCGGCCCGCCCTATGAGGACGCAGGCGGCTGGCACTATCCGCGCGCGCAGTTCGACTACGACGAAACCGGGCTCGCCGTGCCGGACACACAGCAGCACGGCTATACCGAGGACGGGGAGAGCATCGACCCGCAGGCGATGGCCGGCGCGCACCCCACGCTGCAATTGCCCGCCATCGCCAAGATCACCAACCTCGATACCGGCTTGCAGGTGCTGGTGCGCATCAATGATCGCGGCCCGGAGCAGCGCGGGCGGCTGGTGGGGCTGACGCCGCGCGTGTTTGATCTGCTGGGGGCGGCCGGCCAGCCGCAGTTCCGCGTGCGGGTGCAGGTGGTGGAAGCCGAAAGCCGCCGTCTGGCCGCGCAACTGGAAAGCCGCGGCGCGGCGGGCGAGCCAGCGCAGGCCGCACCCGCCGCCGCTGTTGCCCCCGCACCTGCACCGGTCGCCGCTGCCGCGCCGAAGGGCATCGTGCAGGCCGAGCAACTCGCCCCGCTGACCGGCGCGCAGCAAAGCGTGAAGGGGCGCACCGCCGCCGCGCTGCCCAAGGCCGCCGCCACCACCACCGCTGCCGAAGCGGCCCCGATTCCGCTGCGCCTGCCCGAGCAGGTGTTCCGGGTGCCGCCGCGTCCGGGGCCGCTGTATGTGGAAGCGGGCACGTTCGGCAGCCTGCAATACGCCACCATCCTGCAAGCCCGGCTGGCCGGACTGGGCGCGCATACCGCCACGCGCTATGACGCCCCGCGCGACCGCGCGTATCGTGTCATCATCGGCCCGCTGACCAGCGCCGCCGCCGCCGACGCCATGCTGGACCGCACCGCGGCACTGGGCATTGCCGGTGCCCGCATCGTCGCCGAATAACCTGGCCCGCCCGAGGAGGAGCACCGTGCTGCACCGTCGCACCCTGTTGCTTGCCGCCACCGCATTGGCCGCCGCCCCGCACGCTGCCGCGCTGGCCGCGCCGACTGCTGGCACCAAGAAGCCGGTGCGCCCGGCCGTGCCCAAGCCGCCCGCCGAACCGGCGGCCACCGGCAGCCCGGCGCAAACCCCGGTGGGGCCGCTGGACACGGCGGCGCATTACGCGGTGATCATCGATTACAACACCGGCGCGGTGCTGCTGGACAAGGATTCGGACGTCGCGATGACGCCGAGTTCGATGACCAAGCTGATGACCGCCTACATCATCTACGGCCTGTTGAAAGCCGGCCGCCTGAAGCTGGATCAGGAACTGCCGGTCAGTGAGCGTGCGTGGCGCATGGGTGGCTCGAAGATGTTCGTGCAGATCGGCACGCAGGTGAAGGTGGAAGACCTGATCCGCGGCATGATCGTGCAATCCGGCAACGATGCCTGTCTGGTGCTGGCGGAAGGCACGGCGGGCAGCGAGGAGCAGTTCGTTGAACTGATGAACGCCAAGGCCAAGGAACTCGGCCTGACCAAGAGCAATTTCCGCAACACCACCGGCTGGCCCGACCCGGAGCACAAGATGTCGGCGCGCGACATCGCCACGCTGGCGCGGCGGCTCATTCAGGATTTCCCCGAGTTCTACCGTTATGATTCGGAAAAAAGCTTCAAATACAACAACATCGAGCAGGAAAATCGCAATCCGCTGGTGCAGAAGGGCCTCGCCGACGGGCTGAAGACCGGCCATACCGAGGAAGCCGGGTACGGCCTTGTGGCCAGCGCCATTCGCGGCGGGCGGCGCATCATTCTGGTGCTGAACGGCCTGCCTTCGATGCACGCGCGCGGCGAGGAAAGCGAGCGGCTGCTGGAATGGGCGTTCCGCGAGTTCGAGGACGTGACGCTGTTCACCGCAGGCGACGTGGTGGAGCAGGCGCGCGTATGGCTCGGGGCCGACCCCACCGTGCCGCTGGTGGGCGGGCGGGATTTGGCCGTGACCATGCCGCGCAACTGGCGCAGCAAGGCCAAGATTACCATCAGCTATGAGAGCCCGATCCGCGCACCCGTGGTGCGCGGCACCACGCTGGGCAAGCTGACCGTGACCGGGGAAGGCGTGCCGGAAATGGACGTGCCGCTGCTGGCCGGGGCCGACGTGCCGCGCCTCGGCCTGCCGGGCCGGGCGATGGCGGTGCTGTCGCATTACATCACCGGCGGCTGAGATGGCCACGCCGGGCCGCTTCATCACACTGGAAGGCGGTGAGGGCGCGGGCAAGTCCACGCAGGCGCGCCTGCTGGCCGAACGCCTGCGCGACGCCGGACATGACGTGGTGCTGACCCGTGAGCCGGGCGGCGCGCCGGGGGCGGAGGTGCTGCGCGGCCTGCTGCTGTCGGGCGATGTGGCCTGGAGCCTGCCCGCCGAAACCCTGCTGCACTTCGCCGCCCGCGCGGAGCACGTTGAACGCCTGATCCGCCCGGCGCTGGCGCGCGGCGCGTGGGTGGTGTGCGACCGGTTCTACGACTCCACGATGGTCTATCAGGGCTACGCGCTGGACGGCGACCGGGCGGCCATCGCCACCCTGTCCCGGCTGCTGGGGTTTGTGCCCGACCTGACGCTGGTGCTGGACGTGCCGGTTTGCGTGTCGGTGGAGCGAATGCGCGCACGGGGGTTGGCGGCGGACCGCTATGAGCGGCTGGGCGAGGGGTTCTTCGCGCGGGTGCGCGAGGGGTTTCTGGCCGTCGCGGTGGCGGAGCCGCAGCGGTGCGTGGTGATCGGCGCCGAGGGGGCGGCGGAGGCGGTTGCGGCGGAGATTTGGCGGCAGGTGAATGCACTGCCAGTCGCCAATTACCAGTAGCGCCGCACGCCATAGGCATCAAATGGCGTCTCGTTTGATACCAGCACGAGATCTTCCAGCATCGCCTGCGCGATCAGCATCCGGTCGAACGGGTCACGATGCGGCCCCGGCAACCCGCCCGCGACCTGTCCGTGCCGCAGCGTGATCGGCAGACCGGCAAACCCCTGCGCGGCTACAATCGAGTCGAAATCCGCCACAATGGCAGCGGCACCGGGCAATTTGCCAATCCGGTGCTTTGTGGTGATTTCCCACGCCGTGGCGGCGCTGACGAACACGCCGTTGCCGGTATCGGCGATGGCCTCCCGCGCTGCGGCAGACAGTGCGCCGTCACCGGCCAGCCACCAGAGCAGCGTGTGCGTGTCCAGCAACAGGCGCACGCGGCTACTCCCAGGCGGTGAGTTCGTTCTCCGGCAGCGGGTCGAAGAACGACGGGCTGACACTGACAATGCCGCGCAACGCGCCAAACTGGCGTTTGTTCGGCGGCGGCTGAAACGGCACCAGTTTGGCCACCGGCTCCTTGCCGCGCGCCAGAACAATCTCCTCCCCGGCCTCGACCCGCAGCAGC
>CAIPHQ010000399.1 GCA_903864895.1 uncultured Rhodospirillales bacterium
GAAGCCGCCCGCAAGGCGCGCGAACTGACGCGCCGCAAGGGTGTGCTGGACGTGTCCACCCTGCCCGGCAAGCTGGCCGACTGCCAGGAACGCGACCCGGCGAAAAGCGAATTGTTCATCGTCGAGGGTGACAGCGCCGGTGGCTCGGCCAAGCAGGGCCGCGACCGCAAGTTTCAGGCGATCCTGCCGCTGAAGGGCAAGATCCTGAATGTCGAGCGCGCGCGCTTCGACCGGATGCTGGGCAGTGCCGAAATCGGCACGCTCATCACCGCCCTTGGCACCGGCATCGGCCGCGGTGAGCCGGAACAGGGCGGCTTCGACATATCCCGCGCGCGCTATCACCGCGTGGTGATCATGACGGACGCCGACGTGGACGGCTCGCATATCCGCACGCTGCTGCTGACCTTCTTCTTCCGGCAGATGCCGCAGCTGATCGAGCGCGGCTTTCTTTATATCGCGCAGCCGCCGCTGTACCGCGCCAAGCGTGGCAACGATGAGCGCTATCTGAAAGACGACGACGCGCTGGAACGCTTCCTGCTGGACAAGGCGCTGGGCGAGGCAAAGCTGACCTATGCCGATGGCGCGGTATATGCCGGGCCGGAACTGGAAGAAGAATCCACCTGGCTGCGCGAAGCCGCCAACCGGATGCGCCGCCTGACTTCGGCCGCACCGCTGCATGTGGTGGAGCAGGCGGCCATTGCTGGCGCCCTCGGCGGGGCTGAGCAAGGCGCGGCGATGGCGCAGATTCTGGCGCAGCGGCTGGATGCGATCTCCCTGCCCGCCGAACGCGGCTGGAAAGTGGCTGCCGACTCCGCCGGCATCGTGATGGGCCGCGTGGTGCGCGGTGTGGCCGAACGCTACACGCTGGACCCCGCCACGCTGCGCAGTGCCGAAGCCCGCTGGCTGGCCGAGCGTACCGAGGCGCTGCAACGCCGCTTCGCCCAACCCGGCACGCTGAAGCTCGACTCGCAGGAAGCTGTGGTGGCCGGACCGGCGGCGGCGTTCGACCGGATTCTGGGCCATGGCCGCCGCGGCCTGACCGTGCAGCGGTTCAAAGGGCTTGGCGAAATGAACCCCGACCAGCTCTGGCGCACCACGCTGGACCCGGCGGTCCGTACCCTTCTGCAAGTGCGGGTCGGTGATATCGAGGATGCCGGGCAGGTGTTTTCCACTTTGATGGGTGACGTGGTAGAGCCGAGGCGGGACTTCATTGTCGGCAACGCGTTGAAAGTGGCTAATTTAGACGTGTAGCCGGGTGAGTCTCATTTCTGAGCAGTGCGCGACGTTTGGTGACAAAAGTACAAAGACGCGTGACTCTCCACGAAGG
This sequence comes from uncultured Rhodospirillales bacterium, assembly GCA_903864895.1. Lineage (GTDB taxonomy): Bacteria > Pseudomonadota > Alphaproteobacteria > Acetobacterales > Acetobacteraceae > CAIPHQ01. The sequence goes on from CAIPHQ010000399.1 coordinate 1,328, forward strand.
GCAATTTAAGGCTTGCCGCAATGCTAACTATGTGGCAATAAAGCGCTCAAGGCGGGTGCAGGGATGACCGGCGTCGGGATGAGGAGTAGGGCTGTGGTCCGTAAGACAATGATTTTGGCGGCTGGTATCGCGGGCCTCTGGGCCGCGCCGGCGAGCGCCACTCTGACGTGCACGTCGTCGATCATCGGAACGTCCGGCACCTGCACGGAGACGGTGTCTCCGATCACCAGCGGCGTGCAGACGCTGTCGGCGATCAACGGGTCGAGCCTGAATTTTGACCTGTTCAACACCAGCTTCGCGGGTCCGAGCACAGTGGCGACGCTGACCGGGGTGACCTTTACGATCACCACGCAGGAGACGCTGACGGGCTCGTTGACCAACCCGTCGATTGGCACGCTTTCGGGCAAGGCCACGGGCGATGTGACCTGGTTGTTCGGCAGCACCACCAATAGTGCGCTGAACTCTGCCTTGGCCGCGCTTTCGGTGCCGCAGCCTGAAGGCCCGTCCGGTCAGCTGTACAACCAAGCGATTACCCCCAAGATTACTGTGGGTGCCGGCCAGACCCTTGCTTTCCCCACGACGCTTAGCACCGCGACCTCGCTGACGCTGAGCGGGCTCGCTGGCTTCTCGTCTGGTACAGCTGCCTTGTCTGATCTGCTCATCCAGGTCGCCGATGAAAACATTGGCCAGTCCACGAACGGCACCGGCGCTCAGCTGATCGCAACCGGCACGAACTCGGGCGAAGTCCAAATCGCCGTCACCTACAACTACGACATCGCAGGCGTGCCCGAGCCCATCTCGATGGCGCTGCTCGGCACCGGCGTTGTCGGCCTCGGCCTGATCCGCCGCCGCCGCCGTTCGGCCTGATACGCACTGCCTCCGCCCGCCTTCGGAAAGGCCGCTTCCTTCGGGAAGCGGCCTTTTGCGGTTGTGGGCCTCAGCGCCCGCGAAACACCGGCGCCCGCTTGGCGGCAAACGCGGCGCGGCCCTCGCGGTAATCCTCGCTGTCGAAACACGCCGCCACCGCAGCCGCCACACTGTCCTCCGGCACTGACTCCGGGTCCACCGCCGACGCCACCGTCAGCTTGGCCGCCCGCAGAGACAGCGGCGCATTGCCCGCCAGCGTCAGCGCCAGATCCTGCACGGTCTCGATCAGGTCTTCAGCGGCCACCACCCGGTTGACCAACCCAATCCGCTCCGCCTCCCGCGCATCAATCCGCGCCCCGGTGTACAACAGCATCCGCGCATGCGCCGGCCCTACCAGCGCCACCAATTGCCGCACCATCGCCGGGCTGTAGGCAATCCCTAGCCGCGCCGCCGGGATGCCGAATTCCGAGTCCTCGGCGGCGATCCGCAAATCCGCCTGCATCGCCAGCCCCAGGCCGCCGCCCAGGCAGAAGCCGCGAATCCGTGCGATGGTCGGGCGTGGAAACGCCGCCAAGCGGTCCCGCCCGGCGCTGGTCAACCGGTCATATTCCACCTGTGCATTGGCGTCGGCACGCTGGCCGTCGAATTGGCTGATATCCGCCCCGGACACGAACGCCTTCACCCCCGCCCCGGTCAGCACCACCACCCGCACCTCGGGGTCGCCCTCGAACCGGTCCAGAATCTCGGTCAACCCCTGCCACATCTCCACCGACATGGCGTTGCGCTTTTCCGGCTGGTTGATGGTGATCAGGCCCACGCCGCCTTGCACCTCGGCCAGCATCTTCCCGGACGCGTATTGCATCACAGCACCCCCTTGGCCCGCAGCGCCGCAATCTCGGCGGGCGAATAACCCACATCCGCCAGCACGGCGTCCGTATCAGCGGCAATGTCCGGTGCCGCGCTGCGAATGTCCTTCGGCACCCCGGTCAGATTGAGCGGCGAGGCCACCACATGCTCGGCACCCAGACGCGGATGCTGTACGGGTTGCGCCAGCCCCAGATGCGCCACCTGCGGGTCGGCGAACACCTTGTCGATGGTGTTGACCGGCCCGCAGGGAATCCCGGCCTCGGCGAACAGTTCCACCCAATGGGCCGAGGGTTTGGTGCGAGTCACTTCGGCAATCGCCGCGTTCACCGCCGCGCGGTTTGTGCTGCGGCCCTTCTGCGTCTGCCAGTCTGGATTCGCCAGCCAGTCTGGCCGCTGCATGGTCTGGCAGAACCGCTCCCACTGCCGCCCGGAACTGGCCGCGATGTTGATCGGCCCGTCGCTGGCCGGAAACACGCCGGTGGGAATCCCGGTCGGGTGGTCGTTGCCCGCCTGCCCGGCCACCTCGCCCGCCATCAGCCAGCGCGCGGCCTGAAAATCCAGCATGAACACCTGGGATTCCAGCAAGCTGGTGTGAACCCAGCGCCCCTGCCCGGTACGCGTGCGCTCGAACAGCGCCATCATGATGCCCAGCGCCAGCAGATTGCCCGCCGTCAGGTCGGCAATCGGAATGCCCACGCGCACTGGCCCCTGCCCCGGCAGCCCGGTGATCGACATCAAGCCGCCGAGTCCCTGTGCAATCTGGTCCACACCGGCCCGCTCGGCATACGGGCCGTCCTGCCCAAAGCCGCTGATGCTGCCATAGACGATGCCGGGATTGATCGCCTTCACGTCCTCATAGGCGATGCCAAGCCGGTGCTTCACGTTGGCGCGCATGTTCTCCACGATCACGTCGGCCTTCGCCGCCAATCGCATGAAGGCTGCGTGGCCCTCCGGGGCCTTCAGATCCAGCCGAATCGCCCGCTTGTTGCGGTGCAGGTTCTGGAAATCCGGCCCATCGCGCGGCCCGGCAATGTCCTCACCGCCCACGCCCGGCGGTTCGATGCGGATCACGTCCGCGCCCCAGTCGGCCAGATGCCGCACACAGGTCGGCCCCGCCCGCGCCAGCGTCAGGTCCAGCACGGTCAGGTTTGACAGGGGCAGCGTCATCTTGGCGTTCCTCGCGGCAAGCCCGCATGATCCGCCGGTCCGCCCTTCCGCTCAAGCCACCCACGCCGTAAACCGGCGGCATGGAACCAGCCGATCTCGCATTGATTCTGGCGCTCGACTGCTCGGCGAGCGTGACGTTCGAGGAGTTCGGATTGATGGCGGGCGGCTGTGCCGCCGCCCTGCGCGACCCCGATGTTGCCGCCGGATTAACGGCCGGGCCGCAGCGCGCCAGCCTGCTGGCGCTGCTGTTATGGTCCGGACACGGCGCGCAGGAGGTCTCGGTGGACTGGACCCGCATCGAGTCCGAGGCCACGCTGCGCCAGTTTGCCGACGATGTGGAGAACACGCCCCGTCTGGTGCGTGCCGGCGCGACAGCAATCGGGGAGGCATTGCTGGCATGTGAAGCTTTGTTCGCCATCCAGCCCGCCGCCGCGCGGCGGCAGATCATCAACATGGTGGGCGACGGGCGCAGCAATGAAGGCACGCCACCTGGCCCGGTGCGCGACCGCTTCGCCGATGGCAGCATCACCATCAACGGGCTGTGCGTGCTGCACGAGGAGCCGGATTTGCTGACCTATTTCCGCAGCGAGGTCGTTGGCGGCCCTGCCGCCTTCGCGCTGCAATGTCAGGACTATGCCGGGTTCGCGGACGCCATGCGGCAGAAATTGCAGCAGGAGATTGCGGCAGTCAGGCCGCCGCAAGCCCCGGCAGCTTGAAGCCCTGCGGCAGCAGTCCCGCAAAACCGGCACCGCGCACCCGGCCGCGCCACAGCCCGATCAGCAGCATCGCCACACTCAGCGTGTCCGAGGTCAGGCCCCACACCGAACCAACAATCAGGTTGTGCGACACCCAGAACACTTCGGCCGCCAGAAAGCACCAGCGAATGGCCTGCGTGCCGCGTTGCAGCCGCCCGGTGGCGGTCAGCAGCGAACCGGTTTGCGCCAGCACGGACGGCAGGCCGGTAAAGGTCAGCACGGTCGAAGCCACCCCGGCGGCCACCGTGGCGGCGAACACGCCAAGGCGGATGCGGCGGTTGCTGATCAGCGCGGCACTTGCCCCCTGCGCGATGGCCGCAAGGCACAGCCCGGCGGCGGTGGGCGCGCCCAGCATCAGGTAATGGAACCCGAACAGCGCCGCCGCCACGCATTGCAGCGCCAGAATCACCCGGCGGTCGCGTTGCAGCGGCCACGCGCAATTCAGCAGCACCGCGACCGCCCCAGCCAGCGTGGCGGGCGAAACAGTGGACAGCGTGTGCAGCAGCAGGGACAGCGACAACATCGGAACCGGGCCTTGGCGAGAACGAAAACGTTCTACACGCATGGGTCGGTGCCTGATTATGCGATTTACGCATGTCTGGCGCAGAGTTTTGCTGCGCCGCAACACAAATTTGCCACGAATTCGCCGTCAGAGGCGCAAAGCGTCCGGGATCGAAAGCCCCAGCCGCACCGGGACGTTCCACTCCTCCCACACCTGCCGGTCCGGGCGGAATCCGGCGCGCAGATAGGTCGGCATGGCACGGGGGTGGTCGGCGGTGCAGGTGTTCACCGTCACCACGCGCGGGCGCATCGCCCACGCCGTATCCACCGCGTGGCGCAGGAAGGCGTAGCCGATGCCGCGCCCGACCGCAGACGGGAACAGGCCGAAATAGCTGATGTTCACCACCGGCCAGTGCGTGCGGTCGAGTTCGAAAAACCCGGCCATCTCGCCGCCCAGCCGCAGCACATGCACCGACACGCGCGGATCGCGCAGCAAATGCGCCAGATGGTGGTCCGGCATCGTGCGGCGCAGCCACCACACATAGTCGGCCCCCACGGTGTCGTACAAATACCGGTACTGCGCCACCGTGCAGCTTCGCAGATGCGTCACGGCGGCATCCTGCGGCAAGGACGGCGCGGCACTGAACGGCCGCGCATCCATCCGCAGGAACGTCACGGTCACGCCAACACGGGTGACCGGCTCGCGCGCCAACCTCATCGGGGCCGGATCAATCGTCCAGGAAGCTGCGCAGCTTGCGGCTGCGGCTGGGGTGTTTCAGCTTGCGCAGCGCCTTGGCCTCGATCTGGCGGATACGCTCGCGGGTCACGTTGAACTGCTGGCCCACCTCTTCCAGCGTGTGGTCGGTGTTCATGCCGATGCCGAAGCGCATGCGCAGCACGCGCTCCTC
>CAIPHQ010000400.1 GCA_903864895.1 uncultured Rhodospirillales bacterium
ATCTCGGCCGGGCGTGGCTATGCGCGTGCCGGTGTAGCGACACATCAGCACATTTGTGCCGCCCGCGCCGTCTGGCGCGAGATGGAACCCCTTGCCGGTGAAATCCTGCGCGGGGTCCAGTTGCAGTTCAATCGTCGTGCCACCTGAGACCACATCCAGCCGGTTACGCATGACAATTCTGCATTTTGAGCCGGGCAAGCGCGTGCCGCACGTCAACAACCTCGCCGCAATCCGCGCCGCCCTTGAGGCCGCTTGAGTGGAGTTCATCACGGCAAATGGCGGCGGTGCCGGAGTGCGGCTGCGGAAGGCGGCGCTAGCGGGTAATGGCGGCGCGGGCGGGCGGCGGAGGCGGCAGTGAGCCGCGACTCGGACTGTGCGGTGTCACAGCCCCGGCAAGAGATTTGCGGTGTTCAGACATCCGCCACCCTCAAGGCATGGCAGGCAAACCCCAAGGTCCGCATCAGGTCCGCAGGGCCGGAAACTACTCCCGAAAATAAGGGAATTCTTCCTCTAACCCCTTGAAATGATGGTGAGCCCGGTGGGACTCGAACCCACGACCACCAGATTAAAAGTCCGGTGCTCTACCAACTGAGCTACGGGCTCGCCCAACGCGCCCCGCCTGGGGGCACGAAGCGCGCCGCCGCCTTCAACGCGAAGGCGGCGGGTTCGTCAAGGCTTGGAAACCGGGATCAGCCCTTCACATCCGCTGCAACGCGCATGTGAACGATCTTGTCCGGGTTGGTCACCATGCCGCTGCCACCGGCGCCGCGCTTGATCTTGTCGACGAATTCCATGCCGCTGATCACCTGGCCCCAGATGGTGTACTGGCCATCCAGGCTCGGCGCCGGGGCGAACATGATGAAGAACTGGCTGTTGGCGCTGTTCGGGTCGCTGGTGCGCGCGGCGCCCACCGTGCCGCGCAGGAAGCGGCGCTGGCGGGTGAATTCGGCGGGCAGCGTGCCGAGGTCGCTGCCGCCGGTGCCGGTGCCGGTCGGGTCGCCGCCCTGGGCCATGAAGCCCTCGATCACGCGATGGAACGGGATGCCGTCGTAGAAGCCCTTGCGGGCCAGTTCCTTGGCGCGGGCCACGTGCAGCGGCGCGATGTCGGGCAGCAGTTGGATCACCACCCGGCCATAGCTCAGGTCCAGGTACAGCGTGTTTTCCAAGTCGGGGGTGTCAGCCTGGGCGTCGCTCATGAAGGCTCCGAAAGCGGTGGTTGCAGTGGCGGCAGTCAACGTGGCCAGCAGGGCACGGCGGTGCATGGAGTGGTCTCCCTGACAGGAAGCGGTTGCGGGGCGGAGGCGTATCAGCGCTTGGCGACGCGCGCCAGTGTACGTTCCAGCGTCAGCGCCGGCACGAAACTGGAGATGTCGCCGCCAAGCTGCGCGATTTCCTTGACGAAGCGCGAGGAAATGAACTGGTGGCGCTCACTGGCCATCAGAAACACCGTCTCGACTTCCGGGCGCATGCGGTAATTCATACCGGCCATCTGGAATTCGTAGTCGAAATCCGACACCGCGCGCAGGCCGCGCACGATGGTGCTGGCCCCGACTTCGGCGGCGAATTTCACCAGCAGCGTGTCGAACGGGCGCACCTCGATGGGCGTGCCGGTGCGCTCGGTGACGGCGGCGAGTTCGGCCTGCACCAGTTCCACGCGCTCGGCGATGGGAAACAACGGCCCCTTGCCCGCGTTCATGGCCACGCCGACCACCAGCTTGTCGAACATCCGCGCCGCGCGGGCGATGATGTCCAGATGGCCGTTGGTGATAGGGTCGAAGCTGCCGGGATACAGGCCGATGCGCCAGGTATGCTGCACGTCAGACATCGCCGTTCTCCCCGGCCTCAGCCTCCGGTCCAATCTCCGTTCCAGTCTCTGGTCCGGCTTCAGGGGCCGCCTCGGTGTCGTCCACCACCGGGAACAGGCTGGTCACCCGCTCCCCGGCATCGAGCCGGAACAGCGTGACACCCATCGAGGCGCGGCCGGTCAGCCGCACCTGATCGGCGGGCAGGCGGATCAGCCGCCCGGCATCGGTGACCAGCATCGCGTCATCGCCCGCCCGCACCGGGAAGGTGCCCGCCACGGCCCCGCCGGTGCGCGGTGAGAGCGTGATGTTGACAATGCCGAGCCCGCCGCGCCCGGTGACGCGGTATTCATAGGCGGAACTGCGCTTGCCGAACCCGGCATCGGTGACGGTCAGCAGGAATTCTTCGGCCAGTTCCAGTTCGGCAAACCGCTCATCGGCGAGCGTGACGTCGGCCACCACTTCCTCGGCCTCGGCAGCCACCGGTTGCGGCTCGGCTTCCTCGTTGGCCGCACGGCGGCGGGCGCTGGCGGCCTTCAGATAGGCCATGCGCTCCTCCACCGAGGCGTCCACATGGCGCAGCACCGACAGGCTCATCACCTCATCCGGCTTCTTGCCGGTGGCCAGCTTGATGCCGCGCACGCCGGAACTGTCGCGCCCGGCAAACACCCGCACATTCTCGTCGGTGATCTGCACGCGAATGCAGCGGCCCTGCCTTGTGGACAGCAGCATGTCGTCGCCCTCGCGGCAGGTAGCGACGCCGATCAGGCTGTCATTGTCGTCCAGCTTCATCGCAATCAGGCCGCTGGCGCGCACGTTGCGGAAGTCGCTGAGGCGGTTGCGGCGCACGTTGCCCTGCGCGGTGGCGAACACCAGATGCAGGCTGTCCCACAGGGTTTCATCCTGCGGCAGCGGCAGCACGGTGGTAATCTGGTCGCTGCCCAGTTCCGGCAGCAAATTGACCAGCGCGCGGCCCTTTCCGGTCGGCCCGCCTTCCGGCAGTTTCCACACCTTCTCGCGGAACGCCTTGCCGCCCGAGGAGAAGAACAGCACCCATTGATGCGTGTGGCCGTTGAAGCTGCGGGTGACGATGTCATCCCCGCGCGTGCCCGCCGCCGACCGCCCGCGCCCGCCGCGGTTCTGCTGGCGGAACGTCTCCAGCGGCGTGCGCTTGATGAAGCCGTCGCGGGTGATCGTGACCACCATCTGCCCCGGCTCGATCAGGCTTTCATCGTCCTGGTCGGCCAGACCCTCGACAATCGCGGTCATGCGCGGATTGGCGATTTCGGTGCGAATTTTGGTCAGTTCCTCGCGCATCACTTCCATGCGGCGGATATGGCTGCCGATAATGTCCAGCAGATCGGCAATCTTGCCCGAGACCTCGTTGATCTCGTTGGCAATCTTCTCCTGCTCCAGCCCGGTCAGGCGTTGCAGCGTGATGTTGAGGATGCCGCGCGCCTGCTCATCGGTCAGCCGCACGGTCTCATCGGCGGTCAGCACGTTGCGGCTGTCTTCGATCAGCCCCAGCAGCGGCACCACGGCGCCTGCGGGCCAATCCCGTGCCATCAACGCCGCGCGGGCGGCGGCGGCATCGGGGCTGGCGCGGATCAGGCGGATGACTTCGTCGATATTGGCCACCGCAATGGCCAGGCCCACCAACAAATGCGCCCGCTCGCGCGCCTTGCCCAGATCATGCGTGGCGCGGCGCAGAATCACGTTCTCGCGGAAGCGGATGAAGACTTGCAGCGCGTCTTTCAGCCCCATCATGCGCGGCTGGCCGTCATCCAGCGCCAGCATGTTGACGCCGAAACTGGTCTGCAATTGCGTGAAGCGGTACAATTGGTTCAGCACCACTTCCGCCGTCGCATCACGCTTGAGTTCAATCACGATCCGCATGCCGGAGCGATCGCTCTCGTCCCGCATTTCGGCGATGCCTTCCACCTGCTTGGCGCGCACCAGTTCGGCGATGCGTTCCAGCAGCGTGGACTTGTTCACCTGATACGGAATCTCGGTGACGATGATCGCCTGCCGGTCCTTGCGGATGTCCTCGATCTCGGCCTTGGCGCGAATGATCAGGCTGCCGCGCCCGGTCTCGAACGCGCTGCGGATGCCGCTGCGGCCCATGATCATCGCACCGGTGGGGAAATCCGGCCCCGGCACGATCTTCATCAACTCATCCAGCGTGGTGTCCGGATCAGCGATCAGCGCCAGCGTAGCATCGACAATCTCGCCGGGGTTGTGCGGCGGGATGTTAGTGGCCATGCCCACCGCGATGCCGCCCGCGCCGTTCACCAGCAGGTTGGGGAACCCGGCGGGCAGAACCTTCGGCTCCTCGTCGCTTTCGTCGTAGGTCGGCTGGAAATCCACCGTGCCCCGGTCGATATCGGCCAGCAGCGCGCCGGCTGCCTTGGCCAGACGCGCTTCGGTGTAACGCATCGCCGCCGGGGGGTCGCCATCGACCGAGCCGAAATTGCCCTGCCCGTCGATCAGCCGCACGCGCATGGAAAACGGCTGCGCCATGCGCACCAGCGCGTCGTAGATCGAACTGTCGCCATGCGGGTGATAGTTGCCCATCACCTCGCCGACCACCTTGGCGGATTTGCGGTACGGCTTGTCGGGCGTGGCGCCGCTTTGCTGCATTCCGTACAGGATGCGGCGATGCACCGGCTTCAGGCCGTCGCGGGCATCCGGCAGCGCGCGGCTGACGATGACCGACATGGCGTAATCGAGGTAGGAGCGACGCATCTCCTCCTCGAGCATGACCGGCAGCATGTCCGACGGTCGCGTCGGGTCGTGGGGCGAATCGCTCAATTTTGTCTCGAATCAGGGGCTTTGCAGGCAACCGCGCGCACCAGACCGGTCATCGGCCTGTCACGCTGCGGTGCCGCATAACTAGCACGGCCCCCGGAAACTGCCAAACGCGTGGGCAGATTCGCGGTTGCGCCGGGCACATGGCGGCCTACGTGATGAGTCGTTGCACGGAGGCCGCCCGGATGCCCGCCCGCTTCGCCCTGCCCGCCCTGTTGCTTGCCACGCTCGCTGCCGCTCCGGCCCACGCCGACCAGACCGACCCGCGCCTGCCCGCCCTGTTCACCCGCCTGCACGCCGCCCCCAGCCACGCGGATGCCGCCCCGGTGGAGGCAGAAATCTGGGAAATCTGGACCCGGTCCGGCAGCGAGCCGGCCGATGACCTGATGGCGGCGGGTGCCTTGGCGCTGGCACAGCAGGACGGCGACCGGGCCTTGGCCGCCTTCACCCGCGTGACCCAGATGCTGCCCAACTTCGCTGAGGGCTGGAACAAGCGCGCCACCACGCTGTACCTACTCGGCCGCTTCGCCGAGTCGCAGGTGGACATTGCGAAAGTGCTGGTGCTGGAACCCCGGCACTTTGGCGCGCTGTCCGGCCTCGGCCTGTGCGCGCTGCAACAGGACCGGCTGGATCTGGCCGCCGAGGCGTTCCGGAGGGCGCTGGAGGTGGACCCGGCGATGCCGGGGGTGCGGTACAATCTGGAGAATGTGGAGGCGGAGTTGAAGAAGCGGGCAATCTAGCCCACCGAAACCCCCGCCGCTGCCAGACGCCCCAGCACCCACTGCCCGAACGCATGCACCACATCATCCCGCCACGACAGCGGACCCGGCTGGAACAGCGGCGAACCGCACGCGGCCTGCACGTGTTCCAGAATGCCCGCGTCCTCGCGCGCCACCTTCTCCCAGCGCTCGTAATATGGCTGCGCCAGCGCGGCGAAATCCGGGCGTTCGGTGGCAGATTTCGGGAAACAGCCGCCCACGGTCAGCCGCGTCCGGTCCGCGGCCAGCGGCTGCATGTGCAACCACCACGCGCAATCCTGCGCCACCGCCAGTTGCGTCACCGGATGCAGACACACAAAGAACGTGCCCTGCCGCGCCTGTGCGGAAAGACCCTCAATCTGCGGCAGCACCGGCGCGTCACCCATCACGGCGATACTGCCGGTGGACAGCACCTGAATGCCGCTCCATTCGCCCGCCACCGGCAACGTGACGGATTTCTGCGCGCCGACCGTCACCGCATGCACGGTGCCAGTGTGATAGGTCTCGCTGGCATTCTCCACCAGCAGCTTCCAGTTGCAGCGGGCTTCGATTTCAACGCGCCAGACGCAGACCATCTCCTCCAGCCGGTGCGATGCCAGCAGCGGCGGCAGGTTGCCGAGGTCGGACAGCAGCGCAGGCGCATCGGAGGAAAAGTTCAGAAAGACGAACCCGCCCCAAATCTCCAGCCGCACCGGCAACAGGCCCCAATGCGCCTTGTCGAAACCCGGCGTGCCGGCCATCGCGGGGGCGCCGGCCAGACTGCCGTCCAGCCGGTACAGCCACGCGTGATACGGGCAACTGATGGACCGCGTATTGCCCTGCCCGCCCAGCAGTTTCGCGCCGCGATGGCGGCAGATATTGGCGTGGGCGCGCAGCACGCCCTCCGCATCCCGCACCACCAGCACCGGCCCGCCCACGGTATCAATCGCACGGTAATCGCCGGGATGCGGCCACTCATCCACGCGCCCGGCGATGAACCAGGTCTTGCGATGGATGTGTTCCACCTCGGCAGCATAGACCGCTTCGCTGGCATAGGCCGCGGCGGGCAGGCTGCGGGCTTCGGCCAGCGGCGGCCCCGTCCAGATGAACGGGGCGGGCAGATCGTGCGGCATCGCAGGCAGGCCCTAGAACGGGATTTCGTCGTCCAGATCGCCGCCGCCGCGCGGCGCATCCCACGAAGGACCGCCACCACCACCACCGCTGCCGCCGCGAGACGCCGGGGCCGGGGTGCGGGCCGCGGGGGCAGCGCGCTCGCGGGGCTGATAACCGCCGCCGCCACCGCCGCCCTCACTCATGCCGCCGCCTTCGCCCCGGCTGTCCAGCAGCGTCAGGTTGCCGTTGAAGCGGCCGATCACCACCTCGGTGGTGTATTTCTCCTGCCCGGACTGGTCAGTCCACTTGCGCGTTTGCAGCGCGCCTTCCACGTAGACCTTGCTGCCCTTGCGGACGTATTTTTCCACCACGGTGGCGATATTGTCGTTGAACACCACAATGCGGTGCCACTCCGTGCGCTCCTTGCGCTCGCCGGAGGCGCGGTCGTTCCAGGTTTCACTGGTCGCGAGCGAGAAATTGACAATCTTGGCGCCGTCCTGCGAGTTCCGCACCTCGGGGTCCTTGCCGACATTCCCTACCAGGATCACCTTGTTGACGCTGCCAGCCATCGCCGTTCCTTCCGCTTTGCGCGCAATCCGCGCACCATAACCCGCCCCCTCATGGGTGGCCAGCGCCCCCGGTGGCTTCCCAAACGCGGGGCGATCCCCCATATAATGAGAACACTTGTAGAACGCAATCCGATTCGGGGTTCCTGATCGATGGCTGGCAACATCCACGTGCGCGGCGCGCGCGAGCACAACCTGAAGAACGTGGATGTCGAAATTCCGCGCGACAGCCTCACCGTCATCACCGGGCTGTCCGGGTCCGGCAAATCCTCGCTGGCGTTCGACACCATCTATGCCGAGGGCCAGCGCCGCTACGTGGAAAGCCTGTCGGCCTATGCGCGGCAGTTTCTGGAACTGATGGGCAAGCCCGACGTGGATTCCATCGAGGGTCTGTCACCCGCGATTTCCATCGAGCAAAAAACCACCAGCCGCAACCCGCGCTCCACCGTCGGCACCGTGACGGAAATTCACGACTACATGCGCCTGTTATGGGCGCGCGCGGGCGTGCCGTATTCGCCCGCCACCGGACTGCCCATCGAAGCCCAGTCGGTCAGCCAGATGGTGGACCGCGTGCTGGACATGAAGGAGGGCACCCGCCTGCTGCTGCTGGCCCCGGTGGTGCGCGACCGCAAGGGCGAATACCGCAAGGAACTGGCCGAATTGCAGCGGCGCGGCTTCACCCGCGTGAAGGTGGACGGCACGCTGTATGAAATCGCCGAGGTTCCGGCGCTGAGCCGCAAGATCAAGCACGAGATCGAAGCCGTGGTGGACCGCGTGGTGGTGCGCGACGGCATGGCGCAGCGTCTGGCCGACAGTTTCGAGACCGCGCTGGGCCTGTCCGACGGCGTGGTTTACGCCGAGAACGCCGACAGCGGCGAGCGCACCGTGTTCTCCAGCAAGTTCGCTTGCCCGGTCAGCGGCTTTTCCATCGAGGAAATCGAGCCGCGCCTGTTCAGCTTCAACAGCCCGCACGGCGCCTGCCCGGCCTGCGATGGCTTGGGGGTCGAGACGTTTTTCGACCCGCAACTCGTGGTCCCGGACGAGCGCAAGTCTCTCACCGAAGGAGCGGTGGCACCGTGGTCCGGGGCGCAAAGCCCGTACTACGACCAGACGCTGCAAAGCCTTGCCAAACACTTCAAGATTCCGATGTCGGCCCCCTGGGGTGTGCTGCCCAAGACCGCGCGGGACGGCATTCTGTACGGCACCGGCGAACAGGAAATCAGCTTTTCCTACAAGGACGGCGTGCGCGCCTACACCGTGGAAAAATCCTTCGAGGGCGTGCTGCACAATCTGCAACGCCGCTGGAAGGAAACCGACAGTGCATGGGTGCGCGAGGAAATGTCGCGCTATCAGGCCGAGAAACCCTGCGTGGTCTGCCACGGCGCGCGGCTGAAGCCGGAAGCGCTGGCGGTAAAGATCGCCGGATGCAACCTGTCCGAAGCCTCGGAGTTGTCCATCCGCCGCGCACATGAATGGTTCAACGCGGTGCTGCCCACGCTCACGCCGCAGCGGCAGGAAATCGCGCGGCGCATCCTGCGGGAAATCTGCGACCGGTTGCAGTTTCTGGTGGATGTGGGGCTCGATTACCTCACGCTCGCGCGCGGGTCGGCCACGCTGTCGGGCGGTGAAAGCCAGCGCATCCGTCTGGCCAGCCAGATCGGCTCGGGCCTGACCGGCGTGCTGTATGTGCTCGATGAACCCAGCATCGGCCTGCACCAGCGCGACAACGAACGCCTGCTGGGCACGCTGCGGCGGCTGAAAGCGCTGGGCAACACGGTGCTGGTGGTGGAACACGATGAAGACGCAATCCGCGCCGCCGACTATCTGATCGACATGGGGCCTGCCGCAGGTCTGCTCGGCGGGCACGTGGTCGCACGCGGCACGCCCGCCGAAGTGGCGGCCAATCCGGCGTCACTGACCGGCGATTATCTGTCGGGCCGCCGCCGCATTCCGGTGCCGCCGATGCGCCGTCCGTTCCAGAAAGACCGCGTGCTGCGCGTGGTGGGGGCAACCGCGAACAATCTGAAGGATGTGACGGCAGAATTTCCGCTGGGCACCTTCACCTGCGTCACCGGAGTCTCGGGCGGCGGCAAGTCCACGCTGGTGGTGGACACGCTGTACAAGGCCGCCAGCCGCAGGCTGATGGGCTCGGGCGAGGTGCCCGCCACGCACAGCCGCATCGAAGGTCTCGACCTGCTCGACAAGATCATCGACATCGACCAGTCGCCCATCGGCCGCACGCCGCGCAGCAATCCGGCCACTTACACCGAATTGTTCGCACCCATCCGTGACTGGTTCGCCGAACTGCCGGAAAGCCGGGCGCGCGGCTACAAATCCGGCCGCTTCAGCTTCAACGTCAAGGGCGGACGCTGCGAGGCGTGTCAGGGCGACGGCGTGCTGAAGATCGAAATGCATTTCCTGCCGGACGTGTTTGTCACCTGCGACACCTGCAAGGGCCGCCGCTACAATCGCGAAACGCTGGAAGTGAAATTCCGCGACAAGTCCATCGCCGAAGTGCTGGCCATGACAGTCGATGAGGCGGTGCCGTATTTCTCCGCCGTCAACAAGATCCACGACCGGCTGAAGATCCTGCAACAGGTGGGGCTTGGCTATATCAGCCTCGGCCAGCAGGCCACCACATTGTCGGGCGGCGAGGCGCAGCGGATCAAGCTGTCCAAGGAACTGGCGCGGCGTGCCACCGGGCGCACGCTGTACATTCTCGATGAGCCCACCACCGGTTTGCATTTCGAGGACGTGCGCAAACTGCTGGAGGTGCTGCACACGCTGGTCGATCAGGGCAACAGCGTCGTGGTGATCGAGCACAATCTGGAGGTCATCAAGACCGCCGACTGGATCATCGATATCGGCCCCGAGGGCGGTGACGGCGGCGGGCGCATCGTGGCCGCGGGCACGCCCGAGACCATCGCGGCGGCCCCGGACAGCCACACCGGGCGCTTCCTGCTGCCGCTGCTCGGCCAGTCTGCAGCGGCCCCGAAGCGCCCGGCCCGCAAACGCGCCTGAGCCAGCGCGTTAACGCCTCGTTTCCGCCCCTGCCCTAGGCTGGCGGCGGAGGCGATGATGGTTCGAAAGCTGAACGGTTACAGGGCGCACATATTATCCGCATTGTGTTCGTGGTTTTATTCTTGACCACGATACCCAATCGCTAATTAACTCATCAGGCCGCCAAGAGAGTTCACCGCATGCCTGCAACCGCCGCCCGCTGTCGTCCCCCCGAGCCGCGCCCTGCCGGGCCGCGCTGTTGCCCCGGCCATGTCTGTTCCCGGCAGAATGCCGCTCTGCGCTCATACACACGGCCGCGCCTTGCCCGGCGCACCCAGGGGGTCACGATGATCCAGTCGCATGTTGTTGAAATCGATGGAACCTTTGTCGGCGCGGCGGTGCGCCAGCAGGATGGCTACCGGTTCGTGGCGGTCGATGTCCGGCTGGACGAACTCGATGGCCGCATCTGGCCGTCGCTGGACGCGGTGCGCCGCGACGCCCGCAACACCTTCGTGATGGGCCGGCCGCCCGCGCGGCAGACGCTCATGCTGGCCTGATCCGGGGCAGCGTCCGGGCCACGGGGTAGCGCGGTCCGGTCGAATCTGTTAACGAAATGCCATGAAAGACGTGGTCAGCGACGTTCTGGACACGGTTGCCTTGAAAGGCACGCTGTATTTCCGTACCGATTTCTCGCCGCCCTTTGCCATCGCCGTCCCCAGTTTCCGCCAGGCCGCGCGTTTTCATCTGGTTGTGCAAGGCGTCTGCCACGTCGCACTGCCCGGCGGCGATACGGTAACGTTACAAGACGGCGATCTGGTGCTGGTGCCGCATGGCAGCGCCCATGTGCTGGCCGATGCGCCGGGCCGTGAGGCCGCACCGCTGGAACAGGTCATCGCCGCAGCCGGATTCACCGGCGAAGGCGCCTTTGTTCTGGGGGCGGGCGACCCACAGGCTGCCACACGAATGGTCTGCGGGCATTTTGCCTTCGCCGACGGGGCCGACCACCCGCTCCTGCGCGCCCTGCCGCCTGCGTTGCATTTCACCGCCGCCGACCGCGCCCATTTGCCGATGCTCGATGATATCTTGCGCCTTGTCGGCCGGCGGATGTTCGAAGCAGCACCGGGGGCCGCCGCCTCCGCTGCCCGCCTGTCCGAAGTGATCTTTATCGAGGCACTTCGCGCCGGACTCGACCGCGCACCGGAACTGCGCCGCCTGTTGACGGCGGTGGACGATCCTCAGATCGGCCGGGCCCTCAGCCTCATTCATGCGGCCGTGGAGCGGGACTGGACGCTCGACAGCCTTGCGGCCGAGGCCGGGATGTCACGCACCCGTTTCGCCGAGCGGTTTCGCAGCATGGTTGGCTCTGCCCCCATGGGCTACCTGTCTGGCTGGCGCTTGCAGAAGGCGCGGGCGTTGTTGAGCGAGCCCCGCGCCTCGGTCAAAGAGGTGGCGCACAAGACCGGCTATGCCTCGCCGGCCGCGTTCAGCCGCGCCTATTCCAACCATTTCGGCCACCCGCCGCGCGGTGAACGGGCGCGCACCGGCTGAACGTTGCCGTTCGTCCCGCTGACATGATCGCGCGTCCCGAAACGGGCCGGCCGTATTGCGGCCGCGCTGGTGATGCCGCATTTACACCTCACGGCAGCAACGCCGCCGCCATTCCCGGAATACGCCAAGCAACACCATAGCAACGGTGGCTTGAACCGCTCGGGACCATGCATCAATCGTCAGAAGGACGAAAACCATGACCCGTATCAAAACTGCCCTGATTGCGGCAGCCGCTCTGTTCGCTGTGTCCGGTACTGCCTTTGCCCAAGCCGGCCTGAATGATCTTGAAATCGCGCACGCGGCCTATACGGCCGACATCATCGATATAGGCTATGCAAAGATCGCGCTGGCCAAGAGCCACAACGCCGATATCCGCGCCTTCGCCGAACTGATGATCCGCGATCACACCGCGGTGAACGAAGGCGCCGCCGCCCTGCTGGCGAAGTTGAAGGTCACGGCGCAGGACAACGCCTTCAGCAAGGCCTTGCTGGCCGGTGCGGCAACCAAGACCACCGAACTGAACGCGCTCGACGGCGCGGCTTTCGATCGCGCCTACGCGGCCAACGAACTCGGCTATCATCAGACGGTGAACAAGATCGTCGGTGAGACCTGGATCCCGGCCGTCAAGAACGCCGAAGTCAAGTCGTTCCTGGAACAGGCGCTGGTGACGTTCAAGGTACATGAAGAGCACGCCAATCACATGGTGGGAATGCTGAAATAATCTTCCCGAATTCCCGCTCTCCCTTGGTTGATGCCGGGGGAGAGCGCGCTTGCCGGAACAGGATGGCCCCATGTCCCGCATTATCCCGATCATTATCGTCACTTGCCTGTGCGCCTCCCCGTTGCTGGCGCAGACGGTTCATCAGGTCGATATAAAGACGTTCGCCTTCGTCCCGGCCACGATTTCGGCGGCGGTTGGCGATATCATCGAATGGACTAACCATGATTTCGCCCCGCACACCGCCACCGGCGATGGATGGAGCACCGGCGAACTCAAATACGACGCCACCGGGCGGTATATTGTCTCCGTCGCCGGCGTGGTGGTGTACCACTGCGCGTACCACCCGCACATGACCGGCACGATCACCGTAACCGAGGCAAAGTAGCCGGGCTTGCTGCTGCCTGCCTCACACCCGGCCGGTGATCGCGGCCAGCATCACCGCCGCCTTCACGCCAAACCCGCGCGGCGCTGGCACGGCATCTGGCCGGGCGAAATCGTGCCGCGCAAACACGGCGGGCAGGGCCGCTGCCAGCACCGCGCGCGGTAGCCCTCCACCCGCCTCCGCCAGCAACGCCTTGCCGCGCGCCGCGATGGCCGCGCGCACACCGCGCAGCGCCGGTGCCTGCGAATTCGCGATCACCTGTTCCGCCTGAATTGCCTGCACTGCCAGCAAATCGTCCGGCAACAGGCACCGCTCCTGCCGCGCCAATGCGGCAATGTTGCGCAACTGCCCGGCCATCCCGTAGGCGGTGCCAAGCCGCTCCAGCCTCGGCAACACGCCGGC
>CAIPHQ010000401.1 GCA_903864895.1 uncultured Rhodospirillales bacterium
CCCGCGCGCGTATTTGCGCACTCGGAACGACCGATAGGCGAAAGTGCGTCCACCGAACGCCGTCAGCGCCCGGTCAACATCATCGTGGATCGTCTCGGACACAAGATTCTCCAGCAGCCCCACCGGGCCTGATGGCCCGCGACTCCGAGCATAGCGGCGACCGGGCGGCGGCGCATTAGCCCTGCGGCGGCCTTGTGGCGCGATCGCTGCAATGACAGGCGGAAAATTCTGGAGCGGGTGAAGGGAATCGAACCCTCGTATGCAGCTTGGGAAGCTGCCGTTCTACCATTGAACTACACCCGCGCCGGGGCGGCCCTGCGGCCTGCGCGTCGCTCTGTATAGGAAAGTGCCGTTGACGGCGCAACCCGTCAGCCATACTGTCATGACAGTAGCGCAAGCTGCTCCTCGTGATTTGTCCGGCCGGATTGCGGCGAGGTGAAACAAGCGCGCTAAAGAGGCCAAGCTTCGCCGGGCATCCGCCTGGGCGGGTGCTTGCATCCACGGCCGGGCCCATTCGCACACAGGGCCCCTGCACGATGACCTCCCCTTCCCGCCTTCGTCCGTCCACGCTGCTGGTGCATGGCGGCACCGAACGTACGCTGCATGGCGAAACCAGCGAAGCGTTGTTCCTGACCTCGGGCTTCGTCTACGACAGCGCCGAGCAGGCCGAAGCCACGTTTGCCGGCACCGTCAGGCACTACCAGTATTCCCGCTTCGGCAACCCCACCGTCACGATGCTGGAACAGCGTCTGGCGCTGCTGGAAGGCGCCGAAGCCTGCCGTGTGACTGCCACCGGCATGGCCGCCGTTCACGCAGCGCTACTGAGCCACCTCAAGCGCGGCGACCGTCTGGTCGCGTCCCGCGCGCTGTTCGGCTCGTGTCACTGGATCGTCTCCACGCTGTTGCCGCGCTACGGCATCGAAGCCGAATTCGTCGATGGCACGGACATGCAGCAGTGGCACGCGGCGCTGGCCCGGCCCGCGCAGATGGTGCTGCTGGAAACCCCGTCCAACCCGATGCTGGAGGTCATCGACCTCGCCGCCGTGGCCGCCCTCGCCCACGCGGCAGGCGCGCTGGTGGTGGTGGACAACGTGTTCGCCACCCCGCTGCTGCAACAACCGCTGCAATTGGGTGCCGACATCGTGGTGTATTCCTGCACCAAGCATATCGACGGGCAGGGCCGCGTCTTGGGCGGCGCAGTGCTGGCGGGTGCCAAATGGATCGAAGACACGTTGCAGCCGTTCATCCGCAACACCGGCCCGGCGCTGTCACCGTTCAATGCATGGCTGCTGCTGAAAGGTCTGGAAACACTGCCGCTGCGCGTCAACGCTGCCAGCGCCAGTGCGGCGCGCGTGGCCGGCTTTCTCGCAACCCAGCCTGGCATTGCCCGCGTGTGGTACCCCGCGCGCACCGACCACCCGCAACACGCGCTGGCCATGACGCAGATGTCAGCGGGCGGCACGCTGGTCACGTTCGAGGTCGCGGACGGCAAGGATGCGGCGTTCCGGTTGATGAACGCGCTGCGGCTGATCAGGATCTCCAACAACCTGGGCGACTCGAAGTCGCTGGTGACGCACCCGGCCACCACCACGCACATGCGAATCGGCGCGCCGGAACGCGCGCGGCTCGGCATCAGCGATGGCGTGGTGCGGCTGTCAGTGGGGTTGGAGGACGCCGCCGACCTGACGGACGACCTCGGCGCGGCGCTGGCAGTGATGCGCGGCGGCTGAGCGGGCTGGACAGCAGCCCCAATCCGTTGGACTGATCAAGCAATGCCAGACGACTATCGCCAGATGACGCACGGCATCGAAGTGTCCGTGCGCAGCCAGTACCTGCCGGAGCAATCCGAGCCGGATGCGGGCCGCTATGTGTGGGCCTACCGGGTTCGCATCGCCAACACCGGCGGGGATGTTGTGCAATTGCTGCGCCGCACATGGGAAATCACCGACGCGCGGGGGCGCGTGCAGCGCGTGCACGGCCCCGGCGTGGTGGGCGAACAGCCGGTGCTGCAGCCCGGCCAGACATTCGAATACACCAGCGGCACGCCGCTGGAGACGCCGGGCGGTTTCATGACCGGGGCCTACCACATGGTGCGGCTGGAGTCGGGCGAGCCATTCGATGTCGCCATTCCGGCGTTCAGCCTCGACAGCCCGCACCAGGGCGGACGTCTGCATTAACGCGGGTTCATTAACGCTGCGTCCTTGCGGTGCCGGATGGTCCACCCACATCTGCGCCGCTGCACAAGGCCGCGCGGCGCGTAAATTTAGAGGAAGACAGTCCGGTGAATGCGACTCCCCCGGCGGATAACGGCGCAAGCGCATCCGCGAAACCCGAACGCCCGACCCGCGACGAAGCCGAAGCCGCCGTGCGCACGCTGCTCCGCTGGGCTTGCGACGACCCGGCGCGCGAAGGCCTGCTCGACACGCCGTCGCGCGTGGTGCGCAGCTACGAGGAATTTTTCGCCGGCTACCATATCGATCCGGTGGCGCTGCTGGAACGCACCTTCGACGAAACCGACGGCTACGATGAAATCGTGCTGCTGCGCGGCATCCGCGTGGAAAGCTATTGCGAGCACCACATGGTGCCCATCGTCGGGCGCGCCCATGTCGCCTACCTGCCCGACCGCCGCGTGGTCGGCATCAGCAAGCTCGCCCGTGTGGTGGAAGCCTACTGCAAGCGGCTGCAAATTCAGGAAAAGCTGACCGCGCAGATCGCCAACACCATCAACGACGTGCTGCAACCGCGCGGCGTGGCGGTGGTGATTGAAGCCAGCCACCAGTGCATGACAACGCGCGGCGTGCATCAGCCCGGCGTGTCGATGGTCACCAGCCGGATGCTTGGCGCGTTCCGTGACGACCCGGCGACGCGGCGGGAATTTCTGGCCATGATTCAGGGCACGTCGCAGGGCGCGTTCGACTGAGCCTGCGCTCAGTCGGCGGACGCGGCGGCCAATCCCGGTGAGAGGCGTTCGGCCACGGCGTGGCTGAACGATTCAAATATCCGCCGCGACACCGCGTCGCGCTGCCAGTCATATTCCGGATGCCACTGCACCCCCACCGCGAAGCCGGGTGCGGTGGCCACCCGCACCGCCTCGATGGTGCCATCCGGCGCGGTGCCTTCCACGACAAGCCCGGGTGCCAGCCGGTCGATGCCCTGATTGTGCAGCGAGTTCACCGCAATCTCGCGCGCTTCGGCCACACGGTGCAGCCAGCTTCCCGGCACAACCCGCACCGCATGCGCCTTGCCGGTGCGAATGCGCGGATTGGGCTGCATCGGCGTGGAATGGTCGATCCGCCCCGGCAGGTCCTGCAACCGCTGGTGCAGCGTGCCGCCCAGCGCCACGTTCAGTTCCTGCAACCCGCGGCAGATCGCCAGCACCGGCAGCCCGGCGGCGATGGCCGCACGGATCAGGGGCAACGTCACCGCGTCGCGGTTGATGTCCTCAGGCGTGCCGTCCGGGTGCGCCGGGCCGCCGTACACCGCAGGCTGCACGTTGGACCGGCTGCCGGTAAGGATAATCCCGTCCAGCCGCGCCAGCAGGGTCTGAATGTCACACGCATCACCATTGGCGGGCACCAGAACGGGCACGCCGCCCACCACCTGATCAGTGGCGCGGATATAGGTGTCCGACGCGGCATGGTTGGGCATGCCGTACAGGCCGAACAGCTTGGTGCAGCAGGAGATGCCAATCAGCGGTTTCATGACAGCATCATGATGGGCGATCTTGGCGAAAAAAAGGAAGCCGGATTTTGCAGCGCAGCACGGCTCCGGCGCTGTTGCCAGCGCTATTGGTAGTATTTGTCGCCCCCCGGCACCACGCGCGGATCGACCAGCGCGAACATGTCCTGGTCGAACGTGCCGCCGGTTTCGATGCTGAACAGGCTGACGCGGGTTTCCAGCCGCTGCGCGTCGAACACCGACCATTGCCGCAGCGCCAGCGGCTTGTCGGCAAACACCAGTTGCAGGCTGCCGTCGCCAGGGCTGCCGGTGCGGTACAGGCTCACCTGAATTTCACCGGGCTGGCGGAAGACTTCGGTGACGGTCAAATCCCCGGACAGCCGCAAATTTTCCCGCAGCAGCAGCCCCAGCGGGGTCTGGCCGAGCGGGATATTGCTGATCTGCTTCAACTGCCGGTCGTAGAACACGAACAGCCCGTGGCCCGCCACCAGCAGCAACGGGCTGGGCGGGTCGTACTGAAACCGCATCCGCCCCGGCCGTTCCAGCCACGTGGTGCCCTGGCTGGCCGCACCATCCGGGGCGATTTGCAGGAAGCGCGCCTTGAGCGTGTGCAACCCGTCCAGATAGGCTTCGATGCGCGCCAGGTCGGCCTTGTCCTGCGCGGTCAGCACGGCGGGTGGCGGGGCCGTTTCGGCCCGCGCGCGCGGCACCGTGGCGAGGAATGGCAGGGCTGCAAGCAGGGTGCGGCGGTTCATGCCCGGCAGATGGGCAACCGGCCACGCCAAATCAAACCCCCGCCTCAAGCGGCCCCGCCCTGCGGCACGCCCTTGCTGGTGGAATATTCAAAGTGCAGCGCCGTGCCCGGATGCACGATCGGGTGGATGGCATGCGCCGCCATCGCCGCTTCCGAGAAGCCTTGCAGGATCAGCTTGAGCTTGCCGGGATAGGTGGCCACGTCGCCGATGGCGAAGATGCCGGGCACGCTGGTCTCACAGGTCGCAGGCGTGATCGCCACATGATGCCGCTCCAGCGCCAGCCCCCAGCCCGCGATGGGGCCAAGGTCCATGGCCAGCCCGAAGAACGGCAGCAGCACATCGGCGGGCAGATGCTTCGTGGCCCCGTCCAGATCGGCCACTTCCACCGACTCGAGCGCCCCGCCCGTGCCGTGCAGTCCGTGCAACTGGTACGGGATCACCATCTCCACCTCACCGCGCGCCGCCGCCGCATCCAGTTGCGCGGCGGTTTCGGGGGCGGCGCGGAACTTGGCGCGGCGATGCACCACGGCCACGCTGGCCGCGATGCCGCGCAGCGCCAGCGCCCAGTCCACCGCCGAATCGCCCCCGCCCGCGATCACCACGCGCTTGCCGCGCAGATCGTCACGGCGGCGCACGTAATACTGCACGCTGCCACCCGCCTCGAACGCCGCCAGACCCTCGAGCGGCGGCCGGTTTGGCCCGAACGCACCTGCGCCTGCGGCGACAATCACCGCCTTGGCCCGCACCGTCTCGCCGTGGTCCGTCACCAGCGCAAAATCGCCTGCCGCACCCGACAGTTTCTCCACCCGCCGACCCAGCAGCATCCGCGCCGCGAACGGCTCGATCTGGCGTTCCAGTTGCGCGATCAGGTCACCGGCGGCAATCGCCGGGTGGGCGGGGATGTCGAAGATCGGCTTTTCCGGATACAGCGCCGTGCACTGCCCGCCCGGTTCGGCCAGCGCGTCGATGACCACGGCGGTCAGTTTCAGCATGCCGCATTCGAACACGGCGAACAGTCCGGCCGGGCCTGCGCCAATGATGGCCACATCGGCCGAGATGTCATTTTCCATGCTCTCAGATTAGCCGCCCCGCCCTGCGCCGCCTAGCGCCGCGCTGTTCGTTTCGCGGACGATGGCGCAGACTGGCGGCGTGAGACTCGACCTGCCCACCCTTGCCGACACCGAAGCACTCGCCGCGCGCATCGCCGCCATCGCGCGGCCGGGTGACGCCATCCTGCTGTCCGGCCCGCTGGGCGCAGGCAAATCCGCGTTCGCCCGCGCCTTCCTGCGCGCAGCCTGCGGCAATCCGGCGCTGGAGGTGCCCAGCCCCAGCTACACGCTGGTGCAAAGCTATGAGCTGCCCGGCTTTCGCGCACACCACATGGACCTTTGGCGGCTGGACGGCCCCGAGTCAGTGCTGGAACTCGGCTGGGACGACATGACAGACGACGTGGTGCTGGTGGAATGGCCCGACCGGCTGGGCGATCTGCAACCGGCGGACGCGCTGCGCATCAGCTTTGCGCACGGTGAGGGCGCCGCCCGCCTCGCCACCCTGTCCGGCTGGGCGGAGCGGCTGGCATGAACCTGCGCAGCATCGCCGCCAACCTGCCCTTTCTGGACACGCTGGCGCAGCGCTGGCTGGCCGGACCCGGTGACCGCAGCCGGGGCATGATCCTGCTGCCCACCCGCCGCGCCGCCCGCGCGCTGGCCGGCGCCTTCCTGCGTGCCAGCGGCGGCGCCCCGCTGCTGCTGCCGCGCATCACCGCACTCGGGGCACTCGATGAAACCCCGCTGGCGCTGACCGGCGCGCTCGATCTGCCGCCGCCGGTGCCCGAACCGCAACGTCTGGCCGCCCTGTCACGGATGGTGATGGCGCTGCCGGAAGCCGATGGCGGGGCGCGCAGTGCCGACCGCGCCTGGATGCTGGCGCGCGAACTCGCTGCACTGATGGATGAGGCCGAGCGCGCCGAACTCGACCTGCCGGTGGCGCTGGAAAAAGCCATCGACGCGGCATTTGCCGAGCACTGGCAGATCACGCTGCGCTTTCTGGGCATCGTCACCCGCGAATGGCCGCTATGGCTCACCGCCAACCAGATGGCCAACCCGGCGCAGCGGCAGGTTCACCTGCTGAACGCGCAGGC
>CAIPHQ010000402.1 GCA_903864895.1 uncultured Rhodospirillales bacterium
ATGATGTCCGCCCCGGCGGCAATGGCGGCGTCCGTCACGCGCTTGGCCCCGGCGGCATCGGAATAGGCGGCCGGGCCGATCACCGCGTAGCGGATCTGGATGGCCGGGTCGGTGGCATGCACACCGGCAGCAAAGCCGAAGGACTGCGCGTTCCACGCCGGGGGTTCGCCCGAGACAATGACGGCGACGGTTTTGGTGCTGCTCATGCGGGCCGCCACAATCCCGGCCAGATACGCGCCTTCGCGCCCGTTCAGCGTGTAGTCGGCCACCAGACCAGGCTTGAGCTTGGCCGGGCTGTCCACGATGGCGACCCGCTGATTGGCTTCGGCGGCAATCTCGGCGGCGGCGGTGTTGTACCCGCTGGCGTGGGCGATGATCAGGCCGAGCTTGTCGTCGGCCAGTTCGCGCAGCGTGGCGCGCACGTCACCGTAGCCAAGCCCTTGCGCCACGGTGAGTTTCAGCCCGTGCGCCCTGGCCACCGCCTGCGCGGCGGCGATGCCCTGCTGGTTCCAGCCGAAATCGGTGCCCTGTTCCGGCGTCATGATGGCCAGCGAGGTGATCTCGGCGGCCGTGGCGGGCAGGGCGAACAGGCTGGCGGCAAGAAGGGCGGCGGCGGGAAAGGCAGCGGCGGGGCGAAACATCACGGTGCGTCCTGTCAGGCGGTCGGAAAGCCCGCATATACGCAGGGTGGCAGGGGGCGGAAGATGAGAAACGCGCGATTTTGTGGTCCGCTCGTAATCTTTACAATAGGCGCGCAATTCGCCGCAGCCGCGGCGTCTCCGCCGGTTCCAGTGGCGTTGAGCATGTGGAATGAAACCGGGTCCGATCTGGAATGTCAGGTACTTGCGGCGCACTGGTACACGCTGCCGGGCCTGTCACTGCCGCCCGGCGGGGCGGGCCGCCTTGGCCTGTTCGCCGCCGATGGCGTGCTGCAGGACGGCAAAGGACTGGCAATTGAGCGGGTTTTTTGCGGACATGCAGGTAATGCATGGCTGACCCGGAGCGAAATAGATGTCTCGGCGCTGACGGCAGGGCGGGAGGGCCGGGTGACGTGCCGGGCGGTGGGGGAGGGGGTGGTGTGCGGGGAGTAGGGGGCGGTTCGGTTGCCGGGCTGGGTGCTATCTACCGGAGAAGTAAGATTTCAATATTTTTGAGAAAATTTATATATATGACGCTTAGGCGGCGCACGGCCACGCTAAATCGGTGGCGCGAAGGACAATAGGGTATCGACGTTACGACGAAAAATTTCGCGAGCTCCAGGGTTGCTGCCAAAAGTCATGTAGTGATGGTAATTTTGTAAATCAATCTGGCGGCGGTTGCCGCAGCGGTACTTGAATCATGCACGATCAAAAGCCCATCTCTTCCATATCGGCACGAACGGGCGGAATTGCGCTACAGCGCTTTGCAGCACCGGGAACCGGGCGCGGAGAAATTGGTCGATGTCGTCCGGCCAGTTTGTCGGCAGCGGATATAGGCCGCTCAACGCTGTGAGCATGGCAGCTCGAAATTCGCCTGCCGCCCTGCGTCTCGCCGATTGACGGTCACGTCCGCTTGCGAAGAGGTGAGTCACCAGACTCCCAACCACAACGCCAACCAGACCGGCAATTACAGAGTCGGACAAGTCCATCACTCTATCGTAGGCGGACCAAGCTTCATCTGCCAGTCAGGGGCCTCGCAAAAATGAAGAGTGTAGCTCGTCCTTCGTACAGCAGTCCGCGTAGGGCGCATAAGCGTAGCGCCATGCGCCGCCGTGAGCATCCAAAACAGTTGACCCAGAAAATGAGCATCCCGGATGCCGTCTGACAGTGTCCGATCAGATGTACTGTCAGCCAGCCCTCTGCGTTGGCCATTTGCGATGGCGCACGGCGCTACGCCTATCGGTAGAGATGACCCTCATGCCGGGCGGAGCACCGCTCGTTCACCCCACGCGTCCCACCTTTCCCGGCCGCGCCACAATCACAATCCCCGCCAGTGACACCACCAATCCCCCGGCCATCGCCCACGACAGTGGCTCGCCAAACATCACCCACGCCCACAGCATCACCACCGGCGGGCTGAGATACAGCACGGACGTCACCCGTGCGGGTGAGGATTGGCGGAGTGCCAAGTAGTAGAACGCCCACGCCCCCAGCGTGGCGACGAACACCAGCCATAGTATGCCGCCGATGAAGCCGGGGGCGAGGATGGGGCGCACCCCGCCTTCCTGCCACGCCACCACGGCGAAGATGGCGGCGGCGGACAGGGATTGCAGGCACACGCTCTGGTGCATCGGCATCGCGCGCGCCCGCCCGCGTTGCTGCAACAGCATTGCCAGCGCCAGACACAGCGTGCCCAGCACCGGCAGCGCATAGGCCCAGAGCGGCACCTGCCCCATCCGCACGGACGGGCCGGAGGCTAACAGCACCCCGGCCAGACCGATGCAGGTGCCCAGCCATTGCCGCGCGCTCAGCGCCTGCCCCAGCACCGGCCAGGACAGCAGGGCCACGATCAGCGGCAGCATGTCCGATATCAGCGCCACAAGCCCGGTGGGCACGCCGCGCGAAATGGCGAACGCGAAGCCGCCGAGATAGGTGGTCAGCGCCAATGCGCCGAACAGGACATGCGGCAGTGCATCCTGCCGGTTGATGCGCGGGCCGAGCGTCAGCGCGAACGGCAGCAGCACAAGGCCGGAGACCAGATTGCGCCAGAACAGAATCAGGAAAATCGGCGCGTGCGCGGTTGCAAAGCGGATGCCGATGAACCCGGCACTCCAGCACAGCACAAGGGCCGCGTTGATGGCGATCAGCAGCGCAACAGCGGCGGTCCGGCTGTGCGCAGGCATGGCGAATTTCGGAGCCGCGCGCTCAGTGCGCGAAAATATCCGGTGTTTCCCAGCCCAGCAGGTCCAGCGCCCCGCGTGTAGGCAGGAAGTCGAAGCAGGCTTGTGCCAGTTCCAGCCGTCCTTCCCGCCGCAGCAGGGCTTCCAGCCGTTCCCACAGCGCGTGCAGATGCAGCACGTCAGATGCGGCATAGGCGAGCTGCTCGGGGGTGAGTTCGGCGGCACCCCAGTCGGAGGTTTGCTGCTGCTTCGAGATTTCGACGCCAAGGATTTCGCGGCACAAATCGCGCAGGCCGTGGCGGTCGGTGAAGGTGCGGACCATCTTGGCCGCGATCTTGGTGCAGCGCACCGGGGCCACGCGCACGCCGAGCGAGCGTTGCAGCATCGCCACGTCGAAGCGGGCGAAGTGGAACAGTTTGACAGTGTTGGGGTCGGCCAGCAGGGCCTTCAGGTTCGGGCAGTCGCCGCCGCGCCCGCCGAGTTCCGGCGGCACGATCTGCACCAGATGCGCGCTGCCGTCGCCGGAGGAGAGTTGCACGAGGCACAGCCGGTCCCGGCGCGGGTCGAGGCCCATGGTCTCGGTGTCGATGGCCACGAGCGGGCCGAGTGAAAGCCCGTCCGGCAAATCATGCCGGTGCAGCCGCAGCGATCCGTTGCTCATGAACTGTGTAACGCCCGCCATGTTCTTGCCGCCGATGGTGCCCAGGAGAAGACTCGAACTTCCACGACCGTGAGGCCACAGGTACCTGAAACCTGCGCGTCTACCAATTCCGCCACCTGGGCATTCGGCAACGCCATCATGACTGGTAGGCCATGGCAGCGTCTGCGGTGGGCGGGGCATGTAACCTGCCGTCATCGAACGGTCAACCGGGTTTCTGCAGGTCATTTGCGCACGAGCCATGCTTGAGCGCCGGGGCGGGGGGGCATAGTAAGGCCGCATCTGAGCTGGAGTGGGCCAATGGCGACGCGCGGCGTGGCGACGGTGTTCGGCGGATCGGGGTTTCTCGGCCGTTATGTGGTGAAGCGGCTGGCGGCGGCGGGGTATACCGTGCGGGTGGCGGTGCGCGACCCGGAGGCGGCGCTGTTCCTCAAACCCATGGGCAGCGTGGGGCAGGTGGTGCTGCTGTCCGCCAGCGTGACCGATGACGCGGCGGTGGCGCGCGCGGTGGACGGGGCGGCGGTGGTGGTGAACCTGGTCGGGATTCTGGCCGAAGCCCAGCCCGGCGATTTCCGCCGCATCCATGCGCAGGGCGCTGGCCGGGTGGCCAAAGCGGCGGCAGCGGCGGGGGTGCGGCATTTCGTGCAGGTCTCGGCCATCGGGGCGGCGGCTTCGGCCCGCAGCCTGTATGCCAGCAGCAAGGGCGAGGGTGAGCAGGCGGTGCGCGCCGCGTTCCCAGGCGCAGTGATCCTGCGGCCGTCGTTGGTGTTCGGGCCGGAAGACGCGTTTTTCAACCGCTTCGGCGCGATGGCGGCGATGGCCCCGGTGATGCCGGTGATCGCTGGCAGCAGCCGGTTCCAGCCGGTGTATGTGGGCGATGTGGCCGATGCGGTGATGGCCGCGCTGGCCCGCGAGGATGCCGCCGGGCGCACGTTCGAGTTGGGCGGACCGCGGGTATGGACATTCCGCGAACTTTTGGCGTGGATTTTGCGACAGACCGGGCGGAAGCGCCCGCTGGTGGCAATTCCGATGGCTTTGGCGAATTTGCAGGCAACGCTGCTGGAAAAACTGCCAGGCAAGCTGCTGACGCGGGATCAGTTGCTGCTGCTTGGGCAGGACAATGTGGTGGCACCGGGGGCCGCCGGGCTGGCGGCTCTGGGGATTACGCCGACGCCGGTGGAACTGGTGGTGCCGCGCTATTTGCAGCGGTTCCGGCAGGGTGGGGAGCGCAAGGGGCTGTATCCGGCGGCATAGGTCCGAACCGGACCTTTTATGGCGTGCGATTTCTGCGTTCGACGATACGAGGCGCGAGAGGGGTCAAAATTAGGGCAATAAAACTGTCCTAATTGACAAAATTCCGCTTGGCAATGGCAAGGATGCTGTCCTATCGTCCCGGCAGGGGCGAAAGGCCGCCCCTGTGTGCCATCGCGCCCGCGCCGGTTCCGGCGTGTGGCCGCCTGTGGGAGAGCGCCGATGCCGGACCGCATGCTGCAATTCATCCACCTGCCGCAGCAAACCCCGGACAAACGCGCGCCCAACGAGCGCCGGGCGGATTTCGACGAGATTTACGACGAGTTCGAACCGCCGCGCGCGGCCGCGCAGGCCAGCCGGTGCAGCCAGTGCGGTGTGCCGTTCTGCCAGGTGCATTGCCCGCTTTCGAACAATATCCCCGACTGGCTGAAACTGACCGCCGAGGGGCGGCTGGAGGAAGCGTACGAAGTCTCCTCCGCCACCAACAACTTCCCCGAAATCTGCGGCCGCATCTGCCCGCAGGACCGGCTGTGCGAAGGCAACTGCGTCATCGAGAAGGGGTTCGACAGCGTCACCATCGGCGCGGTGGAGCGGTATATCACCGACACCGCGTTCGAGCGTGGCTGGGTGAAGCCCGGCACGCCGTTGGTGGAAAACGGGCTGTCGGTGGGCATCATTGGTGCTGGTCCGGCCGGGCTGGCGGCGGCGGACATGCTGCGGCGGCAGGGTTACGCGGTGCATGTGTATGACCGTTACGACCGCGCGGGCGGGCTGCTGATTTACGGCATTCCCGGCTTCAAGCTGGAAAAGCACATCGTGCTGCGGCGCTGGCAGTTGCTGGAGGCGGCGGGCGTGGTGTTCCATCTGGGCGTGGAAATCGGCGGCGCGCTGCCGTTCGCCGAATTGCAGGCACGGCATGATTCCGTATTGATCGCCACCGGCGTGTACAAGGCCCGCGACATCGGCGGCCCCGGCAGTGGCCTGCCCGGCATTGTGGCGGCACTGGATTACCTGACCGTGTCGAACCGTCAGGGCCTCGGCGAGACGGTGCCCGCGTTTGAAGACGGCGCGCTGAACGCGGCGGGCAAGCATGTGGTGGTGATCGGCGGCGGCGACACCGCGATGGACTGCGTGCGCACCGCGATCCGGCAGGGTGCGGCATCGGTGAAATGCCTGTATCGGCGCGACCGCGACAACATGCCCGGCTCCCTGCGCGAAGTGAAGAACGCCGAGGAAGAGGGCGTGGAGTTCGTGTGGCTGTCCGCCCCGGAAGCTTTTCTGGGCGATGATGCGGTGTATGGCGTGCGTGCGGTGCGGATGCGGCTGGGCTTGCCCGATGCGTCGGGCCGCCAGTCGGTGGAGCCGATTGAAGGCAGCCATTTCACCGTGCGCGCCGATCTGGTGATCAAGGCGCTGGGCTTCGACCCGGAAGACCTGCCCGCCGCGTTCGATGAACCGGCACTGACGGTGACGCGCTGGGGCACGCTGAAAGTGGACCATCGCAGCTTCATGACCAGCCTGCCCGGCGTGTTTGCGGCGGGTGACATCGTGCGCGGTGCGAGCCTCGTGGTGTGGGGCGTGAAAGACGGGCGGGATGCGGCGGCGCAGATGCATGCGTGGATGCGCCAGAACGCCACTGTTGCTGTGGCAGCGGAGTGAAGACCATGACCGAAGATTTCGTATCCGCCTGGAACGCCAACGCCGCGCGGCTGCAGGACACGTATCGCCCCGCCGACGAGCATGATGCCTGCGGTGTCGGCCTTGTCGCAGCACTGGACGGCAAGAAGCGGCGCGATGTGGTGCAGGCGGGTATTGATGCGCTGAAGGCGGTGTGGCATCGCGGCGCGGTGGACGCCGACGGCAAGACCGGCGATGGCGCTGGCATTCACATTGAAATTCCGCAGGATTTCTTCGCCGAAGCCATCGAGCGCGGCGGCCATCGCGTGCGGCCTGGGGCCATTGGCGTGGGGCAGGTGTTTCTGCCGAAGACCGATCTGGGGGCGCAGGAACGCTGCCGCCAGATTGTCGAAAGCGAGATCCTCGCCTTCGGCTATCAGATCTATGGCTGGCGGCAGGTGCCGATCAACGTGGAGTGCATCGGCGAAAAGGCCAATGCCACGCGGCCGGAAATTGAACAGATCATGATCTGGAACGCCAAGGGCTCCGCCCGCGCGGAGTTCGAGCGCGACCTGTACGTGATCCGGCGGCGCATCGAGAATCAGGCACTGATCGAGCAGTTGCCGGTGCTGTATTTCTGTTCGCTGTCGTGCCGGTCGATCATCTACAAGGGCATGTTCCTGGCGGAATCGCTGACGGATTTTTATCCCGACCTGCTGGACGAGCGATTCGTCAGCCGGTTTGCGATCTACCATCAGCGCTATTCCACCAACACGTTCCCGACCTGGAAACTGGCGCAGCCATTCCGCACGCTGGCCCATAACGGTGAGATCAACACCGTGCAGGGCAACATCAACTGGATGAAAAGCCACGAGACGCGGCTGGCCGACCCGGCGCTGGACCCGTACATGGACAGCATCAAGCCGGTGATTCAGGCGGGCGGCTCAGACACCGCCACGCTGGACAACGTGTTTGAAGTGCTGGTGCGCGCCGGGCGCGATGCGCCGGCGGCGAAAGCGCTGATGATTCCGGCCAGCATCGGGCAGGATGCGACGATGCCGCAGGCGCATCGGGACATGTTCCTGTACTGCAATGCGGTGATGGAGCCATGGGACGGCCCGGCCGCCGTGGCCGCAACCGATGGCCGCTGGGTGATTGCAGGGCTCGACCGCAACGGATTGCGCCCGCTGCGCTACACCATCGCGAAGAACGCGATGCTGGTGGTGGGCAGTGAGACCGGCATGGTCAAGATTGACGAGGCGGAGGTGGTGGAAAAGGGCCGCGTCGGCCCCGGCCAGACCATCGGTGTTGATCTGGATGAAGCCAAGTTCTACGGCGATGAGGCGATGAAGGACATGCTGTCCGCGCGCCAGAATTTCGGCGAATGGACCAAGCGCATCCGCCAGATTGACCACATCGTGAAAACCGATGCGCCGGAGCCGGTGTTGCTGGAAGGCGAGGCGCTGCGCCGCCGGCAGTTGGCGGTGGGCACGACGCTGGAAGAACTGGAGATGATCCTTCACCCGATGGTGGAGGACGCGCAGGAAGCCACCGGAAGCATGGGCGATGACACGCCGATTGCGGTGCTGAGCGAGAAGTATCGCGGCCTGCACCATTATTTCCGGCAGGGCTTCTCGCAGGTCACCAACCCGCCGATTGATTCACTGCGCGAAACCCGGGTGATGAGCCTGAAGACGCGGCTGGGCAATCTGGGCAACGTGATGGACGAGGATTCCAGCCAGTGCGACTTGTTGCAGCTGGAAAGCCCGGTGTTGTCGAATGCCGAGTTCGCGGCGATGCGCGCCACCATGGGCGCTTCGGCCTGTGTGGTGGACTGCACCTATCCGGTGGCGCATGGCGAGGGCGGCTTGCGGGCGGCCATCGAACGCATAAGGCGTGAGGCCGAGGAAGGCGTGCGGGCAGGCTGCACGCATGTGATTCTGACGGACGAGCACATGTCAGCGGAATACGCGGCGATTCCGATGATCCTTGCGGCGGGTGGCGTACACACTCATCTGGTGCGTTCCTCACTGCGCACCTTCACCAGCCTGAACGTGCGCAGCGCCGAATGCCTGGATGTGCATTACTTCGCCGTGCTGATCGGCGTGGGGGCCACCACGGTCAACGCCTATCTGGCGCAGGAAAGCATTGCCGACCGCCACCGGCGCGGGCTGTTCGGCGACATTTCGCTGAAGCAGGCCGTGCAGCGCTACAAGAAGGCGGTGGACAAGGGGCTGCTGAAAACGATGTCCAAGATGGGCATCTCGGTGGTGTCGTCCTACCGCGGCGGCTACAATTTCGAGGCCATCGGCCTGTCACGCGCGTTGGTGGCGGAATTCTTCCCCGGCATGCAGTCCCGCATTTCCGGCATCGGGCTGGCGGGCATTGCGCGCAAGGCGCTGGAATTGCACCACACCGCGTGGGACAATGCCAGCATTGCGCTGCCGGTGGGCGGGCTGTACAAGCTGCGCCGCAGTGGCGAAACCCATGCGTTTGACGGCACGCTGATCCATCTGTTGCAGGAAGCCGTTGCCACCGACAGCTATCAGTTGTTTCGCCGCTACAGCGACGCGGTGCGCAAGCTGCCGCCGATTGCGCTGCGCGACCTGCTGGATTTCCGGCTGGATGGCCGCAAGCCGATTGCGGTGGACGACGTGGAAAGCATCACCGAAATCCGCAAGCGCTTGGTGGCCCCGGGCATTTCGCTCGGTGCGCTGAGCCCCGAAGCGCATGAGACGCTGTCGATTGCCATGAACCGCATCGGCGCGCGCAGCGACAGCGGTGAGGGCGGCGAAGATCCCGCCCGCGCCAA
>CAIPHQ010000403.1 GCA_903864895.1 uncultured Rhodospirillales bacterium
GGCAGGGAGGCGCGCAGGTCTGTCAGGTTGATGATGGGCATGGCCGCCGTTATGGTCCGCCGCTTCGCACAAGGCCAAGGGTCAATTCATGTCGCTCGATCCCGCGACCGTCCGCCGCATCGCCAGACTGGCCCGCATCCGGGTGGATGAGGCACAGGTGCCGCAATTGCAGGCCGAGCTGAACGGCATCCTCGGCTGGATTGAACAATTGAATGAAATCAACGTCGAAGGCGTGGCCCCGCTGACCGGGGCGATGCAGGTGGCGGCCCCGCTGCGGCCGGATGTGGTGACCGATGGCGGTATCGCCGAGGCCATTCTGGCCAACGCGCCCGACCGGGCGGATGATTATTTTGCGGTGCCGAAGGTGGTTGAATAATGCTGGACCTGTCTCTGGCGCAGGCCCGTGCCGCGCTGCGCGCCCGCAAACTGTCGGCGCGCGAACTCACCGGCGCCTATCTGTCGGCCATCGACTCGCTGAACGAGCGGCTGAACGCCTATGTGCTGGTCACGCCCGACGCGGCGCTGGCCCATGCCGATGCCGCCGATGCGTCGCTGGCGCGCGGCGAGCAGGGCAATCTCACCGGCATTCCGCTGGCCATCAAGGATCTGTTCTGCACCAGGGGCATCCGCACCACCGCCGGCAGCCGGATTCTGGGCAATTTCATCCCGCCCTATGAAAGCACGGTGACGGAAAATCTGCTGCGTGACGGGGCGGTGTTTCTGGGCAAGGCGAACATGGACGAGTTCGCCATGGGCTCGTCCAACATGACCTCGGCCTTCGGCGCGGTGACCAATCCGTGGACGCGGCATGGCGACAACCGGCCGCTGGTGCCGGGCGGCTCCTCCGGCGGGTCGGCGGCGGCGGTGGCGGCGCGTCTGGCGCTTGGGGCCACGGCCACTGACACCGGCGGGTCCATCCGGCAGCCCGCCAGTTTCTGCGGCATTGCCGGCATCAAGCCCACCTATGGGCGGTGCAGCCGCTGGGGCGTGGTGGCGTTCGCGTCCTCGCTTGATCAGGCTGGGCCGCTGGCGCGCACGGTGGAGGATGCGGCGATCCTGCTGGGCAGCATGTCCGGCTACGACGCAAAAGATTCCACCAGTGCCAACGTGGCGGTGCCGGATTTTGCCGCCGCCTGCGCGCGCGGCGTGAAGGGCCTGCGCATCGGCGTGCCGCGCGAATACCGCAGCGACGGGATGCCTCCGGAGATCGAGGCGCTGTGGCAGCAGGGTCAGCAATGGCTGCGCGAGCAGGGGGCGGCCATCGTGGATGTATCGCTGCCGCACACCAAATACGCGCTGGCCACGTATTACATTGTCGCCCCCGCCGAGGCGTCCTCCAACCTCGCCCGCTACGACGGCGTGCGCTTCGGCTTGCGGGTGGATGGTGGCGATCTTGGCGAGTTGTATGAGAACACCCGCGCGGAAGGCTTCGGCGCGGAAGTCAAGCGCCGCGTGCTGATCGGCACCTACGTGCTGTCGGCCGGGTATTACGATGCGTATTACCTGAAGGCGCAGAAAGTCCGCGCGCTGATTCTGAAAGACTTCACCGACGCGTTCCAGCACTGCGACGCGTTGCTGACCCCCACCGCGCCGAGTGCGGCGTTCGGGCAGGGGGAGAAAATGGACGACCCGGTGACGATGTATCTGAACGACGTGTTCACCGTCCCCGCCAACATGGCCGGCACGCCGGGCCTGTCGGTGCCCGCAGGGCTCGACGCGCAGGGCCTGCCGCTGGGCTTGCAGGTGCTGGGACGGCCGTTTGACGAGGAAACCGTCTTCGCCGTGGGGGCCGCGATCGAGCGTGCGGCGGGATTTTCGGCGCGGCCGAGCATTCTGGCGAAGTAGGAAGTTATCCGCAGATGTCGCAGATGACGCAGATAAGGGAAGGGATCAGCAACGATGACCGCGATCCGCAGACCTATGCCGTGATCGGTGCTGCGATGGCGGTGCACGTCGAGCTTGGGCAAGGCTTTCTGAAGCCGGTCTACCAGGAAGCGCTTGAACGCGAATTTGCGCTGCGCGCAATCGATTTGGAGCGCGAAGCGCAACTGCAAATTCTCTATCGTGGCGCGCCGTTGAAGGCCTGCTATCGCGCCGATTTTGTCTGCTTCGGCGCGCTGATCGTGGAGTTGAAAGCATTGCCGCGGCTGTCCGGTGCAGAGGAAGCCCAAGCGATCAACTATTTGAAGGCCTCAGGCCTTCAGAAGGCTATCTTGCTGAATTTTGGTGCCGCGCGGCTGGAATACAAACGCATGGTAAGAAATCTGCGTTCATCTGCGTCATCTGCGGATAACTCCCTTGCTTCGGACGAACAGCCATGACCTATACCATCGAAGGCAACACCGGCCCCTGGGAAGTTGTGGTTGGCCTGGAAGTGCACGCCCAGGTGATCTCCCAGTCCAAGCTGTTCAGCGGGGCTGCCACTGCGTTCGGCGCGGCGCCGAATTCGCAGGTCAGTTTTGTGGATGCCGCGTTTCCCGGCATGTTGCCGGTGGTCAATGCCGAGGCGGTGGCGCAGGCGGTGCGCACCGGGTTGGGCCTGCGTGCGCATATCAATCTGGTCAGCCGGTTTGATCGCAAGAACTACTTCTATGCCGATCTGCCGAGCGGCTACCAGATCAGCCAGTTCGAAAAACCCATTGTCGGCGCTGGCACGATTGAAATCGAGCTTGCCGGCGGCAGCACCAGGCAGATTGGCGTGACCCGCCTGCATCTGGAACAGGACGCGGGCAAAAGCCTGCACGACCAGCATCCGAGCAAGTCTTATGTCGATCTCAATCGTGCCGGTGTGGCCCTGATGGAGATTGTCAGCGAGCCGGACATCCGCAGCCCCGAGGAAGCCGGGGCCTATGTGAAAAAACTGCGTGCCATTCTGCGCTATCTGGGCACCTGCGACGGCAACATGGAAGAGGGCTCGCTGCGGGCAGACGTGAATGTGTCCGTGCGCAAGCATGGCGAGCCATACCGCACGCGCTGCGAGATCAAGAACGTCAACTCCATCCGCTTCGTGATGCTGGCCGTGGAAGCCGAGGCGATGCGGCAGGTGGAGGTGTGGGAAAGCGGCGGCACCGTGCAGCAGGAAACACGGCTGTTCGATTCCGCCCGCGGCATCACCCGCCCGATGCGCTCGAAGGAAGACGCGCATGATTACCGCTACTTCCCCGATCCCGATCTGCTGCCGCTGGTGCTGGATGAAGCATGGGTGGCGGATCTGGCCAGCAAATTGCCGGAACTGCCCGACGGCAAGCGCGCCCGCTTCATCGGCGATTATGGTCTGACCCCGTATGATGCCAGCGTGCTGGTGGCCGAAAAGGCGACGGCTGAGTATTTCGAAACCGTGGCGCAGGGCCGCGACGCCAAGCAGGCGGCGAACTGGATCATGGGCGACCTGTTCGCCATGCTGAACGAAACCGGGCGCAGCATCGAAAACAGCCCTGTACCGGCGGAGCGGCTTGGCGAATTGCTCGACCTGATCTCGGGCAACATCATCAACGGCAAGATTGCCAAGACCGTATTTGACGCCATGGCCGAAACCGGCGGCCGGCCTGCGGAGATTGTCGAAGCGCGCGGCCTTCGGCAGGTCACCGACACCGGTGCCATTGACGCGGCGGTGGACGCGGTGCTGGCCGCGAACCCGGACAAGGTGGCCGACTACAAGGCGGGCAAGGAAAAGATGTTCGGCTTCTTTGTCGGCCAGATCATGAAATCCCTCGCCGGCAAGGGCAATCCCGCGCTGGTCAATGCCTCGCTGAAGCAACGGCTGGGCTGACACCGAAGGCAACACCGCCATGGACACTGCCCCTACGCTCGCGCATGCGCAATCGCTGACGCCCGAGCAGGCGGTGGACCGGCTGGAGGCCTTGCACGCCGAGGCGGTGGCGCATCTGCGTGCGGCCTTGGCGCGGTTCGGGCGCGACGGCAGTTTTCCCTCGGCCGAGGAACGCGCGCGGTTTCGCTACCCGGAATTGCGGCTGCACTGGCAACCGCAGGGCGCACCGCCGCAAACCCGCCGCGCATGGGCGAAGTTGCAGGCGCCCGGCACTTACGCCACCACGGTGACGCAACCGGCATTCTTCCGCCGCTATCTGCTCAGCCAGTTGCACCCTCTGGTCGCCGAATACGGCGCCACACTCAGCGTGCAGCCAAGCCAGCAGGAACTGCCGTATCCCTACGTTCTGGACGGCAGCAACGAGTTGATGCAGGGCGAGATTTCCGCCAGCGAACTGGCGCGGCATTTTCCGGTGCCGATGCTCTCGGCGGTGGGCGACGAAATTGCCGACGGTCTGTGGGACGCTGCCCCCGGCGAGCCGTTGCCGCTGGCACTGTTTGATGCGGTGCGCGTCGATTACTCGCTGCGCCGGCTGGTGCATTACACCGGCACCGGCTGGCGCGCGGTGCAGCCGTGGATCCTGCTGACCAATTATCAGCGCTATGTGGAGCAGTTCATCCGCTTCGGTCTGGCGGAATTGCAGCGCGACGGCAGCCCGTACGACAAGCTGCATGTGCCGGGTGGCGGGGTTGCCACGCGCGGCATGGCGCAGGATGTCGCCGAGCATCTGGCACTGTCCGCGCCGTGGCACAGGTTTCAGATGCCCGCCTATCATCTGGGCAGGTCCGATGGGCTGGGCGGCATCACCATCATCAATATCGGCGTGGGTCCATCCAACGCGAAGAACATCACCGACCATCTGGCGGTGCTGCGCCCGCATTGCTGGCTGATGGTGGGCCATTGCGGCGGGCTGCGGCAGAGCCAGAAAATCGGCGATTACGTGCTGGCACACGGCTATCTGCGCCGCGATAAAATCCTCGACGATCTGGTACCGCCGGAAGTGCCGGTCCCGGCTTTGGCCGAAGTGCAGGTGGCGTTGCAGCAGGCCGCCGCACAGGTCACCGGCGAGCGCGGTGAGGCGCTGAAGCAGCGCCTGCGCACCGGCACGGTGGTGACGTACGACGACCGCAACTGGGAACTGCGCTGGAGTCAGGAGCGGCGGCGCATCAATCTGTCACGTGCCATCGCGGTGGACATGGAAAGCGGCACGCTGGCGGCCCAAGGCTACCGCTTGCGGGTGCCGTACGGCACGCTGCTGTGCGTGTCCGACAAACCGCTGCATGGCGAAATCAAGCTGCCCGGTGCAGCCAGCGCGTTCTATCAGCGTGCCGTGGGCGAGCATCTGGCCATCGGCATTGCCACGCTGGATATTCTGCGCAGCGAACTCGGCGGGTTGCACAGCCGCAAGCTGCGCAGTTTTGACGAGCCGCCGTTCCGCTAAAGCGCCCGCGCCAGCGCCTCCACATCCGCCGCCGCCGCACAGGAAGGGTGGCGTTCCAGCAACGGTGTCTGGCGGCGGATGGCGTCTTTCACGTGCTCATCGCGCCGCACGATTCCGGCACAATGCGGCGTGCGGCCCAGAAACGTGGCGCAGGCGCGGGCCAGCGCGTGGTAGGTGCGCTGGCCTTCAGTCTTGCTCGCGGCGTGGTTGACCACGATGGCGGCATCGCCGTGGCCCGGCGGGCGGGCGCGGCAGTCGAGTTTCAGCACCGCGTAGGCATCCGTCAGGCTGGTGGGCTCGTCGGTTGCCACCACCAGCAGCAGGTCGGCGGCGGCGGCCAGACCGCGCACCCCGCTGCCGACGCCGGCCCCCAGATCCATCACCACGCTGTCATAACGCCCGGCAAGGCGGCGCAGATCGGCGTTCAGCGCACCCAGCGCCGCGCCCTCCAGCCCGGCCAGCGCGGTGGAGCCGGAGCGGCCGGGCAGAATGTCGAACCCGGCGCGGTAGGACAGAATGGCGTCCTCGGCGGTGTGCGCGCCGCC
Source organism: uncultured Rhodospirillales bacterium (assembly GCA_903864895.1). Taxonomy (GTDB): domain Bacteria; phylum Pseudomonadota; class Alphaproteobacteria; order Acetobacterales; family Acetobacteraceae; genus CAIPHQ01. The sequence continues at coordinate 5,816 of CAIPHQ010000403.1, forward strand.
GACCACGCTGGCGATGTCGGCTTTCGGCGTGATTCCGAGTTGCGTGTCCACATTGGCCAGCCCCAGATCGCCGTCGAACAGCAGCACGCGCTGCCCGCCCCGCGCCAGCGCATGCGCCAGCGTAATCGCCAGCCATGTCTTGCCCACACCGCCCTTGCCGGATGCGATGGCGATGCGCCGTCCGGGCGGGCGGTGTGCGGTGGTGAGGGTCTGGGTCATGCGGCGTGTCCGGGCAGGGCATTGGGGCGGCGCAGGCGGGTGGCCAGCAGCGTGTGGGTCATCGGCACCAGACCATCGGCGGCACCGGGACCGATTCCGGCCTCGGCCAGTGCCAAGCCCGCGCCGGCGGCGGCCAGCACGCCGCCAATCCGCCGCGCATGGTCGAGCCGCGTGGCCACCAGATGCGTGGCCCCGGCGGTGGCATAGGCGGCAGAGCTGTCGGCGGCCTCGTCAGCGTCAGTCCCTGCGGGCAGCACGGCGGCGATGGACCCGCGCGCCGCGGCGGCGAAGGCCTGCACCTCATCCAGGGCGGCGGCGTCGAACGGGTTACTGCCGGGCAGGTCGATCAGCACCGGGCCAGCCGGCCGCCGCGCGGCGAGCGCGCCGGCCAGCAGCGAAGGGTGGCAGGCCACCACCAGATCCAGCCCCAGCACGCGGGTAAAGGCCGAAAGTTGCTCAGCCCCGCCCGCGCGCTGCCCGTCTGCCGAGATCACCAGCGGTGTGATGCCCGCCATCACCAGCCGTGTGGCAAGCCGCGCGGCGGTGAGTGTCTTGCCAGCACCCGGCGGGCCTGCCAGCAGCAGCGGTGGCGCGCCTTGATGCAGCGGCAGCGGGGCGAAGCGGAAACTGGCAGCCAGCGACTGCTCTAGTGCGCCGCGCAGCAGGCGGGCGCGCACGGCCAGCGGCACGGCGTGGTAATCCAATGCATGGGCCAGTGCATTCGGTGGCACAGGCAGGTCATCCGGGGCGTCACTGTCCAGCGCCGCGCTGACCTCCACGCCGCCCGCCACGCGCCGCGTGGCCAAAATCAGCGCGTCCGGCCCAAGTTCCGCACGGACCATGCCCATCGCATCAGCCACCTTGGCGGCGCGATACAGCCGGATGCGCATCAGCCAATCACGCCGATGGTGCGGATGCGGGCGCGCGGGAAAATCTCGTTCTGCGCCAGCACGGGTGTCGCCGGGCGGATGCGCTCCACGATGGCGCGCACCTGAAAGCGAATGCCGCTGCTGGTCACCAGCGCCGGGGCTTCCCCCGCGCGGGTGGCAGCATCGAACGCGGCGCGGAACGCCTGCATGAAGTCGGTCACCTTGGCCGCCGCCATCGCCAGTTGCCGGTCATCCGGCGGCCCCACCAGCGCCTCGGCAAACGCCGCCTCCCAGTCCGCCGACAGCGTGATCAGCGGCAGATAGCCGCCCGGCCCGGTATGCGCGTCGCTGAGTTGGCGGGCGAGGCGGGCGCGGACATGGCCGCAAATGGCGGGCACCGCGCGCGCCTGCCCGGCGCAGGCCTCCTGAATACCCTCCAGAATGGTGGACAGGTCGCGGATCGACACCCGCTCGGCCAGCAGCGCCTGCAACACGCGCTGCACGCCACCCGCCGAAATCTGTGACGGGATCAGTTCGCCCACCAGTTTCTGCTGGTCGCGCGGCAGGTCATCCAGCAGCTTTTGCGCCTCCGGGAAGGACAGCAACTCGGCCATGGTCTGGCGCACGATCTCGGTCAGATGGGTGCACAGCACGCTGGCCGGGTCCACCACGGTGCAGCCGCGGAACTCGGCTTCCTCGCGCTGATCCGGCGTGATCCACAGCGCGGGCAGGCCGAAAGCCGGCTCGGTGGTGGCCTCGCCCTGCAATGCCGCGGTGTCGCCGGTGCCCGCCATCGCCAGCAGCCGCGTGGGCCGGATGGTGCCGCGCCCGGCCTCGATTTCCTTGATGCGCACGCAATACGTGTCAGCCGGAAGCTGCATGTTGTCCTGAATGCGCACCGGCGGCAGCACGAAGCCCATCTCGGCGGCGATGGACCGGCGCAGGCCCTTGATCTGCTCGGTCAGCCGCGCACCCTCGCCGCCCGCCAGCACAAGCAGGCCGTAGCCGAGTTCAAGGCGGATCATGTCGATGCGCAGCACCTCGCTGATCGGCGCTTCGGCGGGGGCCAGCGGCGCGGGCGCATCAGGCGCTTCGGGGCCGGCCACCGGGTTCTTGGCGCGCAGATACGCCCCGCCCGCCGCCAGTCCCGCCAGCGCGAAAAACGGCAGCGCGGGCAGCCCCGGCATCAGCGCCAGCAGCGCCGCAGCACCCGATGCCATGGCCAGCGGTTTCGGGCTGCCACCCAACTGGCGCAGCAGCGCCACATCCGCCGTGCCCTCGGTGCCGCCCTTGGTCACCACGATACCGGCGGCGGTGGAAACCAGCAGTGCCGGAATCTGGCTGACCAGACCGTCGCCGATGGTCAGCGTGGTATAGGTGGCCGCCGCCTCGCCGAACGGCATGCCGTGGCGCAGCACGCCGATGGCAAGCCCGCCCGCGATGTTGATGCTGGTGATGATGAGCGCTGCAATCGCATCGCCGCGCACGAATTTCGCCGCACCGTCCATCGCGCCGTAGAAGCCGCTTTCCTCCTCCAGTTCGCGCCGCTTGCGCCGCGCCTGCTTCTCGTCGATGGCGCCTGCGGACAATTCGGCGTCGATGGCCATCTGCTTGCCCGGCATCGCATCGAGGCTGAACCGGGCCGAGACTTCGGCGATGCGCCCGGAACCCTTGGTGATGACCATGAAATTCACCACCAGCAGGATGGCGAACAGGATCAGGCCGATCACCACGTCGCCGCCCATCAGGAAGCCGCCAAACGCCGCCACCACATGCCCCGCAGCCCCCGGCCCCTCGCTGCCGCGTGACAGGATCAGCCGCGTGGTGGCGACGTTGAGTGACAGGCGCAACAGCGTGGTCAGCAGCAGCAACGTGGGAAAACTGGTGAAATCCAGCGGGCGCTGCACGAACATCGCCACCATCAGCACCAGCACCGCCGAGGTCACCGACACCGCGAGCCCGATATCCAGCAGAAACGCCGGCAGCGGAATCACCAGCACCGACAGCAGCGCCACCAGCCCCAGCGACAGGCCAACGTCGGTGCCCGGCAGATAGCGCCGCAGCTTTGCGTTGAGTTCTGCGCTCAGTCCGAAGGATTTCAGCCCGGCGGCACTCATGCCGCAATCCCGCTCGGCGGCGGCGGCACCTCGGCCCCGGCGGCGGCGTAGTCGCGCAGCTTGTTGCGCAGCGCGCGGATGGAAATGCCCAGCATGGTGGCGGCATGGGTGCGATTGCCGGAGGTATGGCGCAGCGTCTGCAGGATCAGCTCGCGCTCCACATCGCTCATGCGCCGCCCGGCCCATCCGTCGCCGTTGGGGGCCATTGCAGCGGGTGATTCGTCGGCGAGTTCCACGGCGGCCTCGGTGATTTCGCCGCCTGCGGCCAGCAGCACCGCACGATGCACGGTGTTTTCCAGTTCGCGCACATTGCCGCGCCATGTGTGGGCGTTCAGCCGCTGCAGCGCGCCGCCACTGAACCGGCGGTCCGGCAGACCGTTCACGTCCGCGTAGCGGCGGGCGAAATGCGCGGCCAGCGCTGCAATATCGCCGGGGCGCTCGCGCAGCGGCGGAATGCAGATGGCAACCACATTCAGGCGGAAATACAGATCCTCACGAAAGCGTTTCTGCGCCACCTCGGCACGCAGGTCGCGGTTGGTGGTGGCCAGAATGCGCACATTCACCCGCACCGGCGCGCTGCCACCAACCCGGTCGATTTCGCGCTCCTGCACCGCGCGCAGCAGCTTGGCTTGCAGGCGAATGTCCATCTCGCCGATTTCATCCAGCAGCAGCGTGCCGCCATCAGCAGCTTCAAACTTGCCGACGCGCCGCGCCACGGCACCGCTGAACGCGCCCTTCTCATGCCCGAACAACTCGCTTTCCAGCAATTGCTCGGGGATGGCCGCACAGTTCAGCGCCACGAACGGCCCCTGCGCACGGCGGGATCGCGTGTGGATGTGCCGCGCCAGCACTTCCTTGCCGGTGCCGCTTTCCCCGGTGATCAGCACCGAGGCTTCCGCCGCCGCCACACGTTCGGCGCGCGCCACGGTCGCGGCCATCGCCGGGTCACTCACGATCAGTCCGCGCTCACCATCGGCCACCGCCGCCAGAATCGCGGCCACCAGCAGCGGGTCCTGCGGCAGGCTGAGGAATTCGCGCGCCCCGGCACGAATGGCGGCCACTGCCGCGTCCGCATCGCGTTCGGTGCCGCAGGCGATCACCGGGGTGGCCATGCGCTCATCACGAAGTGCCGCCAGCAACGCCAGAATATCCTGCCGCAGATCGCACAGCACCGCGTCCACCGGCGTGCTGCGCAATGCCGCCAGTGCTTCGCCCACCGCGCCGGTCTGCGCAATCTGCGCCCCGCGCGCGATGGCGAATTTCGCCGCCTGTCCCAGCGGGCCGCTCATGGAGCCGACAATCAGGATGCGCATGTGGGCGCGCCCCTAGTTGGAGCGTTCGGCCTTGACGATTTCTGTCATGGTCACGCCCAGCCGGTTGTCATCCACCATCACCACCTCCCCGCGCGCCACCAGCCGGTTGTTGACATAGATGTCGATGGCCTCACCGAGTTTGCGGTCCAACTCCACCACCGCACCGCGCCCGAGTTTCAGCAACTGGCTGACCTGCATGGTGGCTTTGCCCAGCACGGCGCTGACCGTGACCGGCACGTCGTAAACCGCCTCAAGGTCGCGGGCGACGCGGCCCGTGCCACTGTCCTGTTCGGGCGCGGCAAGTTCGCTGGCCGGGGGAAACTCAACGTCGTCCTGCATATGGCACTTCCGCGATGGGGTGGCTGGCCGGAGTCAGGCACGGTCAGTAAACCAGCTGTTCATCCTGGCTCTCGGCGATCTCGATCTGGCCCTGCGCGGCCAGTTCCTTGGCAAGCGCCACGATGGCCGCCTGCGCTTCGTCCACATCGCGCAGCTTCACCGGCCCCAGCGCCTCGATGTCCTCACGCAGCATCTTGCCCGCGCGCTCGGACAGATTGCCGAAGAACAGTTCACGCAGTTTCTCGGACGCGCCTTTCAGCGCCAGCGGCAGCTTGTCCTTCTCCACCGCGCGTAGCAGGGCCTGCACAGCCACCGGGGTCAGGCGTTGCAGATCGTCGAAGGTGAACATCAAGGACTTGATGCGCTCGGCGGCATCGCGGTTGCGTTCCTCCAGCGCGGCCACGAATTTCTGCTCGGACTGCCGGTCGAGATTGTTGAAGATCTCGGCCATCAGCTCATGCGCATCACGCCGTGTGCTGCGCGCCAGATTGGACATGAATTCGGACCGCAGGGTGCGCTCTACCCCGTCCAGTACATCCTTCTGCACGCTTTCCATGCGCAGCATCCGCATCACCACTTCCATCGCGAATCCGTCGGGCAGCAGCGACAGCACGCGCGCGGCATGCGGCGGCTTCACCTTCGACAGCACCACGGCGACGGTCTGCGGGTATTCGTTCTTCAGGTAGTTCGCCAGCACCGCTTCGCTGACATTGCCCAGCTTGTCCCACATCGTCCGCCCGGCCGGGCCGCGAATTTCGTCCATGATCTGCGCCACGCGCTCGCGCGGCAGCGTTTTCAGCAGCATCCGTTCGGTGTTTTCGAAACTGCCGATGATATTGCCGTTGCCGCCAAGCTCGCGGGCGAATTCATTGCAAAGCTGTTCGACAGTGGTGGCGCGCACCGGGCCAAGCTGCGCCATCGCCAGCGAGATTTCCTTGATCTCGTCTTCATGCATCAGCTTGAACAGCGTGGCACCCTGATCCTCACCCAGTGCGAGCATCAGCAGCGCGGCCTTTTGCGCGCCGGTAAAGATGCGCCCATCCTCGCTGCGCATCAGGCCGGTGCCTCCTGCTGCATCCATGCGCGCAGGATCGACAGGCTTTCATCCGGGTGCGTCTGTACCAGATCGATCACCCGGCGGATGGAGGAGGCGCGCATCTGGCCTTCGATGTTGGCGATGTTGACCATGTTGTCGCCCTCCTCGTAGGGCACCAGCGCCCCGCCCTCGGCGGCCGCGCCAGTCCCTGCCAGCAGCAACTGCCCGCCCGGCGCAGCACCGGCGGTCATTCCGGCGCCGCCGCCTGCGCCCGCCGCCAGCATCGCCAACGGCTCCGGCCCTTCGATTGCGGCAGGCAGGCTGGTGATGCGCTGCACCATCGGGCGCAGCACGAACAGCAGCGCCAGCAGCGCCAGCACGCCCAGCAATCCGGTCTGGCCCAGCCGCATCAGGTCGGATTTGTCGAACAGCCCGGCCAAAGCACCGGCTTCGCTGCTGGCCGCCTCGGGGATGGCGAAGCGCATGCTCACCACGTCAATGCGGTCGCCGCGCTTCTCGTTGTAGCCGATGGCGCTGCGCACCAGCGTGGTGATGCGGTCAATGTCATCCTGCGGGCGCGGCTTCCATTGCACGGCCCCGCTGCCATCCTTGATCTCGATACCGTCGATCATCACCGCGATGCTGATGCGGCGGATTTGCGGATGCTCGCGCACGATGGTGCGCACCGTCTTGCCGATTTCGTAGTTGGTGGTTTCTTCCTGCTTCTGCTCCTGGCTGCCCGCGCCGCTGGCAGCGGCGGCATCGGCGTTGGGCAGATTGTTTTGCACCGTGGTGGGGGCCTGCGCCTCGGTGGATTTGCTGGTGTCGGTCGAGGTCTGGGTGCCGCGCACCACTTGCCCCTCGGGGTCGAATTTCTCCTGCGTCTCGTGAACCTGGTCGAAATCCATGTCCACGGCGGCTTCGGCGCGCACGCGGCCCTGGCCCAGGCTGGGTTCCAGCATGTCCTCCACCGCGTGGGCCAACCGCATTTCGGTGGCGCGGCGCTGCTCGTCCAGCGCGTTGTCTGTCCCCGGCCCGCCCATCGCCTGCCCGGCACGCGCCAGCAGGCTGCCATGGGTGTCGGCGATGGCGATGTTCTGCACCCGCAATCCGGGCACCGCGGCGGCCACCAGCGTCAGTATCGCCTGCACCGCCTCATGGTCCAGCCGGTTGGCGCCCGCGAGCGTCAGCAGTACTGACGCCTGCGCATCCTGATGCTGGGTGGCGAACGGCTCGCGGCGCGGCAGCACCACATGCACACGCGCATTGCGCACACCCTGCATGCTGCGAATGGTGCGCGCCAGTTCGCCTTCCAGCGCGCGGGTCTGGCTGATGGACTGCTGGAACTGGCTGGCCACCAGCCCGTCACCACGGTCGAAAATCTCGTAGCCGATGGCCCCGCCGGAGGGCAGGCCCTCCCGCGCCAGCAGCAGGCGGGCGCGGGTGACCATCGATTCCGGCACCAGAATCTCGCTGCCCTGCCGCCCGGTTTGTGCCGGAATGTGCTGGCGGTCCAGCGCATCGGCAATCTGCCCGGCTTCCTTCAGGTCAAGGTCGGCATACAGCAGCGCCATGTGTTCCGTGCCGCCGCGCAGCGCCAGCACGGCCAGCACCGCCAGCATGCACACCGCCACCGCGCCCATCGCGGCCAGCCGCGCCACGCCCAGCGCTTTCAGGCCGTTCAGCAGTTCGCGCATGGCATCGCAGCGGCAAGGCGCAACATTGGCGCGGGGTCCCTCATGGCGTCACGTTGTGTGACGCGGGCACCCTGCCGTGGCGGGCTTTCGCGGCGGTTAATTCCGCACGGCGGTTACCTTGGCCATGTCCACCGCCTGCGCCCCCATCAGCACCTGCACCGCCGAGCCCTGCTGCTGAACGGACGTTGCCTTGCCCAGCACCGTGAACGGAATGGCCGAGGTACTGCCATCCGGCGCCACGGCGGCGACCGCAATCTTGTAGCTGCCATCTGGGGCGGTGCCGCCGCTCGTGGTCTGGCCCTGCCACGCCCAGCCGTTCTCACCCTGCGTGGCCGCCACCGTGCTGGCGTACAGCGCCCGGCCCTGCGCGTCGTATAAGGTGATCGCCACCGGCCCGCTGCTGGCAGCGGTGAAATGGATCTGCCCGGTGCCCTGCTGCAACGGCAGATGGTCGGCGGTGGCTTCGACGGTCTTGCCGAGAATCTGGCTGGATTGCAACACGTTGTTGCCCTGCGTCAGGCTGATCAGTTGTTGCAGGTTGCTGTTGGTGTTGATCTGCTGCTCCACGCCGGAAAACTGCACCAGTTCGGTGGTGAACTGGCTGCTGTCCATCGGGCTGGTGGGGTCCTGATTTTTCAGCTGCGTGGTCAGCATGGTCAGAAACGTCTGAAAATTGCCGGTCAGGGAGTCGAGCGCCGTCGAGCCGGTCTTGGCGGCTGTGGCGGCAGGGCTTGCGGCGGTGGCAGCGGAAACGGCGGTCATGGCAGGCTCCGGCTCAGGCGGTGATGTCGATCCCGCGCGCAGGTGCGCCGGTGGGCACAGCGTCCGATGGCTGCGGGCCGGTGAGCAGTGCGGCGGTCAGCAGTGGGGTGGGAGGAGCGTGCGGCTGCGGCCGCCGTTGACCCTGCGGTGCGCCAGACCCGGGGTCGAACCCGAAGCCGGTGCCGCCGGTGGCCGGGGCATCGGCGGCAGCCACCGGCCTGGCGGCCTGCGGGGCGAGTTCCAGCGTCAGCGCCTGCGGCCGGTCGGGCAACCCGGCGCGCTCCAGTGCCGCGCGCAGGCTGGCGGATTCGCGGTGCAGCAGCGCCAGCGTCTCCGGCCGTTCCACCAGCACGGTGGCGGCGGCCCCGGCGCGCGGATGCAGCCGCACCGATATCTCGATGTTGCCCAACTCCGCCGGGGCCAGCGAAACGGTCAGCCGGTGCGCGCCCGCAGCACCGCCCAGCCGCGCCACCGCACCGGCAATCTGCGCGGCCGGGTGCGGAATGTCGTTGGCCGGGCGCGGTGTGCTGGCCGCTGTGGCGTGACTGCGCACCGCATGGGCCGCCCCGTCAGGCGTAGGTGCTGCGGACACCGGCAGGGCGACGGCGCTGGCTGGTAGATCGGGCGGCTTGGGTGCTTGCAGACCGGGTTGCGCCGCAGACTCCGGCGCTGCGGCATGTGCCGGGGCAGGCGCTGCCGTATGGCGCGGTGGGTCTGACAGACTCACCGGCGCGGCCCGTGTGGCAGGCTGCCCGCCCGCCTCCACAGGTACGGGCAGCGTTACGTCCGGCAGTATGGCTGGCACGGCGAAGGCTTGCAGCGCGGGGGGCGGGTCAGCGGTCAGCGCCGCGCTCGCCGGATCAGCCCCGGCGCTGTCCGGTGGCGCGGCGGTCTTGGGCCTTGCCGCCTGCCGCCGCGCCAGTGGTGCCGCCTCCGGCGCATCCCGTTCGGGAGCGGGAGGTGCGGGCGTTGCCGGCGCATTGATGGCTGGGAGTGGCGTGGCAGGCATTTGCTGCACCGGCACTTGCGGCTGCGGTGGTGCCGCCGCAGCCTGTGGCGGGGGCGTGCCGTCCGGCGCGGCATCGGCCGCCGACGCCAGCGCGAGCACTCCGGCAAACCCCGCCGCACCGGCACCGGCCGCCGCGCCCTGCGGCGCTGCCAGCACAGCCGTGGCGGCCAGCGCCGCAGCAGCGGCGGCGTGTGGCGCGGGCGGCGCAGCGGACAGGCTGGCTTGGGTCATGGCAGGCTCCGGGGCCGCTGTGGCGGGCTGCATCCCCCACGCAAGCCACGGGCCACGCCACGCCGCAGCATCCGGCGCAGTGGCGCCGGTGCCGCCCGGCACGTCTTGCCGGGGCACGCGGCAAATCCTGCCGCCCTTGCACGCCCGATTCCGCCCCAAGCCGCGCCGCCGCCGCATGGCACGCTTCCTGCTGATCCTTTGCCAGTCAGCCGGGAGCCACCGCCGCCATGTCCCTGTTCGGTGCCATGACCACCGCCCTTAGCGGGCTCAGCAGCCAATCCTCGGCGCTGGGCAACATCTCCGACAACATCGCCAACAGCCAGACCGTCGGCTTCAAGCGGGTGGACACCAACTTCATCGACTACATCACCACCAGTTCCGCCACCGAGAACGCGCCCGGCGCGGTGGTGGCGCAGCCGAGCTACGTCAACAACGTCACAGGCACCATCACGCAGATCACCAATCCGCTGGCCATGGCGATCAGCGGGCAGGGGTTTTTCCCGGTCAGCCAGAACACCGGCTCGTCCGCCAACGCCCCGGTGTTCGACCCGCAGAGCTACTACACACGGGCCGGCGATTTTTCGATGAATGCCGGCGGATTTCTGGTGAACGGGTCGGGGCTGTATCTGCAAGGCTGGCCGGTGCTGGCCAATGGCACGCTCGATACCAACACGCTGGCCCCGGTGCAGATCAGCCAGGCCATCTACCAGCCGGTGCCCACCGGCAAGGTGGACCTGTCGGCCAATCTGCCGCCCGCCAGCAGCAGCGCGCCCGCGCCCTTCACCTCCAACGTGTCCGTGTACGACGCGCAGGGGCTGGCGCATCAACTCACATTGTCGTTCCTGTCCTCGGGCAGCGGCAGCAACGCATGGACCGTGGCGGTCACCGACGATACCGGCACGCCCATCGGCAACGGCGCGCTGACCTTTGCTGCCGATGGCACGCTGGCCTCACTTACACAGGGTGCCGCAGTGCAGAACACGCCCGGCGCGCAGGCCACTCTGACGCTGTCCACGCTGTATCCCACCGCAGGCGGCGGCACGCAGAGCATCGCGCTCGGTCTCGGCACGCTCGGCGGCACCAGCGGGCTGACGCAGTTTGCCGGGTCCGGCTACAGCCTGCGCGGCATCAGCCAGGACGGCGTGCCGCCCGGCAGTTTCAGCAGCGTCAGCACCACCACGGCAGGCGGCGTGATCGTGAATTACGACAACGGCCAGAGCCGCCAGATTGCCCGCGTGCCGGTGGTCACCTTCGCCGCCCCCGATGAATTGCAGCGCCAGAACGGCTCGGCGTTCACCGCCACCACGGCCTCCGGCGTGCCGCTGGCCGAAACGGCGGGCGGCAACGGGGCCGGGGCCATCGTGACCAGTTCGGTCGAGCAATCCAACGTCGATATCGCCACCCAGTTCAGCCAGATGATCGTCGCCCAGCAGGCCTATTCGGCCAACGCCAAGATGGTCACCACCGCCAGCGACATGATGCAGGTGACGCTGGACATGAAACATTAGGGCTAGGGCCGCCCCATGAGCCTCGGCGCCGCGCTGTCCATCGCGTCCTCGCAGATCGGCAACCTCAATGCCCAGATCGCGCTGGTCAGCCAGAACATCGCCAACGCCACCACGCCCGGCTACGCGGTGGAGGATGTGGCCCAGCACAGCCTGACGGCAGGCGGCATCGGGCTGGGGGCCGCCAACGGTGCGGTGCAGCGCGCGGTGGACGCGCAGGGGCAGGCGGCGGTTCTGGCGCAGAACGCCGATGTGGCCTCGCTGCAAACCCGGCAGGCGGCACTGGCGCAGATCGATGCCGCACAGGGGGCCGTGGGCAGCGGCACCGACCTCGGCAGCCTGCTCGGCGCGATGGGCAATGCGTTCTCGGCTCTGGCGGTGGACCCGTCCAACCAGACCCAGCAGGCGCGCGTGGTGGCGGCGGCTTCGGCGCTTGCCGGGCAGATCAACAGCGTGGGGTCCGCCATCGCCAGCACACGGCAGGCGGCGCAGGATGCCATCGGCAGCGGCGTTGCCAGCCTGAACACCACGCTGGCCACACTGGGAACGCTGAGTGACCAGATCGTGCAGGGCCGCGCCGCCGGGCTGTCCACCGCCGATCTGGAAAACCAGCGCGCGGCGGCGATGGACCGTCTGAGCACGCTGGTCGCGGTGAAGTTCCACGAGCAGCCGAACGGGGATTTGCTGGCCATCACCGCGTCCGGCCTCAATTTGCCGCTGCACGGCACCGCCAGCCCGTTCAGCAGCGCGCCCGCCAACACCGCGCCGGGCGTGTATACGCCGGGCGGCGGCTTGCCCGGCATCCTGCTGGGCGGGCAGGACGTGACGGCGCAACTGACCGGCGGTCAGTTAGGCGGCAACATCACGCTGCGCGACGCCACACTGCCGCAGATGCAGGCCAATCTGGACGAGTTCGCCTACACGCTGGCCAACCGCTTCGATGCGCAGGGGCTGACCCTGTTCACCGATGCCAGCGGCACCGTGCCCGCCGCCGCCGGACCGCCCGCGCAGGCAGGCTATATCGGCTTCGCGCAGGCCATTCAGGTCAACCCGTCCGTGGCGGCCAGCCCTGCGCTGGTGCGGGACGGCACCCATGCGGTGGCCAGCGGCGGCGGTGCTTCCGCCTTTACGCCAAACCCGCCGGGCGGCCCGGCCGGGTTCTCCGATATGATCACACGGGTACTGCAATATGCGCTGGGCGGGCAGGTGGCATCGGGCGTGGCACAACCGCCGCCTGCCGTGTCCGGCCTTGGTCCATCCGGGGCGCTGTCGTCTGGCTACGCGGCCCCATCTGACCTGACGGGCCTTGCCACCGCCGTCACCGGCAGCCAGGCGCAGGCCAGTGAGGCGGTGACGCAGCAACTCACCACCGCGCAGGGCGTGCAGACCACGCTGCAAACCGCGTTCGCCGCCAACACCTCGGTCAGCATCGACGCCGAGATGGCAAAAATGGTCGCGCTGCAAAACGCCTACGGCGCCAATGCCCGCGTGCTGTCGGCGGTGCAGTCCATGTGGTCGCAACTGCTGCAAACCGTGCAATAGGAGGCATAGATGAGCGGCACGTCCGCCATCGGCGGCTTTGTGGACTTTCCCGGCGGGGTTGCGGCCAGCACGGTGGCCAACGCCGCCAGCGTCGCCCGCCGCCTTGCCACGCTGACCCAGCAGGTGGGCGGCGGCTATGTCAGCGGCCATTATGCCGGGCTGGGCACCGGAATGCAGACCGCGCTGGTCACCGCCCCCGCCATCGCGCGCCAACAGGCGTGGCAAGCCAATATCGCGGCGGCCAGCGGTGCGATGGACGTGGCGCAAACCGCGCTCAGCCAGATCAGCAGTGAGGCCAGCACGTTTTACGCGAATACCAACAACCTCAACGGCCTGAACCCGTCCCAGATCGACAGCGTGGCTGCCGCCGCGCGGGATGCGCTGGTGCGGGTCGCGGGCCTGCTGAACAGCACCGATGCCGGGCGCTACGTGTTCGCCGGGCAGGACAGCGGCAATCCGCCGCTGCCCGGTTCCGATGCCATCCTGTCGTCGGGGTTCTTCACCCAGATTCAGACAGCGGTGGCGGCGCTGCCCGCGTCCGGGGCGGCGGGCACCATCGCGGCCACGTTGTCGGTGGCGGCGTCGAATGCGGCGGGGACCTCGCCGTTTTCCGCCGCCCTGTCGCAACCGGCGGCCACGCTCGCCGCCCGGCGGCCCATCCTGGCCGGGCCGGATGGCGCGCCGGTGCCGGTGGGCATCACCGCCAGCGCCAACGCCGATGTGGCCTCCACGGGCCCCTCCACCACCGGGTCGTACATGCGCGACGTGCTGCGCGCGCTGGCCACGCTTGGTTCGCTGTCCAGCGCACAGGTAGGCACGGCGGGGTTTGACCAGTTGGTGGCCGACACGCGCACCAGCCTTGGCGGGGCCATCACCGCGCTGAACGCCGATGCGGGTGTGCTGGGCGACCGGCAGGCGCGCTTGCAGGCGGATGCGCAAACCTCGGTGCAAACCGTCACCGCGCTGCAAGCCCAGTTGTCCGGCGCGCAGGATGTGGACATGGCCGCCACGCTGGCACGCCTGACGCAGACGCAGACCCAGTTGCAGGCATCGTATCAGCTGATCGCGCAAAGCCAGTCACTGTCGCTGGTGAAATATCTCGCGGCGGGCGGCTGAGCCTTCACCGGCCATTAACGGCTGGCGTGCCACGCTCGGCGCGGCCCGCAAAATCGCGGGGGCATGACTTATCTCTGGGCATCAAGGAAAACGCGCATGTCCCTCAATTCCGTGAACACCAACGTCAATGCCAGCATTGCGCTGGCGTCGCTTGAAATGACCAGCACGCAGCTTGCGGGCGTGCAGAAGCAGATCTCCACAGGCTACCGCGTGGCCGACGCGACCGACGACGGCGCCGCCTTCGCCGTGGCGCAGCGGGTGCGCTCGGACGTGAATGCGCTGACCAGCGCCAACCAGCAGCTTGGCAACGTGCAGGGCCTGCTGTCGGTCACCACCAGCAGCCTGACCGACGTGTCCAACACCATGAGCAGCGCGCGTGACGTGCTGGTAAAACTGGCAGACAGCAACACGCAGGGCACGCAGCGCACGCAGTACATCCAGCAGTACCAGTCGCTGGTCACGCAGATCAAAACCTATTTTCAGGACGCGGCGTACAACGGCAAGTCTCTGGTCGGCGACATGACCGGCAGTGCGGGCACGTTCGGCGGCGTGGGCGTGGTGCGCAATGAAGTCGGTGCCACCTATGGCATCAGCACGTTCAGCGGCTCGGCCTTCATGGCCTCGATCTCGTTCACCAGTACGCAGCTGAGTGCCGCCACCACCGTGGGCGGGCTGATTTCCGCCACCACCACCAGCGGCGCGTTCATCAACAAGGTCAACCAGCTTGGCACCGAGCTGAACTCCTACGGTGCGGCCACCAACTACGTGACCAACCAGATCACCTACAACAACGACAAGATGAACGCGCTGAACAACGGCCTTGGCGCTTTGGTGGATGCCGATCTGGCCAAGGAATCGGCCCAGTTGCAGGCGCTGCAAATCCGCCAGCAGCTTGGCACGCAGGCGCTGTCCATCGCCAACCAGTCACCGCAAAGCCTCCTCAGCCTGTTCAAGTAGAAACGGGCGGTTCGGGCAGAATGCCCAGATTCGTGCAGCGAAAAGCCCGGCACGACGCCGGGAGTACGAGAGTGGGGCTGTCCCATGTCCACCTTGGTGTTGGAACTCCGGCAAGGGGAGATGATGCTTGTCAACGGTGCGCCCATCCGGTTCAGAACCAAATCACGCATCGAGCTGACCGCTCATGTCCGATTCCTGTTCGGCAAACAGATCATGGCACCGGAGGAGGCGAACACGCCCGCACGGCGCATCTACTACGCATTGCAAACCGCCTATGTGGGTTCCGATCAGGAGCGTACGCGCGGCATCAACGCGGCGCGCGCGCTGATCGGCGATTTCAAGACCGCCACCACGTCGTCGCTGGCCGTGGAAATCCTCGACCGCGCCTTGAGCCTTGTCGAATCGGACGACTGTTATCAGGCGCTGAAACTCGCACGCCGCATCATCCGCCATGAAGACGCGGTGCTGTGCCGGGCAGAGGTAGATTAGCGCGCCGCACGGCGCGGCGGCACCCCAAAACAGGGAAATCTCGTGATGCCGACACTCAACACTGCTGCACGCGCCTACGCGGCCACCGCCGCCGCGCGCAGCCACCGTGATCAGGAAGCCGATCTGTTCCGCCGCGTCGGTCTGGTCCTGCGCCGCAGCCGCGCGCAGGGGGAAACGGCGCGGGTCAAGGCGCTGGCCGACAACCAGCGCCTGTGGACCATGGTGCTGGACCTGCTGCGCGACCCCGGCAATGCGCTGCCCGCACCGTTGCGCGGCAGCCTGATTTCGGTGGGGCTGTGCCTGCAGCGGGAGATGCAGACGGCGGAGCCCGATCTGGAGTTTCTCGCCGCCGTCAATGAGAACATCGCCGCCGGGCTTGCGGGCACGCCATGAACGCCCCGCTGGCCTATCCGCCCGCACGGGCGGAACCACCGCTCAGCACGTCCGGTTCCACGGCGCGCGACGGGCTGTTGCGCCGTCTGGCGGCAGCGGTGCGCGAACGGCGCGCGTCAGCGGCCCGGCCCTTGCTCGCTGCATTGCAGCACCTCGCCCCGTCGGACCCGGCGGTGCTGGAATGGCAGGCAAGGCTGCTGGCGCTGGAAGATCGTGCTGCGGAGGCGCTCGATCTGCTGGGCCACGCGGCGCTGTCCCCGAGCCTGCTGCTGTGCCGGGGCGAATTGCGCCTGCAAGTGCAGAACCCGGCCGGCGCGGCGGCGGACTTCGCCGATGCCGTGCTGGCCGGCCCCGCCTCGGTCGAGGCACGGGCACTGCTGGGCATGGCGCTGAGCCAGCTTGGCTGCACCGCAGATGCGCTGGCCTGCCTGCGTGACGCGGTGGCGGGCGCGCCCGGCCATGCCGCGTATTGGCAGGCGCTGGCACAGGCCCTGCACACCGCGGGTGACGCAGAGGCAGCCGCCGCCACGCTGTCCAATGCCATCGCCCGCTGCCCGGCCGATCTGGGGCTGCGCCGGTCGGCCATCATGCTGGCCATGCAACGCCGCGACCATGCCGGGGCGGCGGCTTTGGCGGAACTGGCGCGGCGGGCGGGTGTGGCCGATGCCTGCGTGCTGGGTCTGCTCGGCCACGCGCTGTCAAGCCTCGGGCGGCACGCGGACGCGGCCTTGGCCTACGCCGATGCGCGGATGCTCGCACCGGAAGACCCGTATGTGCGCCATCTGGCCGCCGCCGCCGGGCTGTCGCCCGATGCCGGGCAGGCCGCGCCCGAATATGTGGAAGTGGTGTTCGACGGCTACGCCCCGCGCTTCGACGCGCACATCGGCAGCCTCGGCTACCGTATTCCCGGCGTGCTGCGCGCCGAACTCGCCGCATGGGATGGCGCTGGGCCGGTGCTGGATCTGGGTTGCGGCACCGGGCTGGCCGCAGCGGCGCTGGCGGGTCTGCCGCTTGGCCCGTTCATCGGTGTTGACCTGTCATCCGGCATGCTGGCGCGGGCAGCGGGGGGCAGACGCTACGCCGAACTGCACCACGCGGAAATCGGCGCGTTCCTGACGCGTGAAACCCGCAGCTTCCCGCTGATTCTGGCCGCCGACGTGCTGCCGTATTTCGGCGATCTGGCCCCTTTGCTGCGGCTGGCCGCACCGCGTCTGGCACCTTGTGGGACGATGCTGGCCTCGGTGGAGGATCTCGGGGGTGAGGGCACGTGGCGGCTGGGCCGTCTGGGCCGCTACCAGCACACCGCCACGCATGTGCGCGATGCCGCCGGACAGGCCGGATTGCATGTGGCGGTGCTGCGGCCCGAGGCCGTGCGGCAGGAAGGCAACGCCCCGGTGCCCGGTTTGTTTGTGGTGTTGCGCAAGGAGGCGTCATGACAGCGGCGGCACGGGTGGCGATGGAATGGCTCTCGCGGCAGGACACCGGCGCGGCGCTGGCCGTGCTGGAACGCCCGATAGACAGCGAGGATCACGCTGCCCTGGGCATGATCCACCTGGCTGCCGGGCGCTGGGATCCGGCACGCTCGCATCTGGCGCAGGCCTGCGCGCTGGGTGACGCGCAACCGGTCACGCTGATCAATCTGGCGCTGGCCGAAGACCGGCTGTCACCCGCCGGGCGCGAACAGTTGCGCGCTCTGGCCCGCGCGCACCCGTTCTGGGACGAGCCGCCGCTGCGTCTGGCCGAAAGCTTCCGCCGCGCTGGTGAAGCCGAGGCGGCGATGGCGCAATACCGCCGGGTGCTCGATCTGAACCCGGACCGTCCGGAAGCGCTGGTCGGGTTGGCCGTGCTGCTGCTGGGGGCCGGTGAGCCGGCGCGGGCGCAACCGCTGCTGCTGCGCTGTTGCGGCCTGCGCCCGGACGATGCCGAGGCGTGGGACGCGCTGGGCATCGCGCTGTCGGCCACCGGCGACGCGGCGCTGGCCGAATCCGCGTTCGGCAAGGCGCAGGCGCTGCGCCCGCACAGCGTCAGCATCGCCTTGCGCCGCGCCGGGGCCGCCTTCGCCGCCGGGTCGCAGGATGGCGAACTGGCGCGGCTGGAACAGGCGCTGGCAGCTGATCCGGTCAATCCCGCGCTGCTGACCGCGCGCGGCGTGATGCTGGACCGCAAGGGCCGCGCGGCGGAGGCTGCCGAGGCGCTGGAGATCGCCGCCGAACTCGCGCCTGATGCGCCGGTGGTTGCGGCGGCGCTGGCCATCGCCCTGTTACATGCCGGGGCCTTCGCCGCCGCCATCCCGGCGCTGCGCCGCGCCGTCGCGCTGGCCCCGCAGGACCCCAATCTGCGCAACGATCTGGCCGCGGCCCTGAACCGGGTGCATCGCTATCGCGAAGCGCGCGAGTTGCTGCAGACGCTGATTGCCGAGCACGGCGAACAGCCGCCATTCCTGTGCAATCTGGTCAACGCGCTGGTCTCACTCGGCGAGCAGGCCGCAGGCGTGGCGCTGGCCCGCCGCGCGGCGCTGCTGGCCCCCGCGCAAAGCCTGCCGTGGCGCACGCTGGCCAATGCGCTGGTGTATCAGGATGGCACGGCGAGCGCCGAACTCACCCACGCCACCCGGCAGGCGGCCGCCCTGCTGCCGCGCACGCTGCCGCCATTGCCGCGAGGCGCAATGGACCCCGAGCGCAAATTGCGCGTGGGCATCCTGTCCGCCGCGTTGCGCACGCATCCGGTGGGCTGGCTGACGGTGGCCGGTTTCGAGGCGCTGGATCGCGCGCAATTCGAGCTTGTCTGCTTCGGCCAGCCGCCCTCCGAAGACTCGTTCCAGCGCCGCTTTCAGGCCGCCGCGTCCGGCTGGCACAGCGTAACCCGCATGAGCGCCAGCGAAATCGCAGCACTGGTGCGGCGCGAGCGGATCGACGTGCTGATCGAACTCGGCGGCTGGGGGGAGCAGGGGATGCTGGGCGTGTGCGCCGAGCGCGCTGCGCCGGTGCAGATCAAATGGGTCGGCATGCAAAGCGCCAGCACCGGCGTAGCCGAGATCGACTGGATGCTCACCGACCGGCGGGAAACCCCGGACGGATTCGAGCCGCTGTATCGTGAGCGCCTGCTGCGCCTGTCAGACGGCTATGCCTGCTATTCGCCCTCACCGCTGGCCCCGGATGTCGCCCCGCTGCCCGCGCTGGCCAACGGGTTCATCACCTTCGGCTGTTTCAACAATCTCGCCAAGATCACGCCCGAGACCATCGCCTGCTGGGCTGCCATTCTGCGCGCTGTGCCGGATTCGCGGCTGCTGCTGAAGGCGCACCAGTTCAACGACAAGGCCACCGCCGCCGCCCTGTGCCGGGCCTTTGCCGATCACGGTGTCGATCCGCTGCGGCTGATCCTGCGCGGGTCGTCCACCCATCGCGGGCAGTTGCTGCAACATCTGGATGTGGACGTGATGCTCGACCCGTTCCCGTATTCCGGCGGGCTGACCACCTGTGAAGCGTTGTGGATGGGCGTACCGGTGGTCACACTCCCCGGCCAGACCTTCGCCGCCCGCCATAGCGCCAGCCATCTGTGCAATACGGGGCTGGAACAGTTCGTCGCTGCGGATATGGCAGATTATCAGGCAATTGCGCGGCGCTGGGCGGCGGACCCCACAGGGTTGGCCGCGTTGCGCGCCGGGTTGCGCGGCCAGATGCGTGCCAGTCCGCTGTGCGACGCGCGGCGTTTCGGGGCCAGCCTGGGGGCGGCGCTGCGCCATGCGTGGCGGCAGGCTTGTGCCGCATGACACCCTGCGTGGATGTCAACCTGTTCGCCTACAACGCCGAGGCGGGAATCGGGGCGGCCATCGAAAGCGTGCTGGCGCAGACCTGGCCTGCCGTGCGTCTCACGGTGATCGACAACGCCTCCACCGACGCCACGGTTGCCATCGCCGAGGGCTATGCCCGCACCGTGCCGGGCATTTCCATCCACCGCGCGCGGGCCAATGGCGGGGCTGTGGCCAATTGCGCGCGGGCGTTCGGCTTCGGGCCGGCGGATTTCGTGATGCCGAAAACCGCCGACGACCTGCTGGCCCCCGATTTCATCGCCCGCGCCATGGAGGTGCTGCTGGCCCACCCGGATTGCGCCATGTGCCATGCGGGCGGGCTGGTGTTTCACGGCACGGGGGAGGTCACGGGCACCTATCCGCCGGAACACCGGCTGGAAGCCGTCGGGCCGGACCGGCTGGCACGGGCGCGGCACGTGATGGCGCGCTACACCTCCGCCCCGAGTTTCTGGGGCGTGTACCGGCGCGCGGCCGCCGATTTGCTGGCCCCGTTCCGCTACCGCGCCGGGTGGGATCATGCGGTGCTGGCCGAACTGGCGCTGTATGGCGAAATCCGCCATGTGCCCGCGCCGCTGTACTGGCGGCGCGACGGCGGCAAGCCGGTGGCGGCCATCGCGCGCGCCTGCACCGAGGCCACGCAGCGCGGGCTGGGGCTGGAGGACTCCACCACCGATCTGCGCTGGCTGACCCCGCTGATCACCACCGCCTACACCCATATCGAAACCTTCGCCGTCGCCCGTGTGACGGCGCAGGAGCGTGCGGCGCTGATGGCCGACGCAGTGGCGGTGTTCCACGCCCGCTGGGGCGCGCTGTTGCTGGCCGAAGCCCGCGCCTTCATGCGCGCCCGCCCCGGTTTGGCGGCCCGCGCGGCGGCGTCCGGTGAACCGTTGGCCGGTTGGATGCGCGCACAGATTGCCGCCGTCGATGCGGCGGTGGCGGCCCTGGTTCCGGCGGCGCAGACAGCCTGATAGACTGGCGGCATGAACGCCGCCGCATTCACCGCCTCCCTGAAATTGGCCGAACCGCCGGGCGGCCTCAGCCTTGCCGTGCAGGGCCTGTGGTGGGACGCCAAGGGCGACTGGGGAAGGGCGCATGGTTGCGCACAGGAGCAGGACGACAAGGACGGCGCCGCCGTGCACGCCTATCTGCACCGCAAGGAAGGCGACCTGTCCAACGCGCGCTACTGGTACGCCCGCGCACGGCGGCCGGAGTTCAAGGGCGGGCTGGACGCCGAATGGCGGGCGCTGGTAGCGGAGTTGCTGGGGCGTGGCTGACTACAAATGCCGCCCGCGCTCCAGAATCTCCAGCGTGTAGTCGTGATAGCTCATCCCCAATTGCTCCGCCCGTTCCAGACGGCGCAGTGCGATCTCGCGCGGGGCGGCCCATGCCTTCTTCTTTGCCCGCCGCCAGCACCACAACCGCCACGACGCGGCACCCGGGTCCTCCTCCAGCGGCGGGCCGCCATTATGGCCGATTCCGGGTGGCGTCATGGCCGTCCCCGGCCGTGGCACAGGACCACCGCATAGCGCACAATTCGGCCTGAGGTGTTGCGGAACGTGACCGGCACGCCGAGCCGCATCATCAGGCAGTCGCCCGTGTCCAGCACATAACTCTCACCGCCGAGATGCAGCGACAGCGTGCCGTCCATCACCCAGATATGCTGGTCTGCCTCGGGCAGGCTGGCATTGTCGAACGCCACGCTGCCGCCGGGGGGGAATTCCACTTCCACGATATCGACCGGCGATCCGGTGCCGGGCGGTGAGACGGCGCGGCGCACATAGCCGCTTGCCGGATCACGCCAGACCGCCTGTTCTGCCTGCCGTGCCAGCGGTGAGACCGGCGCTTCGGCCTGCGCGAACAGCGCTGACAGTGTCAGGCCCAGCCCGCCGCAGATCTTGTTCAGCAATTGCGCGGTGGGCGAAGACTCGCCGCGCTCGATGCGCGACAGCATGGCCCGCGACACATCCGCGCGCTGCGCCAACCCGTCCAGCGTCAGTGCGCGGGCAATGCGCAGGTCATGGATGCGCTGACCAAGGCGCAGGTCAATCGTGTCGCTCATATATGCATCATGAGCGACACTATCGTGGAGTCAAGCGGCCCCGCAGGGCCGCTTGGGTGGTCAGGCCAGCATCGCGGCAATCTCCGCCGCATCCACCTCGGCCAGTGTCACCGGCACCCATTTCGGCTGCCGGTCCTTGTCCACCACCATCGCGCGGATGCCTTCGGCGAAGTCACGGTGCATGGTCACGTGGCGGGTCAGGCGCAGTTCGGCGTCCAGTGCGGTGCGCAAATCCTGCGCCGCCCCCCGGCGGATGGCGGCGAGCGACCAGCACAGCGCCGAGGGTGACATGGCCAATAGCGTGGCCAGCGTGGCGGCGGCCCACTCGGTGCCCTCGGCCTTCAGATTGGCCTCGATCTCGCCCAGCGTTGCGGCGGCGAAGCAGCGGTTGATGGCGGGCACGTGCGCGGCCAGCGTGAAGGCGGGCAGTTCTTGCGCGTGCGCGGGAATGGCACTCGCCCCGTGTTCGGCCAATGCCGCGCGCAGCGCGGGCAGGGCGGCGCGCGGCACGTAATGCGTGGCAAGCCCGGCATGCACCGCATCCGCCCCGGTCAGGCGCTGGCCGGTCAGGCCCAGATAGGTGCCCATCGCCCCCGGCAGGCGCGGCAGGAAATACGTGGCCCCCACATCAGGGAACATGCCGATGGCGGTTTCCGGCATGGCGAACAGCCCGTGTTCGCTGGTCACCCGGACCTTGCCATGCACCGAAATGCCGATGCCGCCGCCCATGCAGATGCCGTCGATCAGCGCGATATAGGGCTTGGGGTATTCGGCAATCTGCGCGTTGAGTTGGTATTCGGTGCCGAAGAACGCCTCGATCTGCGCGGTCTCACCGGCCAGCGCGTGGCTGCGCACCGCACGGATGTCGCCGCCCGCGCAGAAGGCGCGTTCGATGGCGCTGTCGATCACCACGGCTTCCACCGCCTTGTCATCGCGCCACGCGGTCAGCGCGGCGGCAATCGCCTCGATCATCGGCAGATCAAGCGCGTTCAGCGCCTTGGGGCGGTTCAGAACAATCTTGCCAATGCGCCCGTCACGCGTGGCGGCAACGCTCGTCTCGGTCATACGGCCAACTCTCCGGTATCGCAGATGCGGCGGGTATAGCCTGCGCCGCGCGCGCCGTCAGCGGCGGCTGAGCCAGCGTTTGACCAGCAGGCGCAGCAACGGGCCGATGGCAGACGCCATCGAGGCCATGGAGCGCAGTTCCGCCTGTGCCGCCTGCCGCACCAGCAGCGCCTCGCGCTCCACGGGGCCGGGCCGGTCGCGGGCTGCAAAGACCAGCAGCACCACGCCGATCAGCAGATCGCACCCCGCCACGATCAGCACGGCCCAGACCGGCTCCATGATGCGGGCCAGCGCCATCCCGCCCGCGACATGCACGGCGATCAGCGCCGCGATCAGGAACAGCCCGGCGATGGCCGCCAGTGCGAGGCGGCCGGTCTGGCGGCGGGCCAGTGCGCGCAGCCGCAGCACCTCCGCCCGCACGGCTAGTTGGGCCAGCTTGGTGGCGCGCATTGGATCAGCGCGACAAGCGGCCGAGCAGATACCCCACGCCTGCGGCAATCAGCACCGAGACGATGGGCTGCGCGCGGATATGCCCGGCCAGCGCCTCGGTCTGCTGGCCTGCGATCTCCTCGGCCTGTGCAGCGGCCTCCTCCACGAACGGTGTCACCCGTTCGCGCAGCAGCGTTTCCAC
>CAIPHQ010000404.1 GCA_903864895.1 uncultured Rhodospirillales bacterium
GGCCAGCGCGCGCGCACCGGTTACGTCGATCTGCGCGGCACCATCGGTCCAGCGCCAGTCCGGCTCGGGTGGCAGCCAGCCAGTGGTCAGCGCCGGGCTGTCCAGCGCCACCGCGCGCCCGTCCCGCCACATGCGCCCGATGGCCACGCCCAGCCGGCGCGCATCGGTCTCGCGCGGGCGCGTGTGCATCGGTGTCCAGCTTCGGGATGCGAGCGTGATGCGCGCGGTGCCCGGCGGCAGCGCCACCTGCCAATGCTGGCCCTGCACATGAGCGTGCAGCGCCCGGCCATCGGCCAGCACCTGCAAGTCCGGGTCGCTGCCGGTCTGCCACCCAAGTTCGGCGGCGCGGACCAGCAACCGGCGCTTGGCGGCGGCCAGCCGTGGCCCGCGCAGCACCAGGGGCGCGCAGGCGCGGGCGCGCCAGACGCGGCGGGCGAAATCGGCGTGCAAGTCCGTCGCAGCTTCCGTGTTGGCGAAGGCGGCGCGGTTGCCGGTGTCCAGATAGCTCTCGCACGGCAGGCCCTCGGCCAGCAGCGCGGCGTGGCGCGGCAACTCCACGTGCCAGTAGGTCACGGCGTCCACCGCGATTTGCGCGATGGTCTGGCCGTTCACCAGATAGCGCACCGGCACCAGCGCCCCGCGCACGAACACCGCATGGTCCGGGCTGAGCCACAGGTCCGCCGCAGGCTGGCCCGGCCCGAACGCACCCGCCAGCACCCGCACCGGATGCACATCCCACGGGCGCGGATGGCGGCGGCAGTCCACGCGGCGATGCCCCAGCCAGACCACCGGCGCGCTGCCGCCATCGGCCAGCATCACGCTGTCGCCCGCCCGCAGCGCCTCCACCGGGATGGCCCCGCGCGCGGTGGCGATACGGGTGCCCGCGGCGAAGCAGGGGGCCACGCTGAGTTCGGTGCCGCCGAAGCCATCGCTGCCGGCGGAAAAACTGGTCGAGGCTGGCTGAAACAGCGCGAACTGCACGCTGGCGGCAGCGGTGGACAATGTGAGTGTCTCACCGTCGAACGTGGCACCGGCCCCGGCGGTGTAGGCCACGCCGGGCAGATCGATCCGGTCGCCCGCGCCCAGATAGGCGAGCAGGTTGGCGAAGCTCTGCGGCCCGGCAAACTCGCCGTCCACCACAAGGGCCGCGCCAAAGCCCTGAAAATACACCGCGCCGTTGCCCGCCCCGGCGCCAGCCGCAATTTCCAGCGTGGCACCGCCATAGATGCTGGTGCCGCCGCTGTAGGTGTTCACCGCCTGCAGCACCAGCGTGCCGTCACCGATGATCGCCACACCGGACGTGCCCGGCGTATAGCCTGCCGGACTCTGGTAACCGCTGGCGGCTACGGAACCGAGGTCGTCGCCAATCACGCCGCCGATGGTTTCCACGCCGGACGGCGCGAAGGTCAGCGCCTGCCCGTTGCCTTGCAGGTAAATGCCATCGGCGAAGGCCTGCCCTGCGGTCGCCCCGGCAGAGCCTGCGGCACCTGCCAGCAGTCCGCCGGGGCCCACGCTGGAGCCACCGGCAATCACCAGCACGCCGCCTTCCTGCACGAAAATGTCGCCGCCTGCGGCAAGCCCGCCGCCGCCGCCGGACACGCCGCCATTGCCTGCGCCGAATCCGCCCAGCCCGCCGCCGCCGCCGCCCGTGGTGCCGCCCAACTGAATGCCGCCGCCGCCGCCGCCAAATCCGCCCGGACCGCCATCGCCAGCCGAGCCGACATAACCCCAGCCGCCGCCGCCGCCGAAGCCGCCGCCGCCGCCGTAGGAGCCACCGCCCCCGCCGCCGCCATAGCCGCCGGCGCCGCCTGCGGCCGGTGTCAGGCCCGGGCCCCCTGCCACGCCACCGCCGCCACCGCCCAGATAAACCGCGCCCACCGGCCCGCCACCCCCGCCGCCGCCGCCGGACGCGCCGCCGCTGCCGCCACCCGCGACATTGCCGCCACCTGCGGTGTAGGGAACGATTCCGGTACCGCCATTCAGCAGTGAATCACCGCCCGCCGCGCCAATGCCGCCGCCGCCGCCACTCACGCCGCTGCTGCCATTGCCGCCCAGACCGCCGCCGCCGCCGGAATTGCCAACGCCGCCCTGCCCGCCAATCGCGGTGTCATTGCTGAAGCTGACATCCGTCAGTGTGACGTATCCGGGATTGTCCGCCAGATTGGCGCCCACGAACAACCCGCCGCCCAAACCGGCCCCGCCGCCGCCACCGCCGCCGCCGGTGCCGCCATAGGCCGCCATGTTGTCGATGGCCAGCGACTCGACCGAGACGGTGCCCGCATACACGAACAACCCGCGCCCGATGCTGCCGCCATCCAGCGTGTGGCCGTTGCCAACGATATCCAGCGTCACGCCC
>CAIPHQ010000405.1 GCA_903864895.1 uncultured Rhodospirillales bacterium
CACAGATACTTGTCCTGCCCGGTCTTGGTGCTGGCGCATGTCTTGATGCCGCCTGCGGGGCCGGACATGTTGGTCAGGCACGCGTCCTTCACATTGGTAAAGCCCATGCTGGCCGGCTGGGCCACAATGCCGTCCAGCAGCATGTAGATGTCCAGCACCGACACCTTGGCCCCGGCGGGCAATTTCAGCGCCGCCACCTTCCCGGCCAGTGACGTGGAATAGGCTTTCAGCCCCGCCGACAGCGCGGCCAGTTCCGTGCTGGTCATGCTGGCGGCGGAGGGTGTGTGCGCCACATCGGGCAGGGTGGTCACCATGATGTGCCGTGCGCCAAGGGTCAGCAGTTGCGACACCACCGACATGGTATCCACCGCAGCCTGGGTCGCCACCGCCGTTACGGCCGCGCTGCTGGCCCCCGCATTCACCGCGCCCAGCACGTCATTGACGCCGATATCAAGCGTGAACAGCGCACTGGCCGAGGCGGCGTTGCCGTTCTTGGCGGTGTATTGTTGCAACTGCGCGGACAAATCCAGTGTCCCGCCGCCGCTGCCGCCGGAATGGCCGGACGCCGTGGCCCCGCCATAGGCAATCACGGTGCCGCCCTGCAGGCTGGGCGTCAGTGCCTTCACGCCCACGCTGCTGGCCAGCGACTGCTCCCACACCGGCCCGTTGCTGTAACGGCCGTTCGAATAGGGCGGTGACGGCGGGTCGGTGCGGTTGGACCCCAGATAGGCATTGCCCACGTCGCTCAGACTGTCGCCGAATGCATAGATCGCGCTGTAGGTGGTGTTGGCCGCGCGCGCCGGGGCGGCGGCGCACAGCGCTGCCAGCAGCCCCAGCGCAGCCGCCGGCAAGCGAAGATGGGGTCGGGACGTCATGCCGCTTCCTTTTGGTGGCACCCGCAACAGGATGGCTGCGCCGGGCGGGTTATGCTGTTGGCAACATACCGTCAGCAAATGAAAATTCGCACATTCTGCAATGGCATTCTCACGGCAGTTGCAACAGCGCCTGCGCTGCAATGGCCTGGTGGCCATGCTCGGTCGGGTGCTTGATATCCCACCACAGATACTGGTCCTGCCCCGCCTTGCTGGTAGCGCACTGCATCAGGGTGGCCGGTGGCCCGGCCATGTAGGTCAGGCAGGCGTTGTTCACATTGGTGAAGCCCATGCTGGCAGGCTGGCAATCACGCTGTCCAGCAACGTGTAGATGTCCAGCACCGACACTTTCGCCCCGGCTGGCAGTTGCAGCGCCGCCACCTGCGCGTTCAGGGCAGAGACAAATGTCCGCAGCCCCGCGGCCAGGGCGGCCAGTTGCGGCGGGGACATGTTGGCCGAGGACGGCGTGCGCGTCACATCCGGCGGCGTGGTTACAATGATGTGCCGCGCCCCCATGGCCAGCAGTTGCGCCACCACCGACATCGTGTCCGTCACCGCCTGCGTGGCGGTGGCCATCAGGGCGGTACTGTTGGCCCCGGCGTTCACAGCCTCCTGCAAGTCGTTGACACCAATCGCCACGGTGAACAACGCGGTGCCGGAAGCCACAGTGCCGTTCACGGCGGTGTATTGCTGAAACTGCCCAGCCAGATCTGCCACGCGATGGCCCGAGGCCGTCGCCCCGCCCGTGGCATACACGGTGCCGCCCTTCACACTCGCGCTCAGCGGCCGCACCCCAAGGCTGCTGGCCAGCGTCTGCACCCACACCGGCCCGTTGCTGTAGCGGCCCAGCGAATATGGTGGCGACGGGGGCGTGGTGCCGTTGCTGATGGCATAGTAATTGCCAACATCGCTCAGGCTGTCGCCGAACGCGAACAGCGCCTTGTAGGCATTGCCCGCCTGGGCTGGCGCTGCCGGGCCAAGACACAAGCCCCCCGCCAACAGGCCCGCCAGGGACAGGGCAGCCAAGGACAGGGCAGCCAGGGACGGAGTGCCCAGGCCAGCGCGAAGCTTCGTCATGCGGGTCATAGCCGCTCCTTGTTCAGCCGCCTGCACCAAGACGGCTCAGCCCACCGGTCTATGCCGTTTGGTGCGGCGCGTTTTCCAATGACAATTCGCAGGCTTTTGTCAGAAATCCGCTTACGGCAATTGCAGCAGCGCCTGCGCCGCGATGGCCGCGTGGCCATGCTCGGTGGGGTGCAACGCGTCCCAGTACAGGTACTGGTCCTGCGCTGTCTTTGTGGTAGCGCAAAGTGTGCCGGAACTCGGGTTGGTATTGTCGCCGCTCCAGCAAGGATCGGTGACATTGCTGAACCCCGCCGCCGCGCCCTGCGCCACCAGTTGGTCCACCAGTTGCGCCACGTTCAGCACGGACACCTTGCCGTTCGGCACAGACGTGGCCGCCATCTGCGCCTGCAACGACGAGTTATAGACAAAGATACCGGTCTGCACCGCAAACGTTTGCGCTGGCGTGTAATTCGCGCCTGACGGTGTCTTGGTCAGGTCGGTGGCCCCGGCAATCAGAATATGCCGCGCGCCCATCTGGATCAGTTGCTGCACGCTGGCCGCCGCGTTGGCCGCCGCCGCCTGCGCCTGCGTGGTCATGAATGTGGCATCGGTGGAAAGCCGGGCGGCATTGCGCACATCGTTGGTGCCGATGCTGATCACATACAGCGCCGTGCCGGGCGCCCGCCCGCCCACGCTGGCGCTGAACAGCGCAATCTGCCCCGGCAGCCCCACCGGCACGGTGCCGGGTGCGGTGTTGCTGCCGGTGGTGGTGGCCCCGCCATACGCGAAATCGGTGCCGCCCTTCTGGCTGGCCGCCACCGGCTTCAACCCCAATGAGGCCGCCAGCGCCTGCACCCATACTTGCCCGTTGCTGAACCGCCCGCCGGAATAGGGTGGCGAGACCGGCTGCGCGTGCCCGGATTCGGCATACACGTTGCCGGCATCCGACAGGCTGTCGCCGAAGGAATACAACGCGCTGTAACGCGGCGCCGCCGCATGGCCCAAACCGGGGCTCACCGCCCAGGCCAGTGCCAGGGCGAGTACGACTGTGATACGATGCATGACGTCTCCAACCGGATCAGCTATCGAAATGCGGCGAAATGCCCTTCGATAACATTAATTCACAATTGGAGTTACCACGCTGCGGCAGCACCCGGCCAGCCGCATACGGCCGCATGAACAACTCGTCACGCCGCCGTTAGAAGGTGCCTTTCAGGCAGCTTTACGAAACCGCACCGGCAGTTGCCGCGCCGCCTTCACGCGCGGATACGGCAGTTCAACCGGATCAGCCCACACCCGCTCCCCCCGGTTGTCGAACGGCAGATCCTCGGGCACCGGCAGATAGCTCTCCGCCAGCGCACCCTCGGCCAGCAGCAGGGCGTGGCGGTCCAGTTCCACATGGTAGTAGCGGAACACCTCGGCCGGCGGCGCAATCCGGCGGATGCCCGCGCAGCCTGCCAGCGCGCCCGCCTGAATCAGCAGCCCGTCCAGCAGCAGCGCGTGGCCCGGCGACAGCACCAGATCGCGCAGCGGCAGCCCCGCCCCAAGCGCCCCCGCCTCAACCAGCACCGGCCACGCCTTCGCCGGGTCGGCAAACCGTGCCGCAATGGTCTGCACCCCCAGCCAGCGCACCGGGCACGCGGCACCATCGGCCGTGCTCACCATATCGCCCGCCCGCAGCGTCTCCACCGCCCGCGCGCCATCCGGCGTGGCAATCCGTGTGCCCTCACCGAAACACATCACCACGCCGCTGGCACTGTCGCTGGCCACCACGCCCAGCGAATCCTGCGCCGCGATGGTGAACAGCGTGCCGGGGTCGGCCACCGACGCTGTAAACCGCAGTCCGTGCAGCGCCGCCGTCACCTGCGCCGGTGTTCCAGAAACGGTGAACGCCCCGCCCGCGAAAAACCCGTTATCCGCCGCAGCACCGGGGTCGCTCAGCGTGCCCGCCGCCGGATTGGCCTGTGTGACGGTCACGGTCACGCTCTGGCCGGGGTTGGCATCCGTCAGGCTCACCCCGCCGAACGGGTGAATCTGCCCCAGCGGCAGCACCACCTGCCCGCCCGCCGCCCCGATGATGCTGATGCCGCCCACCGCGAATCCGGCGCCGTCCACCTCAAACACCACGCCGCTATCGCTCGCCCCGCCCAGCGCGGTGGTGCCGAACAGCGCCCCATCCGCCCCGGCTATCAGCGTGCCCGCCGGGTTGGCCCCGTTGGCGCCGGTAAAGCTCACCAGCACGCCGGGCGTGCTGGCATAGCCACCGCCGGTTTTGGCCAGTTCGAACACCGTGCCCAGATTGCTGGCCCCGCCCTGATAGGTGGTGCCGAACAGATTGCCCGCCGCATCCATCAGCAGCCCGCCATACGGGGCCGCGCCAAGCGTGCCATCAAACTCGTACAGCAGCGTGGGCGCGCTGGCATACACGCCGCCCGATTTGACCAGTTCAAACACCGTGCCCAGCGTGTTCGCCCCGCCCTCGGACGTGGTGCCGAACAAATTGCCCGCCGCATCCACAATCAGCCCGGCCAGCGGTGAGCCGCCCATGGTGTAGTCGAAATCGAACAAGGTGGTGGGCGTGCTGGCATAGCCGCCTGCCGTCCTGGCGATCTCGAAGATGGTGCCGAAACCTTCCACGCCGCCGGAGTTGGTGGTGCCGAACAGGTTGCCCGCCGCATCCATCACCAGCCCGCCGCTGGGCGTGCTGCCCAGCACGTCGCCGAAATTCACCAGCGTCACCGGGCTGCCATAGCCCGCCCCGCTGCGCGGCAGTTCAAACACCGTGCCGCCCAGCCCGGTGCCGCCCGATTGCGTCTGGCCGTACAAATTCCCGGCCGCATCGGCGATCAACCCGCCGGTGGCAAAACTGCCCGCCACCCCGCCCAGATTGGCCAGCACCGCAGGGTCCGCCGCATAGCCACCCGCACCGCTGGCCAGTTCAAACACCGTGCCGTGGCCACTGCTGCCGCCGCCATAGCCGCTGCCATACAGATTGCCATGCGCGTCGGCATACAACCCGCCCTGCGGGTTGATGCCGCTGGCACTGTCCAGATCCAGCAGCACCAGCGGTGTCGTGGCATAGCCCCCGCCCGAGGCCAGCAATTCGAACACCACGCCCTGCGTGTTGGCCCCGCCGAACTGCGTGGTGCCCAGCAGATCGCCCGACGCATCCCGCAGCAACCCGGCCTGCGGCGTGGCACCGGTGGTGCCGTCAAAACTGAACAGCAATTTGTACGTGGCCATCTTGCACCCGCGCTCGCGCCCGGGATCACGTTAATAGAAAACAATTGCAATTAACAAGATGATTTGTGTATGCAGTTGAAAATTCTTAACGCCACCGGCAAGGCCCTGAAATCCTGCCAGATACCGCCGAACCCGAAATAACATCACCCATCCGAATGGATCGCACCCCGATCCCATCACGTCTCGGCAGCGTCAAACACCACGCCTTCGAACAGCCCGGCCAACGGCACCACCAACCCCAGCGCGCCCAGCGTCAGCGTATCACCCTCGGCCAGCACCTCCGCCTGCCAATTGGCCCCGCTGCGTGCCAGATGCGTCAGTGCGGCACTTGAGGTTTCCAGCAGCACGTAATGCTGAATGCTGGCCACCGCGCCGTATTCGCGCACCTTCACAATCCGGTCGATGCGCGCGGTGGAGGGGCTGAGCACCTCGAACACCGCCACCGGGTCCGGCGCTATCCGTTCGGTGCCGGGGAATTGCGTGCAGGTGATCAGCGCGTCCGGGAAGCGGATGGCATTGCCGATGGTGGCGATGCCAAGGTCCGCGCCGAAATACGAGCACGGCGTGCCGCGCAGGCGCTGATGCAGCGCGGCAAACAGGTTGCCCCTGATCCGCGAATGTCTCGCCGTGCCGCCCGCTATCGGCACCGGCGCGATCCCGTCAAACTCGTGACGTATGTCCTGCATCTCAGCCCAGTCGAGAAACGCAGCCTGCGTCCAGGGCTTGCGGTGCGTGGCGCTCATGCCATCAGCGTATCACACCGTCCGCCCGGCAATCCACCCGGCCAGCCGCTCCAGCGCCGCGTCCAGCAGTGCCTCGCGCTTGCAGAAGGCAAACCTTGCATAGGTGCGCGGCGGGTCGCTGTCGTAGAAGGCGCTCACTGGCACTGCCGTCACCTTGGCCTCGATGGTCAGCATCCGGCAGAAATCCGCGTCCGTGCCGTTGAAGCCGCGCGGGAACAGCGGGGCGAAATCGGCGGTGATGAAGTAGCTGCCGTGCGTGTCCAGCACGCCGAAGCCCAGCCTGCGCAAGCCATCACCCAGCCGGTCGCGCTTGTCCTGCAGGCTGCGCGACAGGCCCTCGAAATAGCTGTCATCCTTGGCCAGCCCCACCGCCACCGCGCGCTGCAAATTCGGCGCGGTGGTGAAGGTCAGGTTCTGGTGCGCCTTGGTCGCCACCGTGGCCAACTGCCGGGCCGCCGAGATGTAGCCCACCTTCCAGCCGGTCAGCGAGAACGTCTTGCCGGCACTGCCCACGCGCAGGCAGCGCTCCCGCATCCCCGGCAGGGTGGCCAGCGGAATATGCTGCCAGCCGTCCAGCACCAGATGCTCATACACCTCGTCGCACACCGCATAGGCATCGTGCTGGATCAGCAGATCGGCCACGAACTGCAATTCCTCGCGCGTGAACACCTTGCCGGTCGGGTTCATCGGCGAGTTGATCAGCAGCGCCTTGGTGTTCGGCCCGAAGGCGGCGGCCAGTTCCTCGCGCGGCAGTTCCCAGTGCGGCGGGGACAGGCGCACCAGCTTCGGCGTGGCGCCCAGCAGTTTCACCACCGGCAGATAGGTGTCGTACAGCGGCTCGATCAGCACCACCTCGTCACCGGGGTTCAGCAGGCTCATCAGGCAGGCGGTGACGGCCTCGGTGGCGCCAGAGGTCACCACAATCTCGCCGTTCGGGTCGTACTCCAGCCCGTAGAACCGCTTGTTGGCGGCGGCGACGGCGTGGCGCAATTCCGGCACGCCGGTCATCGGCGGATACTGGTTGCGCCCGTCCATCAGCGCATCGGCGGCCGCCTGCAACACATCCTCGGGTCCATCCGTGTCCGGAAAGCCCTGGCCCAGATTGATCGCGCCATGCTCGGTGGCCAGCGCCGACATCACCGTGAAGATCGTGGTGCCGGTGTTGGCCAGCAGCGTGTTTTGCGGTTTCACCGGCGCGTCGCTCCGTCTGTGGGGTATCAGGGGCGCGGACTATGGAATCTCGCAGCCCGCCCGGCAATGCCGCCTGCCGGAATGCCAGCGCTGCCACGAAAACGGGCAGTCTCTGCCCGCAGAACGGGCGTTGCCGCTGCCCATCCGTTGCGCATCCCCGGCGCAGTCTGGCCCCGCGCCGCCCGGTTGCCCGCTGGCACGCGGCGTGCAACCCTTGTCCACCGCCCTCCCCCCGTTGGGACCGTGGCGTGGGTTGATGGGAACGGTGGGATGAAAAAGATCGAAGCGGTGATCAAACCCTTCAAACTCGACGAGGTGAAGGAAGCGCTGCACGAAGTGGGTTTGCAGGGCATCACGGTGGTGGAGGCCAAGGGCTTCGGGCGGCAGAAAGGCCATACCGAGCTGTATCGTGGCGCCGAATACGTGGTGGATTTCCTGCCGAAGGTGAAGATTGAGGTCGTGTGCGACGACGACGTGGTGGAGCGTGCGGTGGAAGCCATCGTGAACGCCGCCCGCACCGGGCGCATCGGCGACGGCAAGATCTTCATCACCAGTGTCGAGGAAGTCATCCGCATTCGCACCGGCGAGCGCGGCCAGGACGCAATCTGAACCCCTGCCCGGCCAGGCCGGGCAGGACGCAATCTGAACACCGCCCGGCCCCATGGCCGGGGCGGCGGGAAGGACAGGCTACCGAGGGTGCGGGGCACAGGCCCCCGCCCTTGGCTTTTGGGGCCGCGTGGGGCGGCTTCACGATCTGCGCGGCGCCGCGGCGGCCTGCGCATGGCAAGGGAAGTGACTGATGGCAGACTCAGCCGGCGTGCAAAAAGTACTCGATCTGATCAAGGAGCACTCGGTCGAATACGTGGACCTGCGCTTCACCGATCCGCGCGGCAAGTGGCAGCACACCGCCCAGCACATCTCCACCATGGGCGAAGATGCGTTCCGTGACGGGATCATGTTCGACGGCTCCTCGATCGCCGGCTGGAAGGCGATCAACGAGTCCGACATGATCCTGATGCCGGACGCCGAGACCGCCGTGATGGACCCGTTCTCGGCCAAGCCGAGCCTGATCCTGTTCTGCGACATCTTCGAGCCGTCCACCGGCCAGTCCTACACCCGCGACCCGCGCGGCACCGCCAAGCGCTGCGAAGCCTATGTGAAGAGCACCGGCATCGGTGACAGCATTCTGGTGGGCGCCGAAGCAGAGTTCTTCGTGTTCGACAGCGTGCGCTTCGGCACCGGCGGCAATTTCGGCACCTACACCATCGAAAGCGTCGAAGGCCCCGGCGCCAACATGAAGGAATACCCGGAAGGCAACATGGGCCACCGCCCGGTTGTGAAGGGTGGCTACTTCCCGGTCCCGCCGGTCGATACCGAAAGCGACCTGCGCGCCGAAATGCTCTCGACGATGGGCGAAATGGGCCTGCCGATCGAAAAGCACCACCACGAAGTGGCGCAGAGCCAGCACGAACTCGGCACCAAATTCGGCACGCTGACCAAGATGGCCGACCAGATGCAGATCTATAAGTACTGCGTCCACAACGTCGCGCACAGCTACGGCAAGACCGCCACCTTCATGCCGAAGCCCATCTACGGCGACAACGGCAGCGGCATGCACACCCACCAGTC
>CAIPHQ010000406.1 GCA_903864895.1 uncultured Rhodospirillales bacterium
CAGCACCTGCAAGCCCAGCGGCAGGCCCTGCGCGTCGAGCCCTGCGGGCACCGACAGGCCCGGCGTGCCGGCCATGTTGGCGGGGACGGTGAACACGTCGTTCAGATACATCGTCACCGGGTCGTCCATCTTCTCGCCCTGCCCGAACGCCGCACTCGGGGCGGTCGGGGTTAGCAGGGCGTCGCAGTGCTGGAAGGCGTCGGTGAAGTCTTTCAGGATCAGTGCCCGCACCTTCTGCGCTTTCAGGTAATACGCATCGTAGTACCCGGCCGACAGCACGTACGTGCCGATCAGCACGCGGCGCTTCACTTCCGCTCCGAAGCCTTCGGCGCGGGTGTTTTCGTACAACTCGCCCAGATCGCCACCCTCGATCCGCAGGCCGAATCGCACACCGTCGTAACGGGCGAGGTTGGAGGACGCTTCGGCCGGGGCGACGATGTAATAGGTGGCCAGCGCGTATTTGGTGTGCGGCAATGACACATCGACCATCGTCGCACCCTGTTCGCGCAGCCATTGCTGGCCCTGCTGCCACAGCGCTTCGATTTCCGGCGGCATGCCGTCGCTGCGGTATTCGCGCGGCACACCGATGCGCAGACCCTTCACGCCGCGCGCGCAGGCGGCGGCGAAATCCGGCACCGCCACGTTGGCGCTGGTGGAATCCTTCGGATCGTGCCCGGCCATCGAGCCCAGCAGAATCGCCGCATCCTCCACCGTGCGCGCCAGCGGCCCGGCCTGATCCAGCGACGAGGCGAACGCCACCACGCCCCAGCGGCTGCATCGCCCATAGGTGGGTTTGATGCCGACAATGCCGCAAAAACTGGCGGGCTGGCGGATGGACCCGCCGGTGTCGGTGGCCGTGGCCCCCAGCGCCAGATGTGCGGCAACCGCCGCCGCCGAGCCGCCCGAGGAACCGCCCGGCACCAGCGGACGGTTCTCGCCGCGTCGTGTCCACGGGTTCGCCACCGCGCCAAACGCCGAGGTCATGTTGGACGAGCCCATGGCGAATTCATCCATGTTGGCCTTGCCCAGAAACACCGCACCATCACGCAGCAGATTGGCGGTGACGGTGCTTTCATAGGGCGGGATGAAATTGCCCAAAATCCTGCTGCCGGCGGTGGTGCGAATGCCCTTGGTGCAGAACAGGTCCTTGATGGCCAACGGAATGCCTGTCAGCGCCCCCTGCTCACCACGTGCCAGCGCCGCGTCGGCGGCATCGACATGGGCCAGCGCCGCCTCTGGCGTCACCAGCACATAAGCGTTGAGCCGCTCGTTCAGCGTGTCGATGGCCGACAGATAGGCGCCGGTCAGTTCGCGTGCCGACAGTTTGCGGGCGCGCAGCGCGGCACGGGCCTGCGCCAGAGACAGGTCCAGCATTATTCAACCACCTTCGGCACCGCAAAATAATCATCCGCCCGGTCGGGCGCATTGGCCAGAATGGCCTCGGCCATGCCGCCATCGGTCACCGCATCTTGCCGCAACGGGGCCGCCACCTGCATCGCCCCAGTCAGCGGGGTCACGCCTTCGACGTTGATTTCA
Organism: uncultured Rhodospirillales bacterium; assembly: GCA_903864895.1. Taxonomy (GTDB): domain Bacteria; phylum Pseudomonadota; class Alphaproteobacteria; order Acetobacterales; family Acetobacteraceae; genus CAIPHQ01. The sequence goes on from CAIPHQ010000406.1 coordinate 1,537, forward strand.
TTCAATTGCTCAATCCAGCCGAGAATGCCGTTCAGCTCGGCCTGCAATTGCGGCACCTGCGCCGCATCCACGCGGATGCGGGCCAGTCTGGCGATGCGGCGGACGGTCGCGGGATCGAGCGACATGAATTGACCCTTGGCCTTGTGCGAAGCGGCGGACCATAACGGCGGCCATGCCCATCATCAACCTGACAGACCTGCGCGCCTCCCTGCC
>CAIPHQ010000407.1 GCA_903864895.1 uncultured Rhodospirillales bacterium
AGCGTGGACGCCCTGATTGCCGCGCTGAAACAGCAGGCCGACGCCGGATAAGCCCGCGCCGCGCCCGGAGGGACGGCCGATGACCGAGGCAGGCGTGGCGATCCTGATTGTGCTGGCAGTGGTGCTGGTGGCGTCTTGCCGGATCGCCAATGAATGGCAGCGCGGTGTGGTGTTGCGGCTGGGCCGGTTCCAGCGCATCGCCGGGCCGGGGTTCTACGTGATCATCCCGCTGATCGAGCGAGTCACGGTGGTGATCGACATGCGCATCCAGACCACCACCATCGCCGCCGAGCAGGCGCTGACGCGGGACACGATTTCGGTCGGCGTGGACGCCATCGTGTTCTGGCAGGTCACCGACGCGCGGGCGTCGGCCATCAACATCGCCAATTACCGCGAGGCCATCGAACGCGTGGCGCAGACCAGCCTGCGGGAGATGATCGGTGCCAGCGACCTCGCTGCCCTGCTGTCCGACCGGCAGGCCACCGATGACCGCCTGCGCCGCTCCATCACCCAGAAAACCGAAGGCTGGGGTGTCACCGCGACCAGCGTGGACATCCGTGACGTGTCGATCCCGAAGGAATTGCAGGACGCCATGAGCCGGCAGGCGCAGGCCGAGCGGGAGAAAAACGCCCGCGTCACGCTCGCCTCCGCCGAGACCGAAATCGCCCGGCAGGTCGCCGAAGCGGCGCTTATTTACGACCGCACGCCCACGGCGCTGAAACTGCGGCAGATGAATCTGCTGTATGAGATGAACAAGGACCGTGGCACCACGGTGCTGATCCCCACCGACATGGCCACGAGCCTGGGCAGCGTGGTGGCGCTGGGCAAGAGTGTGCCATCCGGCGGCCCGTAACCGGCGCCCCATAACTGGCGGCCCATAACTGGCGGCCCATAACTGGCGGCGTGTAACAGGAGCAAACCCGCGCGATGTCACTCTGGTCCGACCTGCACGATCACCGGGGCCGGCTGATCCATAAATGGGCGCAGTATTTTCCAGCCTATGAGCGGCATTTCGCGCGCTTCCGCAACACGGCGGCCAGCGTGCTGGAAATCGGCGTCGGCGAGGGCGGCTCGTTGCAGATGTGGCGGCGCTATTTCGGGCCAATGGCCCGGCTGACTGGCATCGACATCGACCCGAAATGCGCGGCTTACGGCGAATACAACACGCAGGTCCGCATCGGCGACCAGACCGATGCCGCGTTCCTCGACGCGGTGATGAACGAAATCGGGCCGGTGCAGATCATCATCGATGATGGCAGCCACCTGATGCCGCATGTCCGCCGCACCTTCGATTTGCTGTACCACCATCGCCTGTTCGACCCGAACGGCATCTATGTGGTGGAAGACCTGCACACCGCCTACTGGCCGGAATTCGGCGGCGGGCTGCGGCGGCCCGGCAGTTTCATGGAACTGGCCAAGACCCATATCGACGAACTGCACGCCGCCCACACGCGCGGCGCATTGGCCCCCACGCCGTTCACCGCGGCCACCATGTCGATCCATGTCTACGACAGCATGGTGATCTATGAGCGCGGCCGCCGCCCGCGCAACGTGTCCATCATGGCTGACGAGAAGGGCACGCGCGCGGTGCAGATTCTGGTCAATTCCGGCAGCACGCCGCCGGTGCCGCTGCCCAATTCAGACTGATCCCAGACTTTCGTATTCCAGCATCCACACCCCGCTGCGGTCGAATCCGCCGCACA
>CAIPHQ010000408.1 GCA_903864895.1 uncultured Rhodospirillales bacterium
GAAGCCGATGCGGCAGACCGCGCGGTTGCCGCCGGGGCCGGGCTGGGGCCGCTGCACGGCGTGCCGCTGGCGCACAAGGACATGTATTATCAGCAGGATCGCCCGGTGACCTGCGGATCGCTGATCCGCAAGGATTGGGTACCGGGCAGCACCGCCACGGTGCGGCAGCGTCTGGCGGACGCCGGGGCCATCGACCTCGGTGCGCTGGCGATGGTGGAATTCGCCATGGGGCCGCACGGCTTCAACGCGCATCTGCCAATGAGCCGTAACCCGTGGGCGGCGGACCATGTGCCGTGCGGGTCGTCCAGCGGTTCGGGCATTGCGGTGGCGGCGGGGTTCGTGCCCGCCTCGCTGGGGTCGGACACCGGCGGTTCGGTGCGCTGCCCGGCCTCGGCCTGTGGTGTGACCGGCCTGCTGCCCACCAACGGGCGGGTCAGCCGCCACGGGGTGATGCCGATGTCGTTCTCGCTGGACGCGGTCGGGCCACTGGCGCGCACGGCGCAAGATTGCGCGCTGATGTTGCAGGTGATCGCCGGGGCTGATCCGCTGGACCCGGCATGCAGCACGCGGGCGGTGCCGGATTATCTGGCCGGGCTGGACGCGCCACTGACCGGCCTGCGGGTTGGCATTCCCGACAGTTACTTCGATGCGGGCCTCTCGGACGACGTGGCGGCGGCATTGGAGACGGCACTGGCAGCCTTGCGCGATCTGGGCGCGGTGCCGGTGAAGGTGGCCATTCCCCCCGCCATCGAAGCCGCCGCCGATTTGCATCCGCTGGTGATGAAAGCAGAGGGTGCCGCCAACCATCAGGCCTGGATGCGCCGCTATCCCGAACTCTACACCGATGAGGTCCGGCACCGCCTGCAAGCCGGGTTCTTCATTCCGGCCAGCGACTACATTCAGGCGCTGAAACTGCGCGCGCCGCTGCTGGCCGAATTTTCCGCCGCCGTGTTTGGCGCGGCGGACGTGCTGTTCACCCCGGTGCTGCCAAAGGCCGCGCCATCCATGGCCGATGTGCATTCCCGCACCGGGGCCGCGTATCTGGAGATGGTGGTCTCCCTGACCCGCAACACCAAGCCGGTGAATTATCTCGGCCTGCCCGCCATCAGCGTGCCGTGCGGGTTCACCGGGGCGGGGCTGCCGGTGTCGTTCCAGTTGATCGGCCGGCCGTTTGATGAGGCGACGCTGCTGCGCGCCGCGCATCAGTACCAGCAGATCACCGATTGGCACCGCCGCGTGCCGCCGTGCAGATGATGGACGTGCCCCACACGCCGGCGGGCAGCACTGCCGCCTCGGTGCGGAAGCACCATGCAATCAGGCGGTGCAGCGCGGGCTGACCGGGCGGGGCCAGCGTGGTGGCGCGCTGCCCGGCCACGTGTTTCAGCGCCAGCATCACCGGATACAGCGACTTGAACAGATAGCGCGACCGCAGCGGCGCAAACCCGGCGGCGCGCAGGTCGGCGGACAGGCCGGGGCGCGAGTAACGCCGGAAATGGCCGAAAAACGTGTCGTAGTTCGACCATAGCTCGGCCCGCGCGGGCACGGTTACGATCAGCACGCGGGCGGCGGGAAATGCCCCCGGCAGGCGGGCCAGAAACGTCACCGGGTCCGGCAGATGCTCGATCACGTCCAGCATCAACAGGCAATCCACGGTGCTGCGCCGGGCCAGCGGCAGGTCGAAGCAGTCGGTGCCAGTGGCGACATAGTCGGCCACGGCGGCGGGCACCGGCACATCCGGGGCGATTTCCACACCGCGCACCGGCACGCCACCCGCCCGCAGCGCCCGCAGCACATAGCCGGGGCCGCAGCCGATCTCCAGCACGTCGCGGAATGGCGTGGGCCCGGCGCTGCGGCGAATCTCGTCCAGAATCAGGCGGTTGCGGGCCAAATTCCAGAAATGCTCGGCGACATCGGCACCCCAAGTGGCGTGGAACTGTTCGGCGGTGAACGCCGTCGGGGATTCGCCAGACACCATTGCCGCTCCGATGCGTGTGGTGCGGATGATAGAGCAGCTTCCGTCTGACTGGAATCGTGGCTGGTTGGATTTTGCCTTCCGGCGCGGGGTGTAGGTGTGATTCATCGGTCTCCGGTTATCGCCGGAGGCAGTCATGTTGTCGCGTCGAGGCAAGCCACACCCGCAGGCGCTACGCGACCGGGTGTTTGCCTATTCCGACGGCGGAATGCAGGCCGGCAACATTGCCAAGGTATTGCTGGTCAGCGAGTCCTACGTCTCGAAGGTGCTGTCGCGGCGCCGGTTGATCGGCGAGACGGCGGCCCGGCCGCAGCGCTGTCACGTTACGCCGAAGCTGGCCGGGCACATGGCCGCCATCGAAGCCCGGATCGAGGCGCATTCCGATGCCACCCTGGCGGAGTTGCGGGATTGGCTGGCGGCGGAGCACACGATCTCCGCCAGCCTTGGTTTGCTGTCGAAAACACTGCGTGCCCTGAACCTGACGCTCAAAAAAAGACACTCCATGCCGCAGAGCAGGAGCGCGCCGGCGTCGCGGCCCAGCGCGCGGACTGGCGCGAGCGTCAGCCGTCATTCGACCCGTCGAAGCTGATTTTCGTCGACGAGACCTGGTTCAACACCAACATGGTCCGCTTGCGCGGGCGGGCCAGACGCAGGCGGGCCAGACGCGGGCGGGCCAGACGCGGGCAGCGGCTTGTCGGCCGGACACCCCATGGCCATTGGAAAACCTCAACCTTTGTCGCCGCACTGCGCCACGACGGCGTGATCGCACCCGGGATCTTCGATGGCGCGATCAACGGCGATCTTTTCCTTGCCTGGGTCGAGCAGGTGCTGATCCCTGCTCTGCGCCCAGGCTATATCGTCGTGATGGACAATCTGTTGTCCCACAAGGTGGCGGGGGTGCGCGCTGCCATTGAAGGCACAAGTGCCGAGCTCAACTACCTGCCGCCCTACAGCCCCGGCCCGAACCCAATCGAGATGCTGTTCGCCAAGCTCAAGGCCAAGATGCGCGCGCTGCCGATCAAGGCTGTCGATCCCTTGTGGGAGGCTCTCGGAAGAGTCTCAAACAAAGTCCCCGCCAAAGAATGTTCCAACTTCATCCGGCACGCCGGATATTTCCAGTCAGGGTGAAACCGCTCTAGTCACGCACGTTTGCCATCTTGCGCATCCATCATCGCCGGATGCGGTACAACGTGAACCAGCCCTGTGCTGCCACCGGCTCCAGTTGTGGCGGCACATGTTCCGCGCCGGGCTGGAACGACATCCACATCACGTAGTCGAAATCTTCGGGCCAGTTGCGCCAGTATTTCTGGTCGCCCGCATTGTCACGGAACGCCGCGATGGCATCCGCCTCGGCCGGGTCCAGAGCCCGCCACAAATCGTCGGGCGGCAGCGGCATGCCCTGTGGCTCGGCGATGGGCAGGTTGCGCGGGGTGGCGTCCACCGTGGTCCAGCCGGTGAACAGGTTGGGATAGAACGCCGAGCGGTCCAGAATCGCCAAGGCGGGCACGTGCAGGAAGCTCAGCGCTTCCACCCGCCCCAGCGCCTGCGGCAGGCCGGGCAAGGCAGGGCGCGGACCGCTCAGTTTCGGTTCCACCATCAGCAGCCGTGCACCGGGCGGCAGCGCAGCGGCCGCCGCGCGAAAATCCGCAAACCAGCGGTCATAGCTGGCAAAACTGGTCGAGACTGCCCACACCCGCACCGCCAGGAGGGCAGCGGCAGCCAGCATCACCGCGCGGCCCAGCCCCGCGCGCAGCGGGCGCGGGGCTGTGCTGGCCACCAGCAGGAAGGGCAGCGTTGCCGGCAGCCGCAAATCGGCGGCCCAGGCCCCGGCCAGCCAGTTCGGCATGGCCACGGCGGCCAGCGCCAGCACGATCAGCGGCACGCGCATCAGCGGCGACAGCCCCAGATAGCGGCGCGAGACGCCGACATACAGCGCCACCACCGCGAACGCCCAGGTCAGCCCGTCCAGCGTGCCCGGGCCGTGGCCAAAGGTGAACGGGGTCAGCAGCGCGATCAGCTTGGTCAGCGGGTTGCCGTATTCGGTGTGCGTCGGCCCGCCATGCGTCAGGCTGAGCCAGAACAGCGCCAGCGCCGGGACGAATTGCAGCCCCAGCGCCAGTGCGCGCAGCAGGCCGGCGCGCACGAATCGCCGCCGGCCGATCAGTTCACCGAGTTCGAAGCTGGCCACCAGCAGCCCATACAGCCCGAATGCGAACAGATGCCCCAGCAGCAGCAGCATGGCGGCGGGCGCGAACAGCACCACGCGCAACGCCACCGGCCACGTTCGCGTGGCCACCCAACCGGCGAACAGGCACAGCGCCATGCCGATGCTGAACAGGCAGCTCAGAAACCCCCAGAAAAATATGGTGTTGTAAACCGCAAGCAGGGCGGCCAGCGGCCACAGGCCGACGCGGCCATGCAGGGCGTGGTGCAGCGCCACCGTTCCGGCCACCGGGGACAGCATGGCGAGTGCGATGAACACCCGCCCGGCCACCTCGAACGGCAGCAGATGCGACAGCAGCAACATGCCGCCATCCATCGCCAGATCGGGCAGCACGCGAAAGTTCACCACGTAATTGGCGGCCAACTCCGGCACGCTCGCCGCATGGGTGAGAATCCACGCGCGGGCGAGGTGGTTCGGGTAGTCCACCAGCGGCGGAATGGCGGCCCATAGCAACGGCGAGACCACCAGCGCGCAGGCGGCCAGCCAGACCCCGGCGAGTCGCGCGCCGGTCACGCGGCGGCTGTACCGCGCCGTTCCCGCAGCGCGCGGCGCACGGCCAGCGCCATCGGGATCAGTGCGCCCAGCACGCCGACCGGCAGATACAGTTGCAGCGCCGCCCCGCGGGACATCACCGGCACCAGAAACGCAAGCACCAGCAGCATTTTTTCATATGGCAGGAACCCGTCCCGCCGTCCGGCGCGCACCAGCCACAGCCCGGCGCCGGCCACGATGGTCAGGTCGTAAACCAGCGCCAGCGGCACCGCGAGGAACGTGCCCGCGATCAGCATCGCGGCCCGCACTTCGATGGAGCAGCGGCGGTACCAGGCCCAGGCCACCAGCCCGGCCACCACCAGGGCCGACGCTGCCTGAATGGCATAGGCAGCACTCGGTGGCAGGCCGGTGACGCGCGCGCCGCCAAACACGCTGACGAACCCGGCCAGCGTGATGCGGCCCGATTCGTAGATGGCGGGTGAGGTGGCGAAGGTCTCGAAGAACGCCTTCCACGTCTGCACGCCGAACAGTGCCACGCTGGCCGCCACCAGCCCCAGCACGGTCAGCGTGGCAGAGGCCAGCGCGCGCCAGTGCTGCCCGGCCAGCAATGCGATGGGAATCAGCAGTCCGAAATGCGGCTTGTAGCAGAGCAGGCCGAACAGCAGGCCGCCCAGCCACGGCCTGCGGTCCACCACCAGCGTGGCGCCGCCGAACAATGCGGCCGACAGGAACGAGTTCTGGCCCAGTCCGAACACGTAAAACCCGGCGGGGGAGGCCAGCAGCGGCGGCAGCCAGGACCAGCCGGGCTTGGCCAGAATGCCGCGCGCCATCGCCACGAACAGGGCCAGACCGCTGAACTGGAATACGAAGAACGACAGCAGATAGGGCAGCCACGCCAGCACGCCGCACAGCAGCAGCATCACCGGCGGATAGAAGAAGTAGTTATAGACGATGCCCGGCTGTGCCGCCTGCTGCTGCGCGGCGTAGTGGGCATCATAGTTGTAGGCCAGGGCAGGCGTGCCCGCATCGGCCAGCGCCCCGGCGGCATAGAAGCTGACATAATCGGTGGAAACCGGCCGCTCCAGCGGCACGATCAACTCGTAGGTGCCGGCCGTCAGAAACGCCAGCAATGCCAGTTCAAGCACCAGCAGAACCCAGCCATAGGCGGTCACGCGCTGCGCTGTCAGCCACGCGGCGTCGCGCAGCTTACCGCGCCGCACTGAACCGCCGGGTGCGGTACTGGCTGTCACGGCTGTTCGCCTGCCCGGCGTTGCGGCCGGGGCATATTGCTGACGTTCACGCTGTTGGCCCTGCCATGTTCCGAATCGCGGTCCGCCCCGCAGGGCGGCGGCGAAGTATGCCTTGGGACCCGTGCGGCCGCAAGGCGGCGCTTGGCTGCCAATGCAGCCCGATGGGGCGGGGCGCTTTGGGCGCCCCGCCCGTCAGTTCAATTACAGGCTGGAGATGATGCGGGGCTTGAACAGCGTGACTGCGATCTGCTGGAAGGCCGAGGACAGGCTGGTAAACGTGTTCGGGCTGCCGGAGATGACGCAGGTCGAACTGGTGGAGAAGAACTTCGAGTTGTCCGACGCGATCGCCTGCATCGCGGTGCAGGGCGTGTAGGTATCCGGCGTCGGGCAGCCGGAACTGCTGTTGGTGGTCGCCGCCTCATTGGCGATGGAATACACCCAGGTACCGGCGGTTGCTGCGGCGTCTGCCGCCTGCACCCCGGCCGCGCACTGGTTCTGCGAGTATTTGGTCTGGTTGTAATAGACCGAGTCCATGCCGGACGAATCGGCGTTGGCCGCGCCGTCGGACAGGAAGATGATGACATTCTGGGCGTTGTTGTTACCAAGTGCGGCCAGTTTGGTTTGCGCTACCTTGAGCACTTCGGCGTAGTAGGTGCCGACGCCGCCCTTGTTCTGCAGGCAGCCTGCCAGAGACGTGGCGTTGTTGCCCACGGCCTTGACGATCGGGTTGGTCACCGACAGCGTGCTGGCGCCAGCCTTGTAGCCGGTGTCGAACGAGGTGCTGGCGATCTGGTAGATCGCGCCGGTGGACCAGTACTTCACCGTCGATGGATAGCTGGTGGCGCAGGGCACGAAGGTCTTGTTCATCGGCGGGAACACCAGCAGTTCCACCTGGTCCTGCGGCGTGACCAGCTGCTTCAGCACCAACTGCACGCCATACATGGCGCACTGGAACTTGGTGGGGCTGGTGATGCCGGGGACAGTGCATCCGGTGCCGTCCGTGTTGCTCATCGACCCGGTGGCGTCGAGGATGAACACGATGTTCAGCGGCTGGGACGACCCGCCCGCCTTGCTGACCATGGTGGTGGCGGAGATGCTGAAATTGTTAATGCCGAATACCGGGAACAGGTAAGCCTTGGCGGTGGCGACCTGCTTGACCGAGATGACGTTCGGGGCCGTGGACGTGCAGTTCGGCAACCCATTTGCCGCCGTGGCGGTCACGCAGCTTGTGGATGCCGTCGCTGTCACGCCGGTTACCATCGGCACCGCATGGGCCGTGTGCCATGACTCACCGGCTGTCCGGGCGCTGGACTCGCTGCCCGTGGACGCCCAGGTATAGGCCGCCGACAGGGCGGCCGCCTGCGTGCTCGCCACCAACTGCTGCTTGGCAGCGTAGGCCAGCCCCACGTCGATGGCGATACCGGCCGTGCCCAGAATCGACATGGCCGAGACGGCCAGCACAATCGAGGAGACGCCGCGGCGGTCTCGCCACAACTGGCGGAACTTTGTGATCATTGCACCGATCCCTGTTTGCGGAGTGGTTTCCTGGTTATTGAACGACATTCGACGACGACGAGCTGAGCGAGCATGTCCCGCCCGCGTAGTTGTATCCGTAAATTACCATGTTGCACGGATAGGACAGCGTGACCGTGGCCACGACACCGGCGGTGCTGACCGTGCAGCTGCTGGAAGTGCAGGCTGTGCCGTTCACCGTCATGGTTGTCGTGATGCTGCCCGTGGTGAGCGTTCCGGCCGCAGTGTTAATGGCGTTCAATGCCGTTGTGTAAGCGGTGCTGGAACCTCTCGCCAAGGACAGCGCCAGCGCGCCCTGGATCGCGGCATTGGTCAGAATCTGGTAATTGCTCACCGCCAGGCCGAGGATGAAGATGCCCAACAGCACCATGAACATCAACGGCCCGACCAGCGCGAATTCCAGCGCGGCCACGCCCTTCCGGTCGCGCCGCAACCGGGCCGCAGCCCGTGCCACCACGCCGCCTGCCAAACGGGGGGCTTCAACCCTGTTGCGCTGAGTTCGCTGCATGTCCGTGCCGCTCATCCGGTCGTCTGTCATCTCTCGCATGGCTGGCTGCCACGGGCCATTCCCGCCGCTGCACATGAAACACGCGGTTTAACATACAGTTGTTAATCCGCAACAGCAAGAGGCCGTGTCACAAAATCCGTGATTCGCATGCTTATGTCGTCGATCTGTCCCGGGATGCACCCCGAGGGGCATGAAAACGGCGGCGGCGATTTACAACGCAAAAAAATGTCGTTTATCCAAATTTGGTGCTTGCGTCAGCGAACGCATTCCGGCATAAGGGGGGTGTCGGTGGGGTTGAGGCGCTGGAAGCGGTTCTAGCGGGTCACCATCCGAGAAGCCAACACGCTACTCATTCACTTTCCAACAAGGACCAAGACCATGCAGACCATCCAGAAGCTCGTCTCCAAGCTGTTCAACGACGAAGCCGGCGTGACCGCCATGGAATACGGCATGATTGCCGCCGCGACGATCGTCGCGATCGCTGGCTTCATGTCCACCATCAGCGGCAAGCTGTCCTCGATCTTCAGCACCGTGAACTCCAGCCTGTAATCGACTGGATTGTGGCGCGCGCCCCCTGGCCAGACTTGCCGGGCGGCACGCTGTGCAGAGAGACCTTGGCCGCTCTCCGGTGGGTTTTCGCCGGGCAGCGGCCTTGGTTCGTTAAAGGGATGGACATTGTTCATTTATGTCGCGGTTTTTGGGCGGTATGTAAATTAACAAATTTTATGCCGGTGGCTCGATCGCGTTTGGTGCCGACGGCTATCTTCCCGGCGGGGCAAATGTCCCGGTGGCGCGATGGGAGAGTGCGGGTGACGATGGCGGTCGCGGCTCTTATTATCGTCTTGTTGCTGGCCGCTGCTTGGCGCGACGTTGCCAGCCGGATCATCCCCAACGGTATTGCTGCGTCCATTGCCGTCGTTGGTCTGGGCTGGCGGGTGTCGATGGGTCTGCAGGCGCTAGGCGAGACGCTGGCTGCATCCGCGGTGTTGTTTTTGATCTTGATGCTGATCTATTCGCGCCGGGCGCTGGGCGGCGGTGATGTCAAGCTGGCCGTGGCAATGGCGCTTTGCTTTTCCCCCTGGGATACGTATCGGTTCGTTTTTTTGACAGCATTGGCGGGCGGCATTCTATCCGCAGCCTATCTGGCAATGCGCTTGCTTCCCGCAATCGCTCGCTTGCCGGGACGTTCCAATTTGCTATCACGCGTTTATGTTATAGAACGTCGGCGTATCCGCAGGCGGGGGCCATTGCCTTATGGCGTTGCCATCGCTGCTGGCGGGTGCCTGACCCTCGTGGACCTGATCGGACGCCAATAACGTGTCGTTGCGCATCATTCTGATCCCGCTTGCATTGGTGGCAGCCCTGGCCTTGGCCCTGCTGGCCTTTCAAGTTGGGCGCGCGCCCGCGCCGGAAGTGCAAGCGGAAGCGCCGCCGCCGCCACCTGTACAGCTGAACGTGCTGGTGGCGGCCCGCCCGTTATCGCCCGGCATGCTGATCCGTGATGAGGATTTCACGCCGAAGGCCATGCCGCAACGCGATGCCCCCGCCGGTTCGCTGCCTGATACCCCCGAGATTCGCATCGAAATTCGCGGCGCGTTGCTGCGCCACTTCATCGATCCCGGGATGGCGGTGACCCGTGCGGACATTCTGCGCGCCCGCGACCGCGGGTTTCTGGCGGCGGTGCTGGACCCCGGAACGCGCGCGGTCTCGATTCCGGTGGACGCAGTGACCGGCGTCTCCGGCCTTATCTGGCCCGGTGATCGCGTGGATGTGATTTTGACACAAGAAATGGACGGTCAGCAGGTACCGCTGTCACGGCGGGTGTTTGGCGAAACGGTGCTGACCGACGTGCGGGTGATCGCCGTGGATCAGCAGATTACCGAAGGCGGAATTCCGGCCAGCGGTGGGGAAGGGGTGGGCCGGGTGGCGCATACCATCACGTTGCAGGTGGCGGTGGATCAGGCCGAGCGTGTGACCGTCGCCGGGCGCATGGGCCATCTGGCGCTGGCCGTGCGTGCGGTGGAGGTTGCGCCGAACGGATCGGCGCAGGCTGGCGTCAAGACAGTGTTTGGCGGCGATGTGTCTCCGGAACTGTCGGCCAGCACGCGCCGCACGGGTACACATATGCGGCTGATACAGGGCGACCGGCGCGAGGAGATCACGTTTCAATGAGCCGCCGTACTTTGCTGCTCGTCCGCCTGGGTTTGTGTTTCTGTGTTGCCACCGCCGCGCCGTGGCGGGCGCTGGCGCAGACCCCTGACGCTGCGCCACAGGTGCAGGCCATCGGCACGCCTGATGCCGCGGCGCCTACCGCCGCAGAGCGGCCTGTGGTGCCACAGCATGTCACCATCGAAACGGGCCGTGGCCAGATGTTGCAACTGCCGGAACCGGCGGCATCGGTGATTGCGGCGGACCCTTCCATCGCGCGCGTGCAACCGGCGTCACCCACCCGGCTATTCGTCATCGGTGCCGCCGCTGGCGTCACGACCATCGTGGCGACCAATGCGGCGGGTGATACGATCAGCCAGTTTGAGGTAACTGTCGGCGGCGGCACGAAACCGGCGGCAGCGGTTGCCGCGCCGGTGGGAACGGGCGATGGCGGGACCAGCGCGAACCCTGCTGCCGTGCGTGAAGCAATCATGCAGGCGGTGCGGGGCGCGCGGGATATCAAGGTTCTGGCGGCCAACAAGGACTTGGTCATCACTGGCATCGTGCCGACACCAGCGGCGGCCCAGGAAGCGGTGGCGATTGCCCGTTCGTATACCGGCGGCGAAAAGGCGGTGGTGATCGACCAGTTGTTGGTGCTGTCGAGCATTCAGGTGAATGTGCGGGTGCGGTTCGCCGAAATCTCCCGCACCATCACTCGTGAGCTTGGCTTTCACTGGCAGGCGCTGATCAACAACGGCGGCTGGCGCTTCGGCATGCTGACCGGTGCAGCAGCGGCGGGCGCGATCAGCCCGTTCACGACGTTGGGGCTGACAGCAGCCAACGGCCAGACTCCAAATTACATTGGTGGCGGTTTCGGCAGCAACACCACGGACATCAACAGCATTATTGACGCGCTGGTGGCCGACCAGTTGGTGACAATCCTGGCAGAGCCGAACCTGACCGCGTTGTCGGGCGAAACGGCGAGTTTCCTCGCGGGCGGTGAGTTCCCGGTGCCGGTGGGTGGCAGCACGGGCAATGGCGGCACCACGGTGACCATCGAATTCAAGCAGTTCGGCGTGAGTTTGTCGGTGGTGCCCACGGTGATGGCCTCCAACCGGCTCAACCTGCGGGTGCGGCCCGAAGTCAGTAGTTTGACGGACTCCGGCGCGATCAACATTCCGCTGTCCGGCGGCACTCTGAAAATTCCGGCCTTGTCGGTCAGCCGGGCCGAGACCACCATCGAACTGGGCAGCGGGCAAAGCTTCGCGATCGCCGGTCTGCTCAAGAAAACCACGCTGGACGACATGAGCGGTTTGCCGGGCTTTCAGGACGTGCCGGTGCTGGGAACGCTGTTCAAGTCCAACTCGTTCCAGAGAGAAGATACTGAACTGGTGATCATCGTGACGCCTTATGTGGTTGTGCCCGCCTCCTCCCCAAGCAAGTTGCAGGCGCCGACCGATGGTTTCAAACCGCCAACTGATCTCGAGCGGATCCTGCACGGACGGCAGATTGCGGGCGGAGCCGGCTCGGTGACGCCGCAAATTGACGCCGGCTTTATCCTGAGGTGAGCAATGTTTCGTAGGTTTTCCGCACTGTTGCTGCTTGCCGGGCTCACCGCCTGCGACCGTGACCCATATGAGGCACCCGGCACGTGGCAGTCCAAAGGACTAAATGACGCTAATTTGCGCGTTATGGTTGCCAATCCGCACGATTTAGTGGAAGGTGATGCTGCGGCCGGTACAACGGGCAACAGCGCGGTTCCGGCGGTGCAACGGCTGGTGGATGACAAGCGCCGCGGGCTGATCACGGAAGGGTCAACCAACGCCGTCGGCGCTCAGGGCGGTGCAGGCGGGGCTGGAACTGGCGGCGGCAACTAAGCGGCCTTTTTGGAAGGTATCAGCAGAAACGTGGGCGACTTTCCTGCAAGTTTGAGTTCCGGGGCCACCAGCACCACCGTGCTGGCGATTGTCGGCGACGAGCAGAGCGAGTCGGCTCTGCGCAGCAGCTTGCGCGATTTTACCGACAGCCTGCGCGTGCGCCGCGGCACCATCAACATGGCCATCTCCGTGCTGGAGAAAGAGGCCGTGGACGGCGTGCTGATTGTGGACGTGTCGGGGTCGAGCGAGCCGATGCGCGATCTGGACAATCTGGCGCGTGTCTGCCGTCCGAACCTGCGCGTGCTGGTGGTGGGCGATAACACCGACATCTCGTTCTACCGCGCGCTGGTCAACGATTTGGGCGTGGCGGAATACCTGCCCAAGCCGCTGACCCGTGGAAGCGTGACCCGGCTGTTCGGGCCGCATATCGTGGGCTCGGCCAGCTTCACCGCGCCAAGCCGGGGCGGACGCGCCATCCTGTTCTGCGGCGCGCGCGGCGGCGTTGGGGCGACGACGCTGGCAGTGAACGTGGCCTCGCATCTGGCCACGCTGGCGCACACCCATGTGGCCCTGCTCGATCTGCACATGCAGGCGGGTGCCGTGGCGCTGCTGATGGGCACCAAGCCAAGCCCCGGTCTGCGCACCGCACTGGAAGCGCCGGGCCGCGCGGACGGGTTGTTCCTGGACCGTGTATCGGCCGTGGTGGACGACCGGTTGCGGGTGATCGCCGCCGAAGAGCCGTTCGACGTGACGGTGGAACTGAACGAAACCGCTGTGGTCCGCGTGGTGGACCTGCTGCGGCAGCGCTCCAACTTCGTCATCATCGACATGCCGACGCCGCCGCCACCCGAAATGCGCGCGCTGCTGGCCGAAGCCAATCTGACCGTGCTGGTCTGCGGCCCCGATCTGGTGAGCGTACGCAATACACTGGCGATGCGCACGCTGATCTCCTCGGTTGCGGGCAAGGACAACTCATTTACCGTCATCAACCGTGCCGGTATGCCCGGCGGGCTGGAAATGGCCTTGCTGACCAAGGGGCTGGCTGCCGCGCCGGACGTGGTTATTCCCGAACTGGGCAAGCAAATTCTGAACGCCGAACAACTTGGCGTGCCTGCGGTGCGCGAATGCGAACCCCTGCGGCGCGCGCTCGCGCCGCTGGTGCAGGAAATTTCAGGCGTGGAGCAGAAGTCTTCGTCTGGGTCGTGGCTTGAAAGGATGTTCCGCAAATGAGGGCTTTTGGCCGCCGGGACCTGTCCCCTTCGATCCTTGCACCTGCACCGATGTCCCCGGCTCAGGAAGCTGCGGCTGCTGCTGCGCCTTCGTCTGGCCCGATGCCGGTTCCGTCCGCCGTGCCGCCGCCACCCCCGCCGCCCCCGCCTGCCGCACCGGACGCTTCGGTACGCCGCCGTGAGGAGCGGGTGTCTGGCCTGCGCCGCCGCGTGCTGGAACAGATCGACACCGCAGTTGCCGCCGACCTGACTCCGGCGCAGTTGCAGTTGCAGCTGGCCGGCATCATTCACACCATCGCCGAGACCGAGCGGTGGGAATTGTCGGCGGCTGAGGAAGCCGATCTCGCCGACGAGCTTACCAACGACATGATCGGCTTCGGCCCGCTGCAATCGCTGCTGGCCGATGACGCTGTAACCGACATCATGGTGAACGGCCCGTACAGCATTTACGTGGAGCGCGGCGGCAAGCTGGTGCGCACCAACGTGAAGTTCCGCGATTCAGAACATGTCGCCTCGGTGGCCCGCAAGATCGCCACCTCGGTGGGCCGCCGCATCGATGAATCGAGTCCGATGGTCGACGCCCGCCTGAAAGACGGCGGCCGTATCAATGTGGTGTTTCCGCCCATCGCGTTGGACGGCCCGTCGATCTCGATTCGTAAATTCTCCCGCAAGCGGCCGGATTTTACCCAGATGACCGCCAACGGCACGCTGGTGCCGGGGCTGGCCACGCTGCTGGAAATCGCCGCCAAATGCCGCCTTAACATCCTGATAGCGGGCGGCACCGGCTCGGGCAAGACCACCTTGCTCAACGCCATGAGCAAGATGATCGACCACGATGAGCGTATCGTGACCATCGAGGACGCGGCCGAATTGCAGTTGCAGCAGCCGCATGTGGTGCGGCTGGAAACCCGGCCGCCCAATCTGGAAGGCAATGGCGAAATCCGCCAGCGTGAGTTGCTGCGCAACGCGCTGCGTATGCGCCCCGACCGCATCATCCTCGGCGAAGTGC